>CAZNHN010000070.1:5404-12020 GCA_964572415.1 uncultured Phaeodactylibacter sp.
GTTTTGAGGTCTCCTTTTTGGTATTGCCCCTTTCGGCTGACTTTGTAGATGTATTCTTCCCGGTTGGGCAGGTTTTCCAGGTAAGCATCGATGGCCTCTTCCATGAGCTGGACATTCCAACGCTCGGCTTTCATTTGCTGGAAGAGATTTTGCAACTGAGTCTCGTAAGCGTAGGCATCACTGCGGCCTCTGCGCAAGGGGTGTTCCGGCGGCAAGGTGTCCAACACTTTGCGGAGCAGCTCCACCCGCTCCAGGTCGCTCAGGGGTTCCAGCTCCTGCCGCCCAAAGCGTTCCAGGTTGTCCTGTATGATGCTATTGCAAAAGGAGTGAAAGGTGTAGATGGGGATCCGGTGCGCTTCCGGGCCAATAAACCGCAGCAGGCGTTCGCGCATCGCATTCACCCCCGCATCAGTAAAGGTCAGGCAAAGGATGTTGTGCGCCTGTGCGTCCGTCTCCATAAGGATACGGCCAATACGGGAAGATAGAATATGGGTTTTGCCTGTCCCCGGCCCCGCAATGACCATCACCGGCCCTTCGATCTGATCCACCGCCTGCCGCTGCTGAGGATTTAGCTGTTCCAGGACTTCCTGAAAGGCTTTGTTGTATGCTTGCCGCTGCTTTGGGGTACCTGCCATCTATCTTTCCTGTGGTTTGGAGAAAGGTAAGGCTTTTTGAGCACTCCCTACCTTAGAATTGCAAGCCGTTACGCTCTTGCCAGAAAATACGTGTGACTACCCTTCGATACTGCCTACCTTGTAAAATATGAATCTGCTGACAGTAACCCTGTCTTTGATTTCGGTCTGTCCTGGAATCGAAGGAACGAGGCAGGTAGGAAGTAACGGTTAATAAGGTGCCAGTTGAAATAACAGGCGGGCTGGGCTGGCAGGCAATAAGAAAGCCTGACTCTTGAAAAGCTGGGCTTTTTTTATCCCGTTTGTTTTTCGCAGAAGACCCACTAGTGCGACTAGTCTGGGTTACCTGCTCATTTAATTACCTTTGAAGCCCTTGCTGCCCCAATTGCTATCGGGTTAAATGGCTAAGTATTTACGAGTCAATCTACTGTGACTTCCCTATACTCCTTTCAGTCGATCGGGGTAAACTTCTGGTTCCAGCCGATCCATTATGCAAAAAGCCCCAACGCGTTGCGCCGAAGCTTTTTAATTTGTAGACCCACTAGGACTCGAACCTAGAACGACAGAACCAAAATCTGCTGTGTTGCCAATTACACCATGGGTCTTTAATACCAGCTTGAGAAGCGTTTTTCTCAATTGCGATTGCAAAGATAACCGGCTTCAAATTGATGTGCAAGAAAAAAGGTGAAATTTTTTCAGTGAACCATTTGGTACCGTGCTTCCGCTTACAATCTGTAAACCTACCAGAACTGAAAGGAAGTTCCCCGGAAAACAAGAAAACCGTGACAGGGTGAAACCTAACGGATGGCGGTGCCGTATATCTGACGGGGGCCGCGCAGACTTGATCCTGTTGTCCCTGGAAAGGCATAATGGGCACGGAACGCCCGAATTGTCGCGAATGAGCTTTTTGAAGTGCTTTTTTTCATGAACGGGCTTGCAAAATTTATCAAGCTGGCATAGTTTAATACAAGAGTTAAAAGGTTGGGCTCACTTGTGACGTAGTTCCGGTGGTCGGACCTGGAAACCTACCTTAACCTAAACAAAGCAAAACATGCACAGAATCTCCCTTACCCTCTGCTGGGCTCTGCTTGGCCTTCTTTTGATGTACGTACCCGCCATCGCGCAAAACCATCCTATTGCTCAGGAAATAGCCCGACGCGAGGCTGCCCTTTCCAAACAACCAGAAAGAATACTCCTGCTACCCCATACACCGGGCGCCCCGTGGGCTGCTAAGGTCAGGAAACAGGTTGCGGAGGCGGCTTATTTTTCCCTGCACCTTAAAAACATCCATCAGGTAGAACGGGACCAGCCGCAAGAGCTAAAGCTTCGCCTTCAAGACCACAACGGGCATCCCCTGTTGCTTGAATTATACCAGGCTGAGTACCTGGCTCCTGACTTCAAGCTGCGCAAAGCTTCCGAACCTGACCGGGCAATTCCTTTCAACCCAGGTATTCACTACCGCGGTATTGTCAATGGGGATCCCCACTCCCTGGCGATGCTGCTGATCCTGCCAGACGAAATCCTGGGAGTTATTGAGTCCCGGGGGCAACAGTACAACCTTGGCAAGGTGGAAAATGCTTCCGGCGTCCACATTCTTTACCCTTCTGATGCCTTAACTGAGCCCCCTCTGAAAGGTTGCCATGCTGAAGAACTGCCTGGCTCTCGTCCGGGTGGAGTGCAACCGAATAACACCCGTTCTCCCAATCCAGACAACTGTGTTAAAATGTACGTGGAGGTGGACAAGGATATCCACGATGAAAAAGGCAGTGTGACCCAGGCAGCAAACTATGTTGCAGGGGTGTTTAGCCAGGTCAGTACCCTATATGCTGATGAGAGCATCAATCTGGTCGTTAATGAAATATTCGTCTGGGATACCACCGACCCCTACACTGGCCCTGCTACCGGAGACTATCTGGTGCAGTTCCGGCAGCACCTCAATGGCGATTTTAATGGCGCTGACCTGGCTCATCTCGTTGGGTATAAGGGCGGTGGCGGTATTGCCTACCTTGATGTAATCTGCAGCAGCACCTTCGGTGTAGCCTACAGCGATATCCACTCCAGCTACAATACGGTACCGACCTATAGCTGGACTGTCAACGTGGTGACACACGAAATTGGTCATAATCTGGGCTCTCCTCATACGCATGACTGTGCCTGGAATGGGAATAATACTCCAATTGATAACTGCGGACCGCAGGCAGGGTACACTCCGAATGGCTGTTTCAACAATGGGCAATCCCCTGCCAATGGGACTATAATGAGCTATTGCCACCTTACAGGTGTCGGCATCTCCTTTACAGAAAATTTTGGGGACCAGCCGGGCGATTTAATTCGGAGCGAAGTCTATAACGCTTCCTGTCTGGATCCCTGCAGTGCAGTAAGTACCACAGATGCGGGGATTGCCGCCGTCGAAACGCCCAAAGGGACAGTTTGCGGCAATTCGGTAAGCCCGGTGGTTTCTCTCTATAATTATGGTTCCGAAACCTTAACATCGGTGTCGATCAGCTACTCGATAGATGGGAACCCTGCTCAAAATTACAACTGGACAGGTAGCCTGAGCACTAATGAGTCGACAGGAGTAACGCTCCCCGCTATCAACTTCTCTAATGGCAGCCATACTTTCACGGCGTCCACCAGCTCACCTAACGGCGGGGCAGACGATGAGCCTGCAAATGATGATGCCACTTCCGGTTTTTCAACGTCAGACAATGTGCTGACCCTTTCTATCACACTGGATAACTATCCTGGCGAGACAACGTGGAATGTAACCGACAACAATAATAACATTCTGGTCTCAGGTGGCAGTTATGACAATCAGTCTCCTAACACTACAGTGAATGAGCAAATCTGCCTGCCGGATGGATGCTACAACTTCACCGTTTTCGATTCTTACGGTGATGGCATTTGTTGTGACCAGGGTGACGGCAGCTACATGCTTACTGACAACGCCACAAGTATAGTATTAGCCAGTGGGGGTAGCTTCGATAGCCAGGAGACCACAGATTTCTGTCTGCCTGCTCTACAGCCCTGTATCGCCCCAACTGTTTTAAGTGCATCTCAAGTCTCCAGTAGCACTGCCACATTAAACTGGTCTGCTGTGGCTAATGCTATAGCCTACAGAGTGCAATACATCCAACAGGGCGCCCCAACCAATACAGCGCTTACCCTGCAGGTGGGATCGAATACTCATCAGATTGCGGGCTTGGCCGCTGGCACAACCTACGAATGGAGCGTTCAGACGGTCTGCAACAGCGGAACCTCGGATTATTCGGGTATCGGAATTTTCACTACAGAGGAGGATGCCTGCCCGGATTCAGATAATGATGGGATCTGTGACAGCGACGATCAGTGCCCCGAATTGAATGACAGCCTCATTGGCACACCCTGCGACGACGGCGATGACTGTACCGAAAACGACGTTTATGGCCCAGACTGCAACTGTGCAGGCACCTTCACAGATGCCGATAATGACGGCGTGTGCGACAGCGACGATCAGTGCCCCGGAATCGATGACAGCCTCATCGGCACATCCTGTGACGATGGCGATGACTGTACCGAAAATGATGTGTATGGCCCAGACTGCAACTGTGCAGGCACGCTGATTGACGCCAACAACAACGACATCTGTGACCTGGACGAAGTAGACGAATGTATGGCGCCAGCGGGTATTCAGGCATCGAACCTGACAGCTAACACAGCAATACTAAGTTGGAGTGCCGTACCGGGCGCTACTGAATATGAGTTGCAGTATCTGCAGCAGGGCATGCCAATGAGCAATATGGTAACCCTTTATGTCTCGGGCAACAGCGAGCAGGTCACTAATCTTAATGCAGGCACTTCCTACTTATGGCGGGTAAAAGCCATATGCAGCAGTGAAGATTCCCCATACTCCGCGGTTGGTAATTTCACGACTACGGATGACGCCTGCCCGGATTCAGATAACGATGGGGTTTGCGACAGCGACGATCAATGCCCCGGAATGGATGACAGCCTCATTGGCACGCCCTGCGATGACGGCAATAACTGTACCGAAAACGATGTAATCGGCCCGGACTGCAACTGCGCTGGCACCCTTATTGACACCGACAACGATGGAATCTGTGATAGTGACGATCAGTGCCCAGGCCTGGACGACGCCCTCATCGGAACACCTTGTGATGATGGCGATGCTTGTACCGAAAACGATGTGTATGCGGCGGATTGCAACTGTGCCGGCACACTGATTGACGCCAACAACAACGACATCTGCGACCTGGATGAAGTAGACGACTGTGTGGCGCCAGCGGGTATTCAGGCATCGAACCTGACAGCTAACACAGCAATACTAAGTTGGAGTGCCGTACCGGGCGCTACTGAATATGAGTTGCAGTATCTGCAGCAGGGCATGCCAATGAGCAATATGGTAACCCTTTATGTCTCGGGCAACAGCGAGCAGGTCACTAATCTTAATGCAGGCACTTCCTACTTATGGCGGGTAAAAGCCATATGCAGCAGTGAAGATTCCCCATACTCCGCGGTTGGTAATTTCACGACTACGGATGACGCCTGCCCGGATTCAGATAACGATGGGGTTTGCGACAGCGACGATCAATGCCCCGGAATGGATGACAGCCTCATTGGCACGCCCTGCGATGATGGCGACGACTGTACCGAAAACGATATTTATGAGGCAGATTGCAACTGTGCAGGTACGCTGATTGACGCCAACAACAACAATATCTGCGACCTGGACGAAGGCTGCTCTGATCCGACGAGCCTTAATGCGTTTGCGAACTCCGCTACGAGCGCCACTTTTGAATGGGACCCTGTACCCAATGCAAATGCTTACCGCCTGCAATACCGGCCAATTGGCTTCAGCCCGACTTCCATAGATATTCCTGCAGCCACCTATACCGATAATAACCTGCCGGCGGGCAGTACGGTGCAATGGCGGGTGAGAGCGCTTTGCAGCAACGAAAACTCCGGCTTTGTTAATGGCTCTTCCGTTACGCTGACGGGCAGCCTCCCGATGGGCGCTCCTGGTGCTGAGGTTTTCAATACGGATATTCAGTTTAGCCTGTTTCCTAATCCTGCCCGGGACCAGGTGACGGTTTCCCTAAATCACCCGACTGTCGCTTCCACCGTAGTGGTGCGAAATATGATGGGCCAAACGCTTGGCACCTACATGATGCGCGATGCCGGCCAGCTCACCCTGAATACCAAAGAGTGGGGCAACAATCAGGTATTGTTGATCACCATGTATTCAGAGGGGCAGGAACCGGTTAGTCAACGATTAGTGATCAGCCGATAAGTATTGCGGCTTGGTCTTTGCATGTTTGTTTGGAAATGCACTCGTTCTTCGTGAGCGGGTGCGTTTTTCATTCTTTGAGGTTGGTAAGGCGGGCGTAGCGGGCTTCATCATGCAGGATTTCGTAAAGGGCCTCATGGTACTCCGGGAAGTCGGGCAGGTTGTTGTGCCCACCGCCCTCCAGGGCAATGAGCTCGCTGTTGGGCGCATCTTCGTGGAGCATTTTGCCTTGCCGGAAATGGATCAGCCGGTCACTTGTACCATGCAAGATGAAAATAGGGCAGGTGACCTTTTTGATGAAAAAGTCAGTCCGGATTTGGTACCGCAGCAGCCACTTCAGGGGCAGCCAAAAACCATACTGCTGTACCTGATACAAAAACGAATAGTAAGGCGAGTCCAGAATGAGCATATGCGGTTTGTTCCAGGCTGCAATCCGCGCTGCAATACCACTGCCGAGGGACCTGCCGTAGAGCACCATTTGTTCCTCCGGATAGCGCTCACTAAGCCATTTGTAAACCGTCTGTGCATCGTTGTACAGGATCGCTTCCGTACGCTTACCGGCACTCTTACCGAACCCCCGGTAGTCAATCATAAAAAAGTCATATAAGTCCCCGCCTACTTCTTTAGCGGGCAACATTTTAGCAAAGATGTCGAATTCTTTTCTATCAGGGAATGGAGGGAATGTTTTTGGAAGAAT
>CAZNHN010000070.1:12030-22770 GCA_964572415.1 uncultured Phaeodactylibacter sp.
AAAAAAGTCATAGCCCTTGCCGAGGAAGTCTTTGGCAAACTTACCCCAGCCTTTCAAACTCCGGGAATTCCCCTTAAGGTAAAAGACGACGCCCTTGGCATTGGGCACCCGGAAGTGCAGCCCGTTGATGTAGCCGCCATCCTCCATTTCAAAGTGCACTTCGTCAAACGGGAATGGATACTCATACTTAAAGTTTCCGGGCAGTATTTCCGGCCGGAAAAAGAAGTAGTCCTGCATGGTATAAAAGACAATGCAAATCAAAAGGTAAATCCCGGCACCGTAAAGCAGGTACATTAGCATACTTCTTTGGTCGATTGAGTCGCCAATACTTGGAAAATCAAAGCTCAGCGGCTTAAGGTTCTACCTCGAAAGGTAAGAAAATTTGTATTTTCCCTGCATGGACCGAAAACCACTCAAACGCCACCCCGCTTTAATTCCTTTGTCAAGACAGCACCACAAAGGGCTGATACTGGCTCAGCTGTTGAAAAGCGATGTACCAGATTATAAAGGCCTGCCCACAGGTGTTCCGGCCAAGGTGGCTTTCGCCAAAAAGGAGCTGGAAAAACGGCTAAGCAGGCATTTCGATTGGGAAGCCACGGTGCTGATCCCCGCCACCCGCGCCTACCACGAACAGCTGCAGGCTATGAGCGATCAGGTGCAGGCCGAACACCGGCAAATTTCGGCGCAAATCCAACAACTCTCTGATACGTCCACGCCCGATGATTTAGATGAACTCGGCCGACTTTTGGAGCAGCACATTCGTTTTGAGGAAAGAGTCTGGTTTGCTGCCATACAGCGGGAAGTCCCGGAGACCGTGCTATCCCAACTGCCACCGCTGGAAGCCTGATACTTTAGCAGACAATCATCGCACGTCCAGGCTAGCCTGCTCTTGATAATAGCAGTTCAGCGCCAAACCCATAAAACAGCCCCAAAATAAAAAGCATGATCAGCAGGAATAACAACGGGCTGATAACCTTCCAAACCCCACGAAGCTGAAAAGTCGGGACCTGCAGCACCCAGGCGTAGCCCAGAAATATAATGAAGAACAGGTTGTAAAAAAAACTACTCTCCTCCAGGGCAGGGAACAGGACTTGCAAAAACTTAAGCACCAAGTTCAATAACAGGAGCTGCCCCATGTAGTAAGCATTGATCACCAGGTGCTCCGCAAAGTTGAACCCTACCCGACGGTAGATAAGTCGGCTGATGAGGGATAAAATCGGGATGGAAAGCAGGACAAACGTCAGTGCCAGCGGCCGTAACCGCCTGGCTCGCTCTTCCTCTGACAGTCCGGTGCCCTCATCGTAGCTGGTAAACCCCAGCGCGAAATCCTCATGAAAATAACGGACTTCCCCATCCGACAGCAAAATCGTTAAGCCGTACAGGCTGGCAACAAAAAACAAATAAGCCACCGGCCTGAGATAGCGCTTCCGGACGCCTTCAATGTAGCCTCGGCATACCTTTCCCGGCGCATAGCATAAATGCCCCACCGTCCACCAGATGCTGGAATCGGTATTAAATACAGTTTGCCCAAGCTGTACAAAAAAACCCCAGAGTGTCAGCCTTTCCCGAACGATTTTAGCTCCGCAACGGTGGCAGAATTGCCCTTCTACAATAACAGGTTTTCCACAGTTGCGGCAGATTTCCATTTTTGAAACGAAAATACTAATAATTGGCTGTTTGAAAAATGTTAAGAAAATATTCGGAACCAAAACTCAACAATCAATGGGCCCATACCTTTTAAGCGGTAAATCAAGCATCATGAAAAAAAACTGGACACTCACCGATATACCCGACCTCAACGGTAAAGTCGTCATCATCACCGGAGCCAACAGCGGGCTGGGACTGGCCTCAGCCAAAGCTTTGGCTCAAAACGGTGCAGAAGTTATACTGGCCTGCCGATCGGAAGAACGGGGCGCTGCTGCCCTGAAGGAGGTGGAAGCGGTACAAACCACTCCCGCCCGCCTTATGCTGCTGGACCTGGGCAGCCTGGAATCGGTACAGGCTTTCGCCGAAAACTTCAAAGCCAGCTATGAGCAGTTGGATGTCCTGCTGAACAACGCCGGTATCATGGCAACGCCCTACGGCACGACGGTGGATGGCTTCGAACAGCAAATTGGCGTTAATCACCTTGGCCACTTTGCGCTGACGGGCCATCTGCTTTCGGTATTGCTGGGCACTTCTGGTAGCCGCATCGTCAATGTCTCCAGTTTGGCTGCGCGTAATGGCCAGATGGATATCGCTTCTTTCAAGACCCCCAACAACTATCAGCCCTGGAAAGCCTACGGGCAGAGCAAACTCGCCAACCTGATGTTTACCCTGGAGCTCAACCGGCGCCTGCCGGAAGGTCAGACCATAGCTGTGGCAGCCCACCCGGGCGGTGCCTCCACCAACCTGGGGCGTAATGTAGAGAGCAACGCTGTTTTCCAGTTCGTCGCCGAAAAGGTACTCCTGCCCCTGCTGCCCACCGCCGATCAAAATGCCCGTCCTCAACTCTACGCCGCTGTCGGAGAGACCGTAGAATCCGATCATTACTACGGTCCTGGTAAATGGGGGGAAATCGCCGGCCCGCCCAAACGTGTTGAATGGCCCCCTTCCATTGGACAGCCGGCTGACTGGTCTGGTCTGTGGGTGGCTTCGGAGGAGCTGACTGGAGTGTCTTTCCTGTCTCAAGCGGTATAGGCAGGAGAGGGCTGTCCGTCCAGAGCTTAACTGAAAAAGTGTTGAGTTAAGTTTTGAGGTGTTTCTCTTAACTGAAATCCTGTTTAGTTAAGTTTTTGCCGTGGAAACTTAACTGACGTTTTGAAAAAGAAGCCCCTCCTAAAAAAAGACAGCACCCCAACAGGATGCTGCCTCTTATCAAGCCGATCTCTTGCCTTTTACTCTTTAATTACCTTCTGTCGGCCAATTACCTCCTGTCCGTTGACTACTTCCAAGACGTAAATACCTGAAGGGAGCTCTGCTATGGATAGCGCCGGCGTCAAGGGCTGTGCCTTCACCAATTGCCCGACTGCAGAGTGGATACGGATTTCATAGCCATCTCCCAGCGCCTCCAGGCCACGAATATTGAGCTGCCCGGTGGTAGGGTTAGGGAATACCGTGAAATCTTGTACCGTGGCATTTCTGGTGTTGGTCAGATTAGCATCTACATAAATGGAGTGGGTATGGCTGGCATCACAAGTCTCATGGACATCCATATTTATGAGGCTGATCTGTACATCGTGCCATCCCGGTTCCTCGTAGATAGTCATTGGCGTCGCATGATCGGCAGTCTCTCCGTTGCCAAAGTCCCAGTGCCAGTGGGTGGCTTCTTCGGTTAGACCGTGGAAGTGGACTTCCTGACCTGGTGCCACCGTATCCGGGGCATCAATTTCAGGAGTGAGCTTATTGGAGTAGATCATGGTCTCGAGTGTTTCACAGCCTTCCCCGTTACAAATCGTTACCTCGATGTGGTGAATGCCGCTGTGCCCGAGTGTATGCTCCGGATTGGCCTCCGTGGAAGTGTGCCCGTCTCCGAAATCCCAACTCCAGCTGTTTACATCGGCAGTAGAGTTGACACCAAAGGAACGCACGCCATCACATATTTCTGCATTGGCTACGGTAATCTGCGAGCCTGATAAATTCAGCGTGCCCTGGCAACTGTAGTTAATCTGGAAGCCACTCTCATTTATAGTAAAGTCTGTATTCTCCACGATGGTAATCACCGTACCGCTGGAGGTGATGGGACCCGGTAGCTCATTGCCTGTGAAGAAACCCAGCAGAGGAGCATCAGTATCGGCACCATCAAAAACGGCTACACCGTCAAATTCGTTCTCATAGTTGAACGCCACAAACTCTAAAGTAATGGGGCCCACCGGGCTTAAGATGGTCGTTATCCCCGTATTATTATCTACATAGTTACTGTCCGGACCGCCCGAATCGTAAAGGCTTCCGAAGCAACCTCTGATGACCTGCTGTCCATTTACAGGCATATTTTCGATCACGCAGCTACTGTCAATCGTGACGGTAATGTCTTGCAAAATCGAATTACAACCTTCTGTATTGCAAGCCGTTAGCGTTACCGTATAAGTTCCGCTCTCAGCGTAGAAATAGAAAGGGTTTTGTTCATTAGAGGTACCACCATCACCAAACTCCCAGAACCAGGAAGTAGGCACCTGCAGGCTCTC
This sequence comes from uncultured Phaeodactylibacter sp., assembly GCA_964572415.1. Taxonomy (GTDB): domain Bacteria; phylum Bacteroidota; class Bacteroidia; order Chitinophagales; family Saprospiraceae; genus Phaeodactylibacter. The sequence goes on from CAZNHN010000070.1 coordinate 16,194, forward strand.
ATCAGTAAAAATGACCGGCTCGTTGGTACAGACGACCGTCTCTGCTACCGAGAACTGAGCTTTAGGCCGCTGCGGTGGAGTTGCTGAACAGTTGAAGGTTGCTACAAAGCCACTCAGATTAGTGAAGTGGTCTGTATGCTCCTGTACGGTGAGTACCCCGGATGTGGTAGTCAGCGTTTGTCCTTCTAATTCATTACCAGTGAAAGTGCCTAGCAATGTCCCGGTACTTAGCGTGCCATCGTAGACCGATACAAAGTCTGAATGCTCCTGATAGTTGAATGAGCTGAAAGTAATGCTTACAGAAGTAGCACCAGGCGGAGCAATGGTTACACTGCCAAAACTGCCTTCAAGATAAGGGGCATCCGGCCCGCCGGAATCGTAGAGATTGCCGGAGCAGACGGTTATAGTCTCATTGCCGTGCTGTGGTATGTTTTGAGAAAAGCAGCCGAGGTCTACCTCAAGGAAGCTCACCAGCGTAACTACATCGCAGCCCAGTACATTGCAGGCTTCCAGCGTAATGGTATAGGTGCCGCTTTCGGTATACGTATGCACCGGGTTTTGTTCATTGGAAGTCGTTCCGTCCCCAAAGTTCCAGGTCCAGCTTGTAGGCTGATTTGTACTAACATCCGTGAACTGCACCGGTATTGTGCCACAGATGAATGCGGGCGCCTCAATGCCAGCAGTCACCGGAGCAATGACAAAGAGCGTCACATTGATGGGCACCAGGGGCTGAAGCGGGTCATTCGTCTCCAGCTCGTATACCAGGTTATAAACTCCGGTAGCGAGCCCTGTGGCGTCTAAGTCAATTTGTAGTACCGTACTTTCATTAACCGCCACGGTGCCGCCTGTGGGCGAAATATCCGTAAAATCAGCCGCGGCCGGGCTGCCAAGGGGAACCAGTTCCTGAAGTAAGCCGTCCCCGATGAAGGTGCCAGAGGCTACTTCCTGCCCGGAAATCAGGTCAACCACGCTGTAATTAGGCAGTGCACCATCTCCCCAGCTATCCAGTAGCTGAAGCGTATAGGATTCATCCGCAGAAAGACCGGACAGTTCTACGCTGTAGGCTGTATTCGACTGATATACGATGCCTTCAGAACTTTGAACCGTATTATTTCCACTGTCCATGAGAACCCAGGAAAACTCCTCGCCCCAGTTATCGGTAGTGAAGTTGAAAACAAACCCTGTATTGCCGGACTGTGTATTGACCGTAAAATCAAGAGGCGCTTCTCCAACGTTCCCTACATCTACCGTTAAGGTGGTATCCTGCCCCTCAATCAGCTCAACAGTGAACGCAGTAGGATTGACGGTCAGGCTGGGAGCGGCAACACCGGTGCCGGTAAGGTTGACCAGAATATCCTCACCTGCATTATTAACAAGCGTCAGGGTTTCGGTCAGGGCTCCCAGCTCGCCCGGCGCAAAGGAAACGCTGATGACCTGTGCCTCGAACGGGGCAAGGGTGAGGCTGTTAGGGCTCTCTACTTCAAAGCCAGCCAGGGCAGCCTCTAATCCGCTGACTTCAGTGGGGGCGGTACCCGTATTCTCTAAAGTAAAGCTAAGGGTGGCAGTAGCACCTATTTGCACTTCCCCGAAGTCGAGGTCATTGGTGGAAATACTCAGCTCCGGCGTCCCGTTTACAATCAGCGTCACCGGGATGGTCACCGTGGGCTGATCCGGGTCATTGCTGTTGATGATGATTGAACCTTCGTAGGTGCCGTCCACCAGTTCCGAAGCATCAAAAGTAACCGTTATGGCTTCACAGTCCCCGGCAGGAAGCGGGTTGCTGTTTGTACCAGTTGAAAGCCAGGTTGGCGCCCCGCCGGGACCGCTGAGCGGCAGGGGCAGGATATACAGCTGATCGATGATAAACTCGAAGAATCCGGAAAAAAGTTGCTCTCCTGTCCCTAAATCGGTAAGCGTGAAGGTTTCAAAAACGGTAGTTCCTTCCGGCACGCCGGTAATCCAAAAGTAGTATTCTGCATTGGGCTCCAGCCCGTTGATAACCTCTGTGTAGGTGGAACTGGCGGCGTAGGTTTGGCTGTTCTCCGCAATGACTTCAAAATCCTGATTGAAAAGCTGCCAGTTAAAGCCCGCGCCCTGATCAGAGGTTGTAAAGTCAAAGCGATAACCAGTTTGGTTCAGCTCATCCTGACTGCTAATCGTGGCAAGCAAATCTCCCTGACCAACATTGCAGAGATTAAGTGTTGCCGTCGTGGTGGTGCCAGCGTTAAGTTCGATTGAGAAGTTCTCCGGGTCAACAGTCAGCGCAGGCGGTTCCTGTACAGTGACTTCCAACGGCATGCTCGTATCAGAACCATTACAGTTGGTTACGGTCAGGACGACGTTGTAGGTGCCCGCTTCCGGGTAAACGTAGCTAGGGTTTTGCTCATTAGAAGTGTTGCCATCCCCAAAATCCCAGGTCCAGGCACCGGGGTTTTCAGTACTGGTGTCAGTAAACTGTATTGCTGTGCCAAAGGGTACGCTCGTGGCATCGGCTGTAAAGGAAGCTACGGGTGGATTAGCGATGCCATTGGCCTCCCAGACCATCTCAAAACCTGGGAAGTTGCCCTGGTGGTCGGCAAAAAAGAACAGTGCCAACGCCTGGGTCTGAAAAGTAATGGGCTGCCCATTGTTGGGCAGGTTGTCGCCTAAGTAGGTAGCCAGTGGCGTGTAGGTGCTGTTATTCACCGCAAACAGCGACAATTGATCATTATTGGTGGCAGCAGCACCTAAATCGAAAGCCGTAAAAGTAACCGTGATACTAGTTGCCCCCGGAGGCGCAATCAGGAACTGCCCGTTGCTGCCTTCGGTGTAGTTGCCATCGGGGCCGCCATCATCGTACAAAACGCCATTACAAAGCGTGGTAGATTCCAGTCCATGGGTGGGCATATTGATGCCATTGGTACAGGCAAAGCTTTCCGGGTCGAAGGTGATTGCCTGACTGGCAGAGAAGGTATCGCAACCATTCTCATTACAAACCTCCAGCTGCACATCATAGGTACCGGGCTCATCGTAGGTATGAACCGGGTTTTCCTCTGTTGAAGTATTACCATCCCCAAAATCCCATGTCCAGCTGCTCGGGAAAAAGGTAGAGGCATCCGAAAAGGCGACGGTGCCGGTACAGCTCAGGGCCGGGAAGGCTGCCGCTGCCACAGGAGGCTCCGTAAAGTCGATGCAATCGAAATTCATCGCAAATCCTGCGCCGGTGATGGTGAAATCACTGGTGAATACCAGCAGGCAGCTGTTGCCCGAAAGCAATATGGGGTTACCGTTGTTGGGTAGATTCAAACCGGTATAAGTCCCCACCAAAGGGCTGTTCGTCGAAGCGCCATCGTAGATGGTAAGAAAGTCAAAGTGACCCTCTACATCAAATTGAGTAAAGGTAAGCGATAGCGCTTCCCCGGAGGTGCCATTGATGTAAATGAAAGCCTCATTATCGTTCGTGTATACTGAATCAGGACCGCCGGCATCGTAGAGGATGCCATTACAGTCATTGATTTCCAGGTCTCCGAATTCAGGAGCATCGTAGGTATTCTGTGCAGTCAAAGATACAGCACACAAAAGGACCAGGAACAAGTATAAATTTTTCATACCAGGGGTGTTGTAAAGAGTAGGTGAATTTGAGTAAAAACTACTTTATTGGCTAAATTTAGCAATTGGGTAACGAGCCAAAGACTTGTTGGTTCCCGGAGTATGCGTAATAACAGTAGATTGCCCAAATGTTGACAAAAACGGAGCATTATGACAGACCAAAAGGACTATGATCAGCTGATGTTGGAAGAATTAGAAGCCGAGGAGAAAAAACTGAAAAGGCAAACCCTCACAGGCAATGTGCTTATCGGCTTCCTAGTCGGGGTAATGATTTACGGGCTGGTCAGGAATGGGTTTGGGCTGGTCTATACGGCTATCCCTCTGCTCATTATTGCCGCTGTGGCAAAAAACGGGCAAAGCATTCAGGCGAAGTTGAAGGCGGTTCGGGCGGAGCTGGCAGGGCGGGATGGTGCTTAGTAGCCCTGTCAGGGCTTTCTCATTTAACACATAGGAATATAGAACTCATGGGCGCGCATCAAACTATATGACCTATGTGCCTATGTGTTCCCAATCAGCGGCAGCAACAAGTAGCATTCTTTTTAACACATAGAATACACCGGCATGCATGATCCATGCGGAGGCTGCAAAACTATGTGACCTATGTGCCTATGTGTTTCCCCAAACCTAATGAAACACCACATGTAGCACAACCAAAGACCCCAATACCCCCCAGCCAATCAACCGGATACGGCGCGAGCCCGGGTGCAGCAACTCCCGCCAGGAGCGCCAGCCGCCCCGCCAGCTACCGATACTGAGCAAGGCAAAGGCAATGACGATCACCCAACCCGCCCGCACGAAGTAGTTCATCTCCGGAAAGAAGTACTGGAAGGCAAGGTGCAGCGGAATCGTGCTCAAAAAGGCAATCAACGCAAACCGGTGGCTGGGCAACAGCAGGAAAACCGCTCCGCAGACGAGCACTACGATGCCACAGTTGATGTAGTATCGCAGCTCGTTCAGGGTGTGGGTGAAGGCAGCCTGTGGGTTTTCAAACTTGACGTAGAGCAGCACCAATCCCATCAACACGCCGGTAAAAAGGGTGACGAGGATGACCCGCCGCCCGGCATTGACCACCTCTAAATCGGTGGCGTCTTTCTTGATGTAAGTCTTGTAGATATCAATCGACCATAGCGTGGCGAGGGAATTGAACGTAGAGTCCACCGTACTCATGAGGGAGGCAAAGAGGGCGCAGAGAATAATGCCTTTTACGCCCACAGGAAGGTAGGTTTTCACCAAATACGGGAAGGCCAGGTCAGGCTCTGCCAGGCCATTTTCCCCCAGTATGCCCACCAGCGCAATTCCCGGAATAACGATCAACACCGCCATCACGTACTTGGTCAGCCCGCCCACCATCAGGCCGATTTGGGCTTGCTTCAGGTTTTTGGCCGCCAGGGAGCGCTGCATGACGGTTTGGTTGGCGCACCAGTAGTTAATATTGAGCAGGAAAAGGCCGAAGATGTGCGTCCAGGGCAGCTTTTCGTGATCGGCGGGGAGGTGGAGGTGCATGAGTTCCGGTGTTTTAACGTAGAGCTGCCGCCAGCCACCCAGATGGTAGATGGCTACGAAGAGCACTACAAAGCCGCCCAGCAGCAGTATGGTGAATTGGATAATGTCGGTTTTGACTACCGCGTTCAGCCCACCCAGATAGGTGTAGGTGGCAGAGAAAATACCGAGCCCCACCACCAGTATGGCAATGCGCGTAATACGGTCCGGGTGCAGGTAGCTCATGTACTCGGCAAAGACCAAATCCGCTGCGTACGCCCCCCAAAACAGCGCCGCCCCCAGCGTGATGGTGGAAAACAGCGCAATATTTGCCCCGGTGTAAAACAGTGCCACCCGTTCCCCCAGCCGCTTTTTTATAAACTGCGTGATGGTCACCACCCGCTCGCTCAGGTACATGGGTACGAAGATGAAGGCGGCCATGAGGATGCCCTGTATGGCGTTGATCTCCAGGCTTGCCTGAGCCAGTCCGTAGAGGTATGCGGAGCCCATCATCCCCAGAAATTGGTAGCCGTTGATATTGGTGGCGATGGTGGACAGGGCGACGGAGGGCCAGCGCAAGTTGCGGTTACTGAGGAAGTACTCTTCGGTGGTGACGTCCGCGCCGGTGCGCCCGCTTAGGGCTGCCAGGAAGATGAGGGTGAAGTAGGAGAGGACGATTAGGAGGTCGATCACGGGGGCGTAGTTGTTACTCTTATTTAGGTTCTGTTTTTTCAGATATACTCGGAACGGAGAGGTTTGGGCGTAATGCACAAACCCGACGCACGAGTATATGCCGACCCGCCTGCCTAAGCACGGCGGGCAGGCACGAAGTCATGGTTGGTCCCAAACTACTTCGTCGTTGGTATAGCCAGCTGTGTAAAGAAAAGTGGATTTTCTTTACACAGCCCATCTCAAATGTAAAGATTTCCGTTCTTTCTTTAAATAAAACGAGAAGGTCGGCACTTTTACCGCACCTTGTCTAAAGGATGTAACATATTTAGCTTCCAGACAGGATACGAGGTTCAGGTCTTCCTTGTTTATTCCACAGATTCGCTATATTTACTACATGAGCGACATCACCATATTCGACTACGAAGGCCAGGATATCAGCTTCGAGTTTGCTGATGGCAATAAAATGGTTAACGCCACACAGATGGCCAAGCCTTTTAAAGGCAAGATGGTGGCTGATTTCCTTCGTTTGAAGCAGACTAAGGAGTACATTCTCGCCCTGGAATCCCGTTATGGGGATTCCCATAACGGAAGAAATAAAGAGGTGCTAAGGGTTGTCCAGGGAGGCACTCCGGAGCTTCAAGGTACTTGGATGGATGAATTACTCGCTCTGAAATTCGCCTCTTGGCTTAGCCCCCATTTTGAAATCTGGGTCTATGACCGCATTCAGGAATTACTAACTCGTGGTGAAACGCGGCTACAGGATATTGCCCCTTCTGGCTTCGCAGCAACGCTTAGATTACTAGCCAAGCAATGGGAAAAACAAGAACAAATCAACGAA
>CAZNHN010000071.1:0-591 GCA_964572415.1 uncultured Phaeodactylibacter sp.
TTGGCGGGCCAAATAAGCTAAAAAAGATGACGCCAGGTTCATAAGTCCTTGGTTTTCAATAGGACTAAGCTCCAAACATAGTCTTAGCCTTTCAACCATTAGTTGCTGAAAAGACTTAATAGAAGTATGGAAGCCAAGGAAACTTTTTTGCAGCATCTGCAGCGCAGCCTTTCGCAGGGCACTTTCGTAAAACTGACCCTGAGCAAGCCGGGCGGTGCGGACAAGTCGTTTAAGAATGTCTACGCCCGCCTCATCGAGCTGAAGGGGGCGCCGCAGGTGTCCTTTACCCTGCGCTACAGCACCAGGGACATCACGAAGAACCATCCCCCGGAGGAAGCGGTGCCGATGATCGGGCTGTGGCTGGGAGAGGACTTCCTGAATGCAGATTTGCTAACCACCGAAGCGGATTACAGCCTGCAGTACAACCGCAAGCGGAAGCCCCGGCTGCATCAGCGGCAGGCTTCAAGAGCGGCACCACCCCCGAAGGTGCACAACAAGCCCAAGCAGTATTTTATCGAGGCTTCCGGCAATGCCTATCTGCAGGCCATGGGCATCACCACTGCTGAAGGCAAGGTACGGGCGGACGGGCAG
>CAZNHN010000071.1:652-1640 GCA_964572415.1 uncultured Phaeodactylibacter sp.
ATGGGCTCGGGCAAGGGGTACCTGACTTTCGCTCTTTATGACCACCTTGTCAACAACCGGGGCTGGCAGCCTTCCATTACAGGTATTGAGCTACGGGAAAACCTGGTCGCCTTTGGTAATGAACTGGCGCCCAAGGTGGGGTTCACCGGGCTGCAGTTCCGCGCCCAGGATATTTTTGAGTACGAGCCGGAGCGTATCAACATGCTCATCGCCCTGCATGCCTGCGACATCGCCACGGATATTGCTATTGCCAAAGGCGTACAGGCGGGAGCGGAGATCATCATCGTGGCGCCCTGCTGCCATAAGCAGGTCCGTAAAGCCATGCAGCCCACCGAAGGCTTACAGCCCATGCTCCGGCACGGCATCCTGCAGGAACGGCAGGCCGAGCTCGTCACCGATGGCATCCGCGCCCTGCTGATGGAAGACCGGGGGTATGAGACCAAGGTGTTCGAATTCGTCTCCACCGAGCATACGCCCAAAAACCTGATGATTGTGGGTATCAAGGGCCGCCGCAATGCCTCCGCTTTAGCTGAGGTGGAGCGGATTAAGTCGGACTTTGGGGTGGGGGAGCATTACCTGGAAATTTTGTTGGGGGATTAAACACATTCAAGCTATTTTGAAGGTGCTGAAGGCAAGGAAGAAATCCGTTCAATCACAACCTATATTCTAGGTATCGCAGAGCGTTCAGAAGATACATTCTATGAAGCAATCCAAAATACGGAGCTGACCATAAAACCAGAAGTGATGAGTACATTAGAACAAATTTTGGAAAGGGGGGGAAGGAAGGCCGAAATGAGGGCCATGATAAGGGCATGTACAAAAAAGGCATTTTCAACCTGCTCAAAACTATCTTAAGATTTCCGGAATGGCCGGCTACGGAATTGGCTGAATTTACTGATTTGGAAATTGATACTATTCACCTTTTTCTGCACATCAGATCGCAGGGCGATGTGGCAGCACTCCGTAAATGCGTACTGCAAGAACTGCT
>CAZNHN010000071.1:1740-9275 GCA_964572415.1 uncultured Phaeodactylibacter sp.
CCGATATTCCGGTGAGTTCTGATGAAAAACAGCAACTGCATGACCTGATACAGCAGTTGCTGGATTAATTTGGTGGGTGTTCTTGTGCCCTATCCAAACATTGTCTAAGCAACGAATGTCATGGCATTCTTTACTTTGGCCCCTTCCCTTTCTCTCGTCTCATCATCTATTTTTATTTCGTATTCTTGTTTTTTGATTACCAATCTCCACCATTTCAAGGCTGAAATTAATTTGCCACTATGTTTCTCTAATCTGTAAGTTAATTCAATATTTGGATCTTCATGTCCATTTATTATCCTGCTCAATCGGGTATAATGAACAGCTAAATCTTCCGACAATTTCTTTTTTGTTATTTTTAAAATCCTGGCATACTCCTCGAGGTATTTGCCAAAGCTTTTCTCTTCAGTGAAGGGTTCCTGACGGATATAGTCTTCCATTAAAATCTTCAACCTCATTAAGTCAGAGAATATCCGCTCTTCCTCAGTCTGTTCCCTCAATAGCTTTAATCTATACCTTTTAATCTCTTCATCTGCTTCCTTTCTTTCTTTCTCTGTTAAGTCCTCAGGTATTAACATAGAGTCAGCTATTTCTTCATCTGTATATTTTTTACTAAGCGATTTATATATTTTCTCATATTTCTTCATCGTCCAAATATTTTGCCATTAACGATTTTGAATTTTCTCCGAAAGTCGCAAGTTGCCTCCCCACTTGAATGAATCCATAATTGTTTTGGTAGTAATCAATCAGGTAGGTCTTGGGAGTCAAGGAAACAAATCCTCCATATCCCTTTCTAAATGCTATCTGGCAGGCATGTCCAATCAAACAGCCAGGAATATTTCTTAACCCGTTCTTTTTTCCCCGATGCTTGATGGATGATTCAATCAGATTTATGTGTACCCTGAATTCTTCCCTTATATCACGGATTGACAATAACCCCAATATCTCTTTCTTCCCTCTGATTGTCAGTTTATAGATTTCTGAGCCTGCTTCCTTATGCCATTCAAAGGTGAAATCTTTATGGCCTTTCAAGACTTCAGCGTCTTCAACTCTTTTGATTATACCTTCATACGATGTATTTGTATTTTCATCTGTCAAAGCCATTGTCTGAGTTAGATGTTTGCCTAAGTATACAAAAATTATTTATCAATATAGTAAATTTTTACTGCCCTCCTTCTTCTACAGGTCAGATCGCAGGGCGATGTGGCAGCACTCCGTAAATGCGTACTGCAAGAACTGCTCGCCGATATTCCGGTGAGTTCTGATGAAAAACAGCAACTGCATGACCTGATACAGCAATCGTTGAATGAATAAGCGGTATTTGGTCTTCATGAATAGTCAATGCTTCACTTTGCTTTCCTTGCCGCTGTGTAGTTTCAAACAAGCGCGAATACCAGTCAAAAGGCCTTGACCGGTTTCTACCCGCATTATCGACTTGTTGTTGAAGATGGGGAGGGGCGAGACTCCGACAGGTAAGGGTATAAAAAAAGCCCTACCAAAAGCAGGGCCCTGAAATATAAAGCTATGAAAACTAAAAAATCTTAGTTGAACCCATCGGGGCGGCAAAGAGCCCGCCCCAACGGTTCCTGTGTTTTACTCCTTCTCATCGCTCACTTCGCGACCACCATCGAGGCGGTCCTGAAGGGCTTCGAGTTCTTCCCACTGACCTTCATGCGCAAGTTTGGCTTGCTTGGCCCAGGTAGCAGGGTCGTGCATCCGATAGCGGGGACCTGCCTCATCGAGGATAGCCTGCACTTTCTCAGTAGGTGCATTTGCCAGGTCTTCCCAGGTGTGGATGCCACCTTCGTTCAGCAGGCCTTCGATTTTAGGACCTATGCCCTCAACCATCTTCAGGTCATCCTGCTTTATTTTCTTACCGGAAGGTAAGGTAATTTTTTCAGATTTGGAAGCTTTTGCCTTTGGTGCTTCTTCTTTTGCCTTTGGTGCTTCCTCAACCGGAGCTGCTGCAGCCTTTACAGGCTCTGCCTTTGGAGCAGGTGCTTCTTTCTTTTCAGGAGCCGGAGCCGCTACTGCCGCTGCGCCGTTACCATTGGAAGAACCATTAGGCATTACGTTGACGTAAAGGCGGTTCTTGCGGCGGCGGCGGAAGGTAACCGTACCTTCGATCGCTGCGTGCAGGGTGAAGTCCTTGCCCATGTAAACGTTTTCGCCCGGGTGGTACTTGGTACCGCGCTGACGAACGAGGATGTTGCCGGCATTAGCGTGCTGGCCTCCGAATAGTTTAACGCCGAGTCTTTTCGATTTACTGTCCCGGCCGTTGTCCGTACTACCTACACCTTTCTTGTGTGCCATGTCTTAAACAATTTTAGGTTTTACAAAAAACCGCACCCCTGGCCGGGGATTAAACGGCGATACTGTCGATTTGGATTTGGGTAAAGTGCTGACGGTGGCCGTTCTTACGACGGTAGCCCTTACGGCGCTTCTTTTTGAAGACGATAACTTTGTCTCCTTTCTGATGGCCGAGTACCGTAGCATTTACTTTGGCGTTCAGCGTCGGCGTGCCTACAGAGACCTTGCCGTCGTTATCAACGAGCAGCACATCCTCGAAGGATACGTTGTCTCCTTCACTGGCTTCTAGCTGGTGGACGAAGAGCTGCTGCCCCTCCTCAACTTTGAACTGTTGACCAGCTATTTTTACGATTGCGAACATGATTCTATCTGTTTGAAAAGATGAATATTGAAATTGAGGGGCAAAGATACAATACTCGCGCCAGATTACCAAGTCGTTTCTGCTTTTGAGCTTCCCTACTTCCCTTTACCCTGCAGGAGTACCAGCAAGGTGTAGAACATGATCTTAAAGTCCAGTGCCAGGGACATATTCTCAATGTAAAGGATGTCAAACTTCAGCCGTTGCAGCATTTGGTCCAGGTTGGAAGCATAACCGTATTTGACCTGCCCCCAGGAAGTAATGCCAGGGCGCACCTTGAGCAGGTGCTTGTAGTGCGGAGCTTCTTTGGTGATTTGGTCAATGAAATATTGCCGTTCGGGCCGAGGACCGACGAGCGACATATCTCCTTTCAGTACATTCCAGAACTGCGGCAGCTCATCCAGCCGCCATTTGCGCATGACTGCTCCCCAGGGCGTACAACGGTTGTCGGTATCGGAGCTGAGCTGTGGCCCGTGCTTTTCCGCATCGGTATACATAGACCGGAATTTATAAATCATAAAAGGCTTGCCGTTCAGCCCAATGCGTTCCTGCTGAAAAATAATCGGGCCTTTTGAGGAAAAACGCACCCGTGCAGCTATGTAAAGGTAGAGTGGCGAGAGTACCAATAGCATCAGAGCAGATACCCCTAAATCAATGAGCCGCTTAACCAGGCGTTGCCACTTTGGCATCAGATCCTGCCGGATTTCGATGAGTACTGCACCGTATATATGGCTCATTTTTACGGTGCCCAGCATAATGTCGTACATGTCCGGGATGATCTTGACCAGCACCTGCTCATCAAAATCGAACAGGATATTAAGCAGCTCCCTGAGGCGGTTATGCTCAGAGGTCTCTATAGCGATGATGACCTCTTCTATATTCAGGTCGATGATACTTTGCTCCAGTACTTCCATACCGCCAATCCGGGGCAGGTGCGCGGCCAGTTCCTCCTCTTCCGTACCGTTCAGGCTGATGAAGCCGATAAACTTATTGCCCAGCCCTTTCTCCCGGCCACTGATCTCTTCGTAGAGTTCCACAGCCTTTTGGTTACTGCCAATGATGAGCGTATTGTAGGTGATCAGGCCTTTCTTCAGGCGTTGGCTGGCGCGGGTCAGAATGTACATGCGCACCGTGGCCGTCAACAGGAAGTGCAGCAGGAAGAGCGTAGTGAAGGAGGCCCGGTAGGTCGTATAATTGGTAACAAAATCATCCAATATTAGTGTAAAAAACAGAAAGGTGACCCCCAGAAAACTAAGGAAAAAGGTCCGGGCGAGTGTAGCCAGGCGGGAAAGGCGGTAAATATCCCGGTACTGGTCAAAAATAGAGTAGAAAAGCAGCCATCCGGTAGGAATGACCAATACGCCGTACCAGAAATTCGTATCCGTACTGATCACCGGCCAGTCCAGTTGAGGGGCTTCCAGTTGCTTGCGGTACACGAAAAAACAAGCCCAGGACAGCATAGCTGTAATGAAGTCTGCCACCTGATATTGCAAGGTGTGCAAACGGCGCTGTCGGTTCATGTTTTTTTGCATGTAGATGAGTTGCTTGGTTCAGGACTGAGCAGTTAGAAATGCAACAGCTTTATATTGTCCATCATGACGACTGCTTCATTCCGGACAAACTGTCCATTCTGTACAGGGATAAGAGCTTGAAAGACTATCTGGAATTCGCTCAACCGTGATTCTACTACGGCAACGGATAGGTTGAAGTATATCTTTTTCCACTCACTGGAAGGATTAAAGCCTGAAAGAAAAGCAACCTGCCCGCCACCGGGGAGCCCTCCTTCCTGATAGCCAATAATCCCAAAAGTAACCGGTACGTCGGATTTATAGTCGACTTCCAGGTAAACACTTGTCGTAAATTCTCCGGTTAGATTGCTGTAACGGTTGATCGTCGCGGCTTCTAAAATTGCAGCCGAGGTGTCCAGCTTAATGCGCAGGGATCGATTTTCGAAGGCCCCCTCCGTTACCGATGCCATTTGCTCGATGCTGCCCCGGCGAAGTTCTTCAAAGATGTGGCTACCTTCATTGAAATCTTCAATGAAGGCAAACTTTGTATTGTCACTGTACCGGAAAACCGGACGAATCGTATCAGTTGCGTTGGGGCCGAGGTCCGCCTCCGTTTCAAAGTTGGCAAAGAAAGGGTAAATATCGGGCGAATTGCCCAGCCCGTTGTCCTTTACGCCCGCCTGCACTGCCACTTCAGAGATGCCCTGCTCCAGTACAGGCAGCGTGGCAGGCAGCGCATAAGCGCCCAGGAATGTCCCATTTACAGAAACCCAGGCCTCTGTGATATTGGAAGAGGCACTGCCCTGCAGTACTTCTGTGGTCTGCACACTAACGGAAGGGATGTGAATGTATCCCGGAATGGGTTCCTCCGGATTAATGATATCGCAGCCTGCAAAGGTGGCTGCAGCTAATATCAACCCGGATAAAAAAAATGAATATCGCTTTTTCATAGCTTGTAGTTTGTATGCTCTGGTAGACAAGAGCCTGTATTCGGTATCAATGGTTGGGTACATAGACTGAAAAGAGGGGTAAAACGCTGGCTGTTCTCACTGTAATACCAAGGCTTAGTCAGGTAGCTGACGAATGCTTAGGACGACTTGGCTTCAATCAGGCGTTTTTCGATTTGATCCATGATTCGGTGAGCCAAATCGAGGGCACGGTAACCATCTTCAATACTGACTACCGGTCGTTCATCCCTTTCAATGCTATGGGCCAGCGACTCCAACTCCATTTTGATGGCATTAACCGGTGCGGTTTCCGGCATGGAGAGGTGTATGTAGCGCTTGCCGCTCTGGGTTTCCAGCTCCATGAGGTTGTCCTGCGGCAGTTGGGCAGGGTCGGCATCGGTATCGTAAAGGCGGACGACCTGTGCTTCCTTTTCCAGGAAATCGAGGCTGATGTAGGCGTCCTTTTGGAAAAAGCGCACCTTGCGCATCTGCTTCATGGATATGCGGCTGGCGGTCAGGTTAGCAATGCAGCCATTCTCAAACTCTATGCGCGCATTGCAGATATCAGCGCTCTCACTCACCACCGGCACGCCACTTGCACTGATGGATTTCACCGGCGATTTCACAAGGCTTTGGATGATATCCAAATCGTGGATCATCAAATCCAGGATCACACTGACGTCCGTACCCCGAGGGTTGAAGACCGCCAGGCGGTGTGCCTCAATGAACATGGGGTTGAGCGGCTGATCGCCCAATGCCAGCAGTGCCGGGTTGAAGCGCTCCACATGGCCGACCTGCACCTTTACGCCCTTTTCTTTGGCCAGTTGCAGCAGGGTTTTGGCTTCGTCCATAGTATTGGTCAGGGGCTTCTCTATAAAAAGGTGCTTGCCCTGCCCAATGACCCGTTTGGCGAGCTCAAAATGGGTGGTGGTTGGTGTCACGATATCGATCACATCCGCTGCAGCGATTAAAGCATCCAGGTCGGTCCAGCGCTGCACGCCATACTGCTCCTCCGCCTGCCGGGCGGCTGCATCATCGGGGTCATAGAAGCCAATCAGTTCGTAGGTTTCCTCCGCCAGCTGAATGCACTTGAGGTGGATTTTACCGAGGTGGCCGGTGCCCAAAACGCCAATCTTTAACATAAGTGGTCCTTTTTTTACGGCTGCAAAAGTAGGGGATTTTCGGCATATTCCCCATTTCACGGTTTACCGGTAGTACATCAGGATCGCCCCGAACAGCGTAATCAGCGCAATCAGCACCGTAGCCATGCGCATGGAGTATTGGATGTGGCTGGTGAAGGTCTCGATTTCCTCCCGCATGTCCGGGTACTTCGGCATCACCTCAGCTTCCATTTTTTCTTTATTGAACAAATGCGCCGCGCCAAATTCCACCCGCGCCTTGATCAGCTTGCGGTAGCTCTTCAGGACCTTGACACGGAAGTAGACATTGACAAACAGCATGGCCACAAACAGGCCGATAACGATAGATATGAGCAGGATGTACATGTTCTGTAGATTCGTTGGTGGACAAAAATACGTTTCTGCGGGGGCTTTGGTTTGAAAAAGAGAGAATTCTGTTGCTGCTTTGAATGGCTTTGGCAACAATTTCAAAAAAATCCTCATTTTAAAGGCAAACAATAACCAAAACCAACACCAATGAGTTGTAAGCCCATTCTGCTAGCCTGCCTACTGGTCTTTTTTGTCCAACTAAGCTTTGCACAGCAGCCTTTAAATTACTACCTGCCGGACATTGAATACGATGAGCGCATCCCGACTCCGGAGTCCTTCTTCGGGCATCAGATTGGGGAGTGGCACCTGAGCCACGATAAACTGGTGTACTACATGAAGGCATTGGCGGAAGCCTCTCCCCGCGTGACGTATACCGAGTATGCCCGCAGTTACGAAGGCCGGCCATTACTTTACCTGACCATCACCTCCCCGGACAATCACAGCCGGCTGGACGAAATACAGGCGCAGCATGTGGCTCTTTCCAACCCGGAAACCAACCGCAAGCCCGCGAAAGAGCAGCCGGTGGTCCTCTATCAGGGCTTTAGCATACATGGCAACGAAGCGAGCGGGGGCAATGCAGCACCTCTGGTTGCCTATTACCTGGCAGCAGGGCAGAGCCCGGAAGTCCTGCAAAACCTGGAAGAAGCGGTTGTGTTGCTCGATCCCTGCTTCAACCCGGATGGCTTCCACCGGTTTTCCTCTTGGGTGAATATGCATAGGAACCTAAACCTTACCCACAACCCTCAGGACCGGGAGTACGACGAAAGCTGGCCCGGTGGGCGCACCAATCACTACTGGTTTGACCTCAATCGTGACTGGCTGTTGGTACAGCACCCGGAAAGCCGGGGCCGCATCGAGGTTTTCCACCAATGGAAGCCCAATGTGCTGACGGATCACCATGAGATGG
>CAZNHN010000071.1:9303-11732 GCA_964572415.1 uncultured Phaeodactylibacter sp.
TTCTTTATGCCGGGTATTCCGTCCCGAACCAACCCCATTACTCCGCCCCTGAATCAGGAGCTGACCGGGCGCATCGGCAACTTTCATGCGGAAGCCCTGGATGATATCGGCTCACTCTACTACACCAAGGAAAGCTACGACGATTTTTACTACGGCAAGGGCTCCACCTACCCGGATGCGAATGGCGGTATTGGCATCCTGTTCGAGCAGGCGAGCTCGCGCGGGCATGCGCAGGAGACGGAGAATGGCCTGCTGACTTTCCCTTTTACCATTCGTAATCAGGTGCGCACGGCGCTTTCTACCCAAAAGGCGGGCGTTGCGCTGCGTCAGGACCTGCTGCAGTATCAGTATGATTTTTACCGGGAGGCATTGGAAGAGGCCCGGGGAGCCAAAGTCAAAGGCTACGTATTTGGAGCACCGGAGGACCCGGTAAGGACTTCGGCCTTTCTTGATCTTTTGCTGAAGCATAAAGTGGAGGTCTATCAACTGGAGCGGGAGGTGGAAGCGGATGGGAAAGCGTATGCCCCCGGGCAGAGTTATGTAGTGCCCACAGAACAAGTGCAACACCGGCTGGTGAGAGGCATGTTTGAAACCATGACCTCCTTTACCGACAGTATTTTTTACGATGTGTCCAGCTGGACGTTGCCTCTCGCTTTTGGCATGGATTACGCGGAGCTGGGCGATGGGCAATTTAGCAACCGCTTGCTGGGTAAGCGGGTAGAGACGGTACCGGAAGCTGTTTTTTCCGCCCCGGAGCAAAGAGCCTACGCTTATCTTTTGGAATGGGAAAGCTACTGCGCGCCCAAAGCCTTGTACCAGATACAGGCAGCCGGCCTGCGCACCAAGGTCGCCACCGAACCCTTTGTGTTAAATGGAAAGGCCTATCAGCGGGGCACTATTCTGGTGCCTGTTCAAAATCAGGAACGGTCGGCTGCTGAAATTCATGAGCAAGTCAAAAAGGCAGGAGCTGGCTGTGCGGCTATCACAGCGGTAACAACCGGGCTTACCCCGACGGGTATTGACCTCGGCAGCCGAAGTTTTGAACGGCTTGAAGCACTGAAGGTGGCTCTGATCGTAGGGGAGGGCGTTTATGCCTACGAAGCGGGCGCGGCCTGGCACCTGCTCGATCAGCGCTACGGCATCCCGCTTACGATGCTGGAAACTGACGAACTTGGACGGGCAGACCTGACCGATTTTAATACGATTATCATGGTCAATGGCAGTTACGGCAGCATTAGCCAAAGCGGCAACAACAACTTGCGCGAATGGGTAAGCGATGGCGGCAACCTGATTGCTGTTAAATCGGCCATTGACTGGGCTGACCGGCAGGGGCTGGCGAAGGTCAACCCCATTGGAGATGCCCGGGAGGCGTCCGGGCAGCGGCCCTACGAAAAGCTTGGTGCGGACCGGGGCTCTGATCGTATTGGTGGTGCGATTATGGAGATCGAAGCTGATCTGAGCCATCCCCTGTTTTTTGGGTATTCCCGATCCTCTATTCCTGTTTTCCAGCGGGGCACGACAGCCTATCGCCCCACCGGCAACCGGTACGCTACGCCTGCCGTTTATGCGGAGCCCCCCCTGATCAGTGGTTATGCCCGGCCGGAGCACGAGCGCAAGCTGGCGGGAGCTGCTGCCGCTATAGTCAGCGGTGCAGGCAGGGGGCGGGTCATCTGCCTGCCCTTTGACCCCAATTTCCGGGCTTTTTGGTACGGCACCAACCGTATTTTCGCCAACGCGCTTTTCTTTAGCGACGCTATTAGTGGCAGCGCAGTGGAGCGGGCGAGTGGAAAGCCGAACGGGCGGTAGAGGAAGACTATGCCGAAAGTAGCGCCGGAAGGAACGGATGTGAGTTCCTGGAGGTATTAGAAAAGAGGGGTCAGAAATGGAAGTCCTTCCAATTCTGACCCCTCTTGTTTTATTTGGACACCATTGTTCTGGCATTTATCAATGCCTTATCCAGCCCGGAAGCATCTTTACCACCCGCAGAAGCAAAGAACGGCTGTCCACCGCCGCCACCTTTGATGGCTTTGGCCAGCTCCCGGATCATATTTCCGGCATGCAGGCCGTGGCTTTCCGTCAATGATTTGCTGATTACAATGGTGAGCTGTGGCTTGCTATTGGCTACTGCTCCAAAAATGATGAAGGCATTGCCCAGCTCTTCCTCCAGTTGGTAGGCGAGGGTTTTTATCGCATTGGCATCATCGAGTGGCAGTTTGGCGCTGAGGAAGTTGACCTCGCCAATGGTTTCCACCTTTTCCTTCAGCCCGCCTTTGAGGGCATTGGCTTGTTCGGTGCGCAGGCGCTCCACTTCTTTTTTTAGGGCTTTGTTTTCATCCTGAAGGGCGGCCACACTTTTGGCTACATCCTTTGGGCTTTTCAGCAGTTGGCGCACGTCTTGCAGGGCGTCCAGTTCCTTTTGGATGTAGGTC
>CAZNHN010000071.1:11752-21869 GCA_964572415.1 uncultured Phaeodactylibacter sp.
AATCTCACCGGTGGCGGCTACATGCGTACCCCCGCAAAGCTCGCGGGAGAAGTCGCGGTCGAAGGTGATGATACGGACATTCTCGCCGTACTTTTCACCGAATAGCATTAGCGCACCGGAGGCTTTGGCTTCCTCAATAGGCACCTCGCGTTCTTCTTCCAGCTGAATGTTGCGGCGTATTTGCGCATTGACGCGGTCTTCCACCTGCTGTACTTCCCCGGCTGTCATGCTTTGGAAATGGGAAAAGTCGAAGCGCAGGCGTTTGTCGTCTACGTTCTGCCCTTTCTGCAGGGCATGCTCGCCCAGGATTTCGTGCAGGGCAGCGTGCATAAGGTGTACAGCGGAGTGGTTGCTTGCGGTGGCCTGCCGCCTGACCGTATTCACCTCGGCACGGACCGGCGCTTCCATATCCTCCGGGAAGGCCTTGACGATGTGAATGATCAGCTCGTTTTCCTTTTGGGTATCAATGACCGGCACCTTCTCTTCACCGAAGAAGAGCAAGCCGGTGTCCCCTGCCTGTCCGCCACTCTCTGCGTAGAAAGGGGTACGGTTCAGGACCACCTGGAATTGTTTCTTCTGCTTGATATCGACAGTTCGGTATTTGAGGACGTGGGCGCCCTCTACCGTCAGGTGATCATAACCCACAAACTCCACCTCTTCGCCATCGCGGACGATATGCCAGTCGCCTACTTTTTTGTGGGCATCAGCACGGGCGCGGGCTTTTTGGGCTGCGAGTGCGGCCTCGAAGCCTGCTTCATCCACTTTCAGCATCCGCTCTTCGGCCATCAGGCGGGTGAGGTCAATGGGGAAACCGTAGGTATCGTAAAGGCTGAAGGCATCTTCTCCCTGAATGACGCCGTCTTTGGGTTCAATGCTTTCGAAGCGGCTAATGCCTTTTTCGAGGGTATTCAGGAAGGTCTTTTCTTCTGCTTCAATGATCTTGGCGATCTGCCCCTGCTGCGCTTTGAGTTCAGGGAAGAAATTGCCCATTTCGGCCACCATTACCGGCAGCAGCTGATGGATCATTGGGGCATTTACATCGAGGAAGGAATAGTAGTACCGTACCGCCCGGCGTAGGATGCGCCGGATAACGTAGCCCGCCCCGGTATTGCTTGGCAACTGCCCGTCGGCAATAGTGAAGGCCACAGCCCGCAGGTGATCAGCTACGACCCGCATCGCCATGTCTGATTTGGCGTCAGGGGTAAAGCTGCCACCGTATTTTTTGCCGGTCAGTTCTTCGATTTTGCGGATGATGGGTGTGAAAACGTCCGTATCGTAGGTGACTGTCTTACCCTGCAGCACCATGCAGAGGCGCTCAAAGCCCATGCCGGTATCCACATGCGAGGCTTTCAGTTTTTCCAGTGAGCCATCGGCCTTACGGTTGAACTGAATGAAGACGTTATTCCAGATTTCGATGACTTCCGGGTGGTCCATGTTCACCAGGTCCCGGCCCGGCACTTCTGCCTTGCGGGCATCGCTGCGCAGGTCGATATGGATTTCAGAGCAGGGGCCACAGGGGCCGGTATCGCCCATCTCCCAGAAGTTATCCTTTTTATTGCCGTAGAGGATATGGTCTTCCGGCAGGTATTCGAGCCAGAAAGCCTTGGCTTCCTCGTCGGCGGGCAACCCTTCTTCCTTATCGCCCCCAAAGACGGTGGCGTAGAGCTTTTCTTTGGGGATGCTGTAGACCTCGGTTAGCAATTCCCATGACCAGGCGATCGCTTCCTTCTTGAAATAATCGCCAAAGGACCAGTTGCCCAGCATTTCGAACATCGTGTGGTGGGTACCATCGCGGCCCACATCTTCGAGGTCGTTGTGCTTACCGGATACCCGCATACACTTCTGCGTATCCGCAATCCGCGGCACTTCGGGCGTTTGGTTGCCCAGGAAGTAGTCCTTGAACTGGTTCATCCCGGCATTGGTAAACATCAGGGTCGGGTCATCCTTGCTGACGATAGGGGCCGAAGGGACAATTTTATGCCCTTTTGATTCGAAAAAATCCAAAAAAGCCTGTCTGATCTCTTGTGCGGTCATGTATTTCTTGCTTTTGAAGGGGCGAAGATAGCAGTAAGTCTGCAGTTTTGGAAAGCTCTGCACGGCTATTTATCGCGGGGAAAGGAAATGTTAAATATTCTTAAATAGTAAGGATTTCCTAAGTTGTTTACGCATATTTGTATTCCGGTAATACGGATCCTACCCATGAACAGGATGAACAATCCTTTGATTACCCAATTTGCTATATACACTCAACCCCATTTACCCTTCGAAACATGCCATTGTGCATGGATTAAGTTTCATTATTTTGTGAACACATGGGTCAGGGGTTCGTTTTTTTGATTACAAAAAGTGCAAAAGTACTTGCCTACGCTTTGTAATGCCAAAAGTGGCAGTTACATTTGGCGCTGCCCGGTAGAAGCTGAACCGGGAACTGAGAACGAACACAAGCTACGTAAAGCCGCTTTTGGAGGGAACACAGAGCGTGCTTACGGGGGGAACCTAAATTTCAGTAACTATTTACTCAAAAAAGTGCCAAAAGGTACTGCATTTGACAACTGACTTTTGGTTTCATTTGGCTAAGACATAACACGCATGGGAAAAGAAAAATTTGTTTACAACACGCAGACGCTCCGATACGAAAAAGTAGAGGAGACGACGACGCAGAAAGTGTTGAGATGGCTTGGGTTTACTTGTGCAGTCGTTGTTGCTGCATTTTTCCTTAAAGTCGCAGCTGATAAGTGGCTGCCTTCCCCACAGGAACGGGCGCTCCGGCAGGAGATCAAGTTCATGGAGGAAAATTACAAGGAACTACAGGAAGAATTGGGACAGCTTCGTACTGTCCTTAATAGTGTACAGGAGCGCGATGCTTACGCGCACCGCATGGTCTTCGGAATGGACCCTATCGACGAGGGGGTCTGGGAAGGCGGTGTCGGTGGCCATGATAAGTACGAGAATCTTCGTCAGTTCTCTACCGGAGATTTGATGGCTGAAGTCTCTCAGGATGTTGATATGCTGAAGCGTCAGCTCGACCTGCAGTCCCGCTCTCTCGATACCATCCTAAATATGGCTAAGGAGAAGGAAAAAATGCTTGCGGCTATTCCTTCTATCAAACCGGTTCGTTCAGATAAGCTGGCGCGCAAGGTCGGCTTGCTTTCTGGTTTCGGACGGCGCATCCACCCGATCTACAAAATACCGAAGATGCACTACGGTATCGACTTCACAGCACCTAAGGGTACGCCTATTCAGGCCACAGGTGCAGGTAAGGTAATCAAAGCCGGTCGCGGATCCGGTTATGGCAACCGGGTCATCATTGATCACGGCTACGGATATCAAACGCTCTATGCGCACATGAAGCGCATTGATGTTAAAGAGGGCGATACCGTGGTACGTGGAGATCAGATCGGTCTTGTTGGTAATACGGGAGCCTCTACCGCACCGCATTGTCATTACGAAGTAACCGTAAACGGCGTAAAAGTCAACCCTATCCACTATTGTATGGATGGATTGAGCCCGGAGGAATACCAAGAGCTGGTTCGTGCGGCGGAGATGCCGAACCAATCATTTGATTAACCAATCAGGAAACATAGATTAATGGCACGATTATCATCTGGCCGCAAAAAAGGCTTCCGTTCAGGAGGTCTTTTTTGCTTTGCACCACATCAGATTATGACATTGCTCGCCTTTTTGATGCTGAGCAGTTGTCAGGCAGAAGCGAATACGAATGCAGAAAGCAGGGCTACCCTGGCCAAGGTGGTCCAGGATACGGTACCGGCAGATACCGCACAGGCTGTGCAGGCACCCGTTGCTCCATCTACGTATACTTTTGTTGGTGTAGGGGATATGATGCTCGGTACCAATTATCCGTCAGCTTCCTATCTGCCTCCACAGGGTGGTGCTACGATGCTGGCGCATGTGGAAGATTTGCTTAAAGAGGCAGATGTCACTTTTGGCAACCTGGAGGGCACGATCCT
Source organism: uncultured Phaeodactylibacter sp. (assembly GCA_964572415.1). Lineage (GTDB taxonomy): Bacteria > Bacteroidota > Bacteroidia > Chitinophagales > Saprospiraceae > Phaeodactylibacter. The sequence continues at coordinate 15,721 of CAZNHN010000071.1, forward strand.
GGATGAGGGCGGTACGGCCAAGCGCTGCAACAACCCGAAAGCCTGCTATGTGTTCCGTTCTCCGGAAAGCTACGCGAAGCACTTTCAAAAGGCAGGTTTCGACTTCCTCAGCATTGCTAATAACCACTCCGGCGACTTCGGGCTGACGGGCCGTAAGCGCACCAAGGCGGTCTTGGATGAGGTGGGCATTGCCTATGCCGGCCTGGCAGGCTCAGACGAGTACGCCATCATTGAGCGGAACGGGCTCAAGGTAGGCATGGCTGCTTTTGCGCCCAACTCAGGCACGGTGAGCATTCACAACTACGCCAAAGCCCGGGAAATCGTGGGCAAACTCGAAGCCGAATGCGATGTGGTCATTGTTTCCTTCCACGGGGGAGCAGAAGGTGCCAAACATCAGCATGTGCCACGCGCCCGCGAGACCTACTACGGTGAGAACCGCGGCAACGTATACGAATTTGCCCACGCTATGGTGGATGCCGGTGCGGATATCATTTTCGGGCACGGGCCTCATGTAACCCGTGCGATGGAGCTGTACAATGACCGGCTGATTTGCTACAGCCTGGGCAATTTCTGCACCTACGGCCGCTTCAACCTGCGGGGAGAAGCCGGGATTGCCCCTCTGGTGCAAGTCGAGGTGGATGCAGATGGAAAGTTTGTGGGCGGAACAGTTACGCCGGTGTACCAAAGTTACAACCACGGCCCCAAAGTAGACACCCAAAACAGGGCGATCAAGACCCTGCAGCGCCTCAACGCCGCAGACTTCCCCGAGTCGCCTCTGATCCTGGGTGAAGACGGCACGCTGAGCAAAAAGCAATAATGCCCGGTATGGAATACCTGCCCCTGTCTGATGGCAGCCAACTAGCCTATACGTGGCAATTTGATGGGACCGGTGTTCCCCTCGTCTTCCTCAACGGTATTCTGATGAACCTGCGGTCCTGGAAGGGGCAATCCGGCCCGCTTTCCAAAATATACCCCTGCCTGTTGCATGACTTCCGGGGGCAATTGTACAGCAGCAAAGTGTTTCCGGAAGACTGGTCAATGGAAGGCCACCTTGCCGACTTAAAGGCTTTGCTGGATGCCCTGGAGATTGAGCGCTGCCATCTTATTGGCACTTCTTACGGAGGCGAGGTAGGGCTACTGTTTGCGAAAGCCTTTCCGGAGCGGGTGCAGTCCCTTTCTGTTATTGCATCCGTGCCCTGGTCTGATGCGCTGCTTAAGCGTCAGGTCCGGCTTTGGCGCGACCTGGCTGAGGTGGACAGCGGATTGCTCTACGATGCTGTGGCAACCTGTTCTTACAGTGGGGATTTTTTAGAACGTACCGGCACCTTTTTCGATAGCCGGCAGGCGGAATTTGCTAAGTTGCCGGATGACTTTTTTACCAGCTTCGTGCGCTTGTGCGATGCCTTTTTGGGCTTTCACATGTCGCCGGAGTCGCTCGGCGCGATTTCCTGCCCGACTTTACTCATCGGAGCCGGTAGCGATGTGCTCAAGACGCCGGCGTACAGCCGCATCATGGAAGCGCATATCCCCAACGCCACCTACACGGAAATTCCCGGGGCAGGGCATGCCGTTGTCATTGAGCAGCCCAAAACCGTGACCGGATATTTGAGGGCCTTCATCGAAAAGCATACCTGATTCTGGCAGGGATTGCCTATTTTTATTGTGGGTTAAGCCTCCGGGCGAATATTTATCGTTCCCCGTGCTGGCTGTCAACGCTAGTAGGCGACCACTTTGTTGGGTGCCAGATCGTATCAAAACCGAATATTTTCGTATCAAATCGTATCAGGCATGTGGGGTAATCGTATCTTTATGGCATGAAAGAGAGTGTATATAATTTCCAATTAACTCTAGACTGGAATCTTTTAAGAGTAATCAGTCAAATTGATAGATTTGATGCATCCTGGTCATCCATTGAGAAAAAAGAAGGCCAAAGCTTAAAACAATTAAAATCTATTGCAACCATTAGAAGTGTCGGAGCATCTACAAGAATCGAAGGTTCAAAAATGACGGACGAACAAGTTGAATTCTTGCTGAGCAATATAGACATTTCTAAAATTGAAGATAGAGATTCACAAGAAGTAGTGGGATATTTCAATGTCCTTGACATCATTAGTGACTCATATGAACAGATAGAAATCTCTGAAACAAATATTAAAAATCTACATAATCAACTTCTGAAGTATAGCAAAAAAGATGAATGGCATAAAGGTGATTATAAACAACATACGAATGCTGTTGAGGCAAGATTTCCAGATGGAACTAATCAAATCATTTTTAAGACCACTGAACCTGGATTTCCTACAGAAGATGCGATGAGAAAATTAATGGAATGGTACAAACAGGAAAAGGAAGTCCATCCAATAATCAAAACAGCTGCTTTTGTTTATGATTTTGTGAGTATCCACCCTTTTCAAGATGGTAATGGAAGACTGAGTAGATTGTTGACTACGCTTCTATTACTGCAAACTGGATACAACTGGATTCAATACGTAAGTTTTGAACATGAAATCGAAAATCGGAAGAAAAGTTATTACAAATGTTTGAGAAGCTGTCAAGCTCAGAGGCCGAATGAAGATATTACTGAGTGGATAGACTTTTTCTTGGAATCGTTAGTCAATGTTCAAAATAAGCTTGCAAAAAAATTAGAGGTTTCAGGTATCGAAAACAAATTATCACCAAAAGATAAAGCTATTTATATTTATATTTCTGAAAATCCTGGATGTAAATCCGGGGAAATTGCAGATAAATTGAACATCCCCAACCCAACAGTAAAAAGAATTCTATCTGATTTAGTGTCAAAAGAGCTAATTGAAAAATATGGAAAAGGAGCTGGAACAAATTATTCAATAAAATAAAACAAATCCGGCACGTTACGTAGCCGGGGCCGTTAAGTGTATAACCACCTTGCCATGTCTCAACGATACTGCCCCAACTGTTACTACCCGCTACCGGAGAACGGCGAGTACTGTAGCCATTGCAGTCAGAAATATACCAATGGTAAGGTGACCTTTTGGGTGTTGATTAGTGATTTCTTCGAGTCGGTTCTCAATATTGATTCCAAAATTTTCAAGACCCTGGGAGCGCTTTTTATTCCCGGTAAGCTTACCGAAGCCTACTTCCGGGGGCAGCAGAAACGCTATGTGCCGCCCACCCGCTTGTTTTTTGTGATGGCGGTGATCCACTTTGCGGTGCTGGGCTACCTGGCTTTTGGGCAGCTGGAAGAGCAAATGGACGATATGGCCAATGAGACGCGGTATGAGGCCTTTTACAGTGATTTCCGCACCGACCTGGATACTATACGGGCAAACCTGGAAGCCCAGTACGCTCATGTACCGCAGCTCGCTGAAGTTTTAGATACCCTGGAGGCTAAGCTGGAAGATCCCCGCAAAGACAGCTTTAATTTGGTATATTTTACCAATAGTGATCGACCCGGCACTTTTAAATCAGTTAATCTACCCGTTTCTAAGCAGGATTTGATTGAAATGCCGCTCGACAGCCTGCCGGATGCCTACGGGGTTGAAGGTTTCTGGCACCGGTTACAGGTTCGGCAAATTGCCAAGCTCAACCGGGAAGGCGGTGATTTCACCCGTTTTGCACTGGGTAAGCTGATCTGGATGGTGGCGCTGATGATGCCCGCGCTTGCCCTGATCCTGAAGCTGCTCTACATCCGGCGGGGGCATTACTATGTGGAGCACCTGGTCTTTAGTTTTCATGCTTTTGCCTTCCTTCTGGTATCGTTGTTATTGATGCTGGCCTATTGGTTTCCGGGCTATTTTGAGTCCGGTGAAGTAGCCATTCCACTGGGGATGCTGGGTATCATGCTATACTTGTACCAGGCCATGCGGCGGTTTTACCGGCAGGGCAGGATCAAGACCTTTATCAAGTTTTGTATCATCAATTTCGCTTACCTGACGTTATCTACTTTCTTCCTGATCCTTACCGCAGTGCTGACGACTTTGACGTTCTGAGCTTACCGTTGTACATTTACAGGCAAAGAATTTGTCTAGATATGCCTTACGATCAGTACGAGACCGTTATCGGTCTGGAAGTCCACGTACAACTGGATACCGCAAGCAAAGCTTTTTGCGGGGACGCCACCGCCTTTGGTGCACCCGCGAATACGCAAATCAGCCCAATTTCACTGGGGCACCCCGGGACCCTGCCCCGCCTGAATAAAAAGCAGGTGGAATACGCCATCAAGCTGGGGCTGGCGCTGGGCTCCAAGATCAATATGGTCAATTCCTTTGACCGCAAGAACTACTTTTATGCCGATTTGCCTAAAGGCTATCAGATCACGCAGGACCGCAAGCCCATTTGTATAGGCGGGCAATTGAAGATTGCGACGGAAGCCGGAGAGAAGGCCATCCGTATCCACCACATCCACATGGAGGAAGATGCCGGCAAGTCCATACACGAAACTGATGGGCCCTATTCTCAGATTGACCTCAACCGGGCCGGCGTGCCTTTGCTGGAAATCGTCTCGGAGCCTGATCTACGTTCTGCAGAAGAAGTGGATGCCTACATGACCGCGATGCGTCAGCTGGTGCGTTACCTGGGGGTATCAGATGGAAATATGGAGCAGGGCTCTCTGCGCTGTGATGTGAATGTTTCGGTGCGCCCAAAGGGGCAGCAGGCGTTTGGAGAGCGCTGTGAGATTAAGAACCTCAACTCCATGCGCTATGCCCGCCGTGCCATCCAATACGAAGTGAAGCGGCAGATCGACCTGATCGAAAGCGGAGGCGAAGTGCGGCAGGAGACCCTGAATTTTGATCCGGATACGGGGCGGACCTCCCCCCTGCGGGACAAGGAAAACGCACATGACTACCGCTACTTCCCGGAGCCTGACCTGCCACCTATCGTGGTGGATGCCGATGACCTGAGGCGCTATCATCAGGAGTTACCTACCTTGCCGTGGCAATTGCGGGAACGCCTGTCCGAAGAATATGGGCTTCCGGCTTACGATGTCAACCTGCTCACGGAGGAACAACAGCCTGCCCTCTTTTTCCTGGAACTGGCGCAGCACACCGATTTGTACAAGGCCGCTGCCAATCTGATGATCAACAAGGTATTGCCCTACTGCAATGAAGCCGGTGTTGAGCTGTCGGCTTTCCCACTCGGCGTTGATCAACTGGCCCGCCTGCTGGCACTGATAGAAGAAGGCAAGGTGTCGAATACCGCAGCCTATCAGCAATTGTTTCCGGCGATGCTGGAATCTCCTGAAACAGCGCCCCTTGAGCTGGCCCAATCCCTCAACCTCCTCCAAAACTCTGACGCCAACGCCCTGGAAGGCATTATTGATCAGGTGATCGCCGGCAATCCGGACGAGGCAGCCCGCTATCGAAAAGGCAAAAAGGCATTGATCGGCTTCTTTATGGGAGAGGTGATGAAAGCCTCCCGTGGCAAGGCCGACCCTAAGATGACGAATCAGTTGCTGCGGGAAAAGCTGAGTAAGTAAACCTTTTTTCTTACCTTGAAACGGTGACTTTGTTAAACGACTTCCATGAAAAAGCTGCCCATTTTTGATGATCCGGACAACCTGAAACGCTACTACACCATCGGTGAAGTGGCGGAGCTGTTTGAGGTGACGAAGTCATTGATCCGGTTTTGGGAAGGGGAGTTTGACTTTCTGAAGCCGCACAAGAACAGCAAAGGCGAGCGCCGTTTTACGCCCCAAAATCTGGAGCAGTTGCAGCTGATCTATGAGCTGGTTAAGGAACGAGGCTTCACCATTGATGGCGCCCGGCAGGAAATCCGCCGCCACCTGAAGTGGGAGGAAGAAAAAGCAGCGATGATCAAGCGGCTAAAACGAGTGCGCAAGGGGCTGAAAGGGATACTGGAGTCTCTGCCTGAGTCATAAAACAGCAACCAACGAACAAAAAACATATGGCATCAACGACCACACCCCGTCCGGCGGCCAAGGGCCTTTCCAAACCCCGCCTGTCCTTCTGGCAAATCTGGAACATGAGCTTCGGCTTCCTGGGCATCCAATTCGGATTTGCGCTTCAGAATGCGAACACCAGCCGGATTTTTGAAACCCTTGGGGCTGACGTTGGGAGCATCCCTATCCTATGGATTGCAGCCCCGGTAACAGGGTTAATCGTTCAGCCCATCATCGGGCATATGAGCGACAACACCTGGAATCGACTGGG
>CAZNHN010000071.1:21879-22279 GCA_964572415.1 uncultured Phaeodactylibacter sp.
TCTGGATTGCGGCACCGCTTACCGGGCTATTGGTACAGCCTATTGTAGGGTACTTCAGCGACCGCACCTGGCATCCGACCTTGGGCCGCCGCCGGCCTTACTTCCTCGTTGGTGCTATTCTGGCCTCCATTGCCTTATGCTTTATGCCCAATTCGCCAACCCTGTGGGCGGCAGCCGGTATGCTATGGATCATGGACGCTTCCATCAACATCAGCATGGAGCCTTTCCGGGCGTTTGTGGGGGACAATCTGCCTTCGGAGCAGCGCACCACCGGTTTCGCGATGCAGAGCTTTTTCATCGGGACTGGTGCGGTCATTGCCTCTATGCTGCCGTGGATGCTGACCAACTGGTTTGGAGTGAGCAATATTGCCGCTGAGGGTGAAATTGCCGATTCCGTAAA
>CAZNHN010000072.1:0-1238 GCA_964572415.1 uncultured Phaeodactylibacter sp.
TGAATACAGAAGACCGGCAGGCGGGGCTGGTCCGGCAATACTTTTTTATCCGGATTTGGGCGGCCCCGGCTACCCTTGGGCTCTACGCCCTGATGGGCTGGTTTTTTGGTTTGCAAAATGCTATTTTCCCGCTGGTCCTGACCATCATCATCAACGCTGCTAATATCCTGCTAAGTGTTTACCTCGTAGAATATCGGGAAATGGGCGTAGCTGGTGTGGCGTATGGCACACTGATTGCTCAGTACATCGGGCTGACCGCGGCTTTGGGGCTGGCATTTTACCGCTACGGGCATCTGCTGGGGCACTTCCGGTTACGGGCGATCAGCCAATGGCAAAAACTCCTCGGTTTTTTGCGTATCAATGCCGATATTTTCATTCGCACGCTTTGTCTGACTGGTGTCTTCGGGTTCTTCTACTCCCAATCTTCCGGGCAGGGCGAAATGGTGCTGGCGGTGAATACCATCCTGCTGCAATACCTCAACTGGATGTCATACGGCGTAGATGGCTTTGCGTACGCGTCGGAAAGCCTGGTGGGCAAATACAAAGGTGCGGCAGATGATCCGAAAACCCGACGAGCTATCAAGCTTTCCTTTGCCTGGGGTATGGGGCTGGCGGCTTTGTTCAGCCTGGGGTACGGGCTGGGGGGCAACGCGCTGCTCCGGTTATTCACCAATCAGGCGGATGTGATCCTCGCTGCTCAACCTTTTCTTTTTTGGATGGTGCTCTTCCCACTGCTGGGTACCCCGAGTTACATTTGGGATGGCGTTTATATCGGGCTTACCGCTTCCAAAGCTATGCGGAACAGTATGCTGCTGGCGTTTGTTACGTTCCTGCTGGCGTACGCGGCGACACGCGGGTACGGCAATCATGGCCTCTGGCTGGCGATGTTGATCTTCCTGGTGGCACGGGGCGGCTTCCAGTATTGGTTGTATCACCGTAAAGGGCTGGCACTGAACTGATTCATCATGACGATTAAGATAGCGAAACCGGATAAGGAACCGGAGATTTTTTACTCCATTCAGGGCGAGGGGAAAAATATGGGGCAGCCCAGTATTTTCGTCCGGACCTCCCTGTGCAACCTGCATTGCAGCTGGTGCGATACCGATTACACCTGGAACTGGGAGGGTACCCGTTTTACCCACGATAACGATGTGCTGCCCCGCTACCGGAAGTTCAAAAAGGAGGAGGTCATTGCAGAGATGACGCTGGAAGAAATAGTGGAGGCGATCCAACAGTAT
>CAZNHN010000072.1:1392-12925 GCA_964572415.1 uncultured Phaeodactylibacter sp.
CTAAACTGTCGAACTCCAATAACAGTCAAAAGCTCCGGGAGCGGCCCAAAGTGTACCGGTATTTCGCTCAAAGCGACAAGGCCCACTTCAAGTTCGTAGTGGCCAACCCGGCAGAATTAGAAGAGGTGCAAACTTTGATCCATCGCTACGCCATCAAGCCCTCCCGGGTTTACCTGATGCCTGAAGGGACGAATACGGAGCGGCTGGCCGAAAAGCAGGCGTGGCTGGTAGAGGCCTGCAAAATGTACGGGTTTAACTTCACAAGCCGGCTGCACATCTTCATCTACGGAAACAAGCGCGGGGTCTGAAAACAGCGAAGGGCAACCCACCGGGATTGCCCTTCACTATTTTTCGCATCACAAGGTGTAAACCTTTCAGTCAGATTACTTCCGGATAATCAGCTTCTTTGTGAGCTGTCCGTTAGCTGTGCGCAGGCTTACCGCATAAATACCGCTTGGCAGGCCTGCGGTTTCCAGGCGCATCTGACGGGCGCCACCTGGGAAACGTACCTGCTTCAGCAGTTGCCCCTGAAGGTTGAAGAGCATGACGTCCGCCTGCTGTTCTACCGGGCGGTCCAGTTGAAGCGTCACCTCGTCACGGGTTGGGTTGGGGAAGAGCGACAATTCGTTGCTCAGCCCTTCTTCCCGGGTATTCACCACAGCATTCTCATCGATGACGATGCTGAAGGTTTCGGTGCCGATGAAGCCTCCGTCCGGATTCTCCAGGACAAAGATAAACTCATCGGCTTGTGTATCGCTGCCATCGTGTACATAAACAAGGTTGAGCGACTCGATGGTCTCCTGTGTGAAGTGGTCGTTGATGGCCAGCTCAAAGCCACCGCGGAACAGTTGCCCGTGCTCGGGCAGAGTGATGAGCCGGTACTTCAGTTGTGCAGGCCCGTAGGTGCCATCCGTGGCGCTAAGTTCAGCTGTGGTAACCGTATTGCAGCCCCCCGGAGGTACGTTGAGCGGTTCATTGGTCAGCAGGCTCGGCTTAGCAGGTTCAGCTGTAGCACAGAATTCGATAGACCAGCTTTCTATAGCGCCGCCGCCGCCGCTGCCAACAGCCTCTACTTTAAGTTGCCATTCGCCGGCAGTGCCTTGTCCGTCAAAGTCGGAGAGACTGCCTTCCGGCTGTGCAATCTGACCAGTTAGCGGGGGGCAGTTGATGCCAAAGGGCGCTTCATCGTCAAAGCCAAGGCGGATCAGGCCTGTACTCAGGCAGTTCTGATCGAAGAGGAGGACCTCCGTGCTTTCAGGGCTGATCAGCGACACTTTCAGGTTGTTGACCGGCTGATAGGCAATTTCCACATCAGAAAGATTAATGTCGCTGATGGTTCCGTTTTCCAGGATATCCAGCTGTGAAATCTTCACATTGGGATTAGAGCTGATGTTGATCGGCAGGTTTGAAGCGGCGTAGTCTTCACAGGAAATGCTGGCTGTACGGAATACAAAAGGATCGAGCCATTCGCCGGGGCCGCACACCTCACTTACCGGGCGAATACGCCAGTAGAAAAACTGATTGTTTTCAAGTATGAAATCGTCCGGTACAAAATCAGTGGGCTCCAGAATGCCATTCTCACTGTAGATGACCGCATCTCCGAAAGCCGGGCTTGTGGCCAGCTCGAAATCATAACGGTCGGCATCCGGGGCGTCATTCCAGCTAAAGGGTGTGGACAGCACGATATCCGCAGAACCATTGGCAGGCGACAGCAGTTCAAGTCCGGAGAAATCGTTGGAAATGGTGAACAAATTCAGAAAACGAACTGCAGGAGCCAAGCTATCTGTTATGCCTGTAATTTCCAGGTTGAACGTATCCTCTACGAAAGTACCCCAGTCAATAGTCAGCGTTGCAGTATTACCCGGCACCACAGGGTTTTCGCTAAAGGTCACCACAGCTTCTGCCGGCAGATCGCCGTCTAAGGATAACGTAATCGGTTGATCAAAGCCAAGGATAGCTTCAGTGCTGATGTCAATAGTCGTCACCTCAGGCAGGCAAATCGGGCTTACCGATTCAGGCGTGAGTGTCATAGCGTAGCCTGGTACCGTTGCAGGCGCAATTTCGAAGTCCGCATTTGAGATATCAAAGAAGATATTGTCAGCGGCTTCCACCCGGATGCGTGCATCTGTGGAGACTGCATCAGGCACGGTGATGAAAGCGCTGCCGTCATTAGGGGTTCCCTCCAGCAAGGTGAAAGGATAGGTCTGCCCGCCATCTACGGAGAGCTTTATATCGACATGGAAACAGCGTACTCGGTTGTTATCGGTATTGGCCACATCCCAGCGTACTTCCTGATAGTCACCAACCGTCCAGATTATAGTATCGGAGTTGGGAACCTGAACCCGAAACGGGCCCGAGTTTTCGTCCGATTTGAAAGCAACAGCAGCCCACACAGCGTTGCCACCCTGCGGGTTATTGTCCCGAACGGTGCAGCGGAAGGTCAGGTTACGCCCGTAATCAGGCAGGATTTCGGTATTATCGAAGTTGTTGCTGATGATTTTATTGAGCCTTGGGAAAACCCGGGTTGGGGATTCTACTGGCGAAAAAGACCGGAAAAGAGGGCTATCCCCCTGAGGGTTGCCTAAGCCTACTTCATTGGGGCCCAGGTTATACTGTTCCCAGCAGTAGGTGACAGCATCTCCATCAGGGTCTGCACCTACTGCGGTCAGTTCGAAGGGTGTACTAAGTGGAATCCAGAAACCATCCTCGAGTGGAATATCAACAGTGGGCTCCGCGTTGGTGGTTGGTGTTTTTGTTGGACAGTTGTCTCCATTGCCCTGCCGGGTGTAGGTGAAAATTTGTTCCAATGAGGCAGTGTGGTAATGGTCATCGGTCATATCGGTGATGTTGTCAGCCGGAGAACAAATCCCAGCATAGGCCATAATCGTGCTGCCACTGCCGGGCTCAAATGCGGTGGCAGCAGTTACATTTTGGCAACTGTTCATGGTATGGGTCGCACTGAACTGGTGCCCAACTTCATGCGCAAAAATATCTATTACAAATGGGTCTCCTTCCGGCATTGTAATCCCGGATACACCGTTAGCCTTGTTGGTAGTACAAGCAGAGCTAAGGGAAGCTACACCGTTACCTACAAAATCGTTGTGTACATTGAGTACGTGCCCGATATCATAATTGGGCAGCCCGATAGTGGAATTAATAGCAATTCCAACCTGGCTTAACAACTCTGAGGTATTTCCGTTAGACAAATTGTCCGTATCAGGGTCGGTAAAGATGATCAGGTCGTTATTTTCTACGAGCTCCAACCGGATAGAGGCGTCCCGTTCCAAAACTTGATTCAACCGGTTGACTTTAAGAACGATGGCTTCCAGGGCATCCTCTACAGTCCCTCCGTGGTACTGCGTGTACTCACCGGTAGCAGCCACTGCAAACCGGTAGGTGCGCAGGGTAGCTTGCATCAGCAACCCCCGTTCGCTCACCTGACCATCCTCAGAAGAACCTGCTTCCTCGGTGTGGTCTTCCACTTCGCAGGTAAAACCCTGATATAGTTCGGTATTGGGGTTTTCCCGGGTGGCATAAGTGATGTATGCCGGACCGGCCTGATCAATGTAAATGCGGCCTTTATCCGAAAAAACGGTAGCATAAAAGCCCTTATTTGGCCCAAAGCCCAACCGGATAGACTCACGTGGGTTGTCAGGGTTCCATCCCCGGAATGTTTTGATGGATGGATAGCGCTGCGCCAGGCCCTGTGCCATCACTGGTGTTTCCACTACGTTGAACGTCTTTAGGGTCCCATCAGGCATTGGCATCATCAGCTCAAGAGGCACTTCATCTGTGAACTCAGCTGGCGCTTCCCGCAACGCGGTTCTCATGCCCTGCAGGTTCAGATTGAAGGCCTCGTAGTTGTCAACTTCGTATTGCCTTTCCTGCAGGGGTTGCTGCAGTGCTGACCGCGATTCCAGGGCGGTCCAGAAGTTTTGCTGCCCGAAGGCTGGAAACAGCACAGACAGCAAAAGCAGATAAGTAAGCGAAAATCTCATTTTTAATGTTTTTTCAATTGATAGACAAATTCAAAGCGTAGCAGTTCTCAGAGGAGTGGAAAAGTAACAGTATCAATTATTGAAGTCAAGCTGAGCGGTATAAAATTACACCGGGCAGCATTATACTGCCCGGTGTGTTTTTTTCGGTGTTATTGTAACGCTATTTTCCGGCTGACAATGCCCTTTTCCGTCTGAACGCTAAGCAGATAGATGCCTTTAGGCAACTGACTGACATTCAGGTCTACGGTGCCACTGACACTATTGAAAGCCTGCTGTATAAGTATTTGGCCCTGCAGGTTTACCAACTGAAGGGTCACGGGGCCTTCCACGGCCTGCCCGAAGGCAACGTTAAGCACGTCACTTGCCGGGTTGGGGAAGATCTTCAGTGTTTGATCCAGCGATTGGTCAAAGGTGCCCACTGTGGCATCCTCATCAATTTGAATGCTGAAGGTTTGAGTAGGAATCCATCCACCCTCCGGATTCTCCACAATAAAGGTGAATCCGTCTGCCTCCGTAGCACTGCCATCGTGCACGTAGGTCAGGTTGAACAGGTTGATGGTCTGCTGCGTAAATTCGTCCCCTACCCCAAGCAGGTCTCCTCCCCGGAACAGCTGCCCGTTTTCGGGTAGGGTAACGATGGTGTACTCGATGTCTTCCGTAGCCGTTTCGCCATCCTGAACTTCCAGCTCATTCACTGTAATGGTATTGCCACCACCGGGAGGTACGGCCAGGACTTCGTTTCTGATGATGGCAGGTGAGGATGGCGTCACAGCAGCGCAGAACTCCAGCCCCCACTTTTCCAATGCTCCACCACCCGTACCCTGTTGAAGTACTTCAATTTCCAGCGTCCACTCTCCAAAAGTGTCCTCTCCGTCAAAGGCAGAAAGCGGCTCGTGCGGCTTTACCGGGATTGTCGTAATAGGAGGGCATGCAATTGTGTTGGGGGCTTCGTCGTCAAAAGAGGCACGGAGCAGCGGCGAGCCAAAGCAGGATTGGTCGAACAGGACCACGCGGGTACCCGCCGGGCTAATAACCGTTACCCGAAGCCCATTGACGGTTAGGTAAGGGATTTCTAAGTCATCGATGTTGATGTCACTGATGATGCCGCTTTCGGTAACGAAAATCTTTGAAGTCCTTATGCCGGGGTTGTTGGAGAGATTTATGGGCAAATCCACTGGTAAGTTGTTTACACAGTCCATTGTGGAAGTTCGAAAGGCTTTTGGTTCAAGATAATCACCCGGACCACAATCATTCTCCGGGCGTACCCGCCAGAAGTAAAGCTTGTTTTGCTCGAAGAAGCCTTCCGGCTGGTAGGCTGCTTCGGGGAGCCCGAAAGCTTCTTCAAAGATCGTCTCTTCATCAAAAGTGGGGCTGTTAGCAATCTGAATATCATAGCGGTCGGCACTCGGTACGTCCAGCCAGCTAAAATCTGTGCTGAAAACGATGCCGGATTGCCCATCAACCGGCGTTAGCATTTCCAGCTCCGAATAGTCACTGGACAAGGTAATCACCCGAATCTCCCGCAAAGAGGTGTCAACACCTGGGATCACTGACTGAACCGTCAGGTTGATGGTATCCCTTCCTTCATTTGGTGCAATATCCAGATTTAGGAAAGAAGATTCGCCTGCCGTCACTGTATTGGAAGTGAAGCTCGCCGAAGAACCGGCAGGAAGCTCGCCAATAAGGCTCAGCGTCAGTGTGCTGTCAAAATCAAGTATCGAAGTCGTGCTCACCTCTATGCTAAGCTCCTCACTTGGCAGGCATACCAATGGGAAGGTGGCAGGAGACACGCTCATGGCATAGCCAGCCTCTGTAGCCGGCTCAATAACGAAATCAAAGTCGTTGATGTCAAAGAAGATATTATCGGAAGCTTGTATTTTGATTCGTGCATCATTGGTTGCTATATCCGGGACGTCTACAAAGGCAGATCCGTCGTTTGGCGTCGCTTCGAGTAAGGCGTAAGGGTAAGTAAACCCACCGTCTACTGACAGCAGCACATCTACATACTGGCAGTTTACCCGTGGGTTGGTGGTGTTGGCGACATCCCAGGTCACCTCACGGTAATCACCGCCAGTCCAGCTCATATCCGATTCATTTCCGGTCAATACCACAAATGGGCCTGCCGTTTCGTCTGATTGAAATGCAACCGGCTGCCATACGGATGACCCGTGATTGGCGTTATTGTCACGCACTACAAACTGGAAAGTCAAATCACGGCTGTAGGTCGGTAGTACTTCGGTATTATCGTATTCATTATTGATAATCTTGTCTATTCTGGGGAACACCCGGGTATTTCCATTTGCCGATGGAGGGAAGGAGCGAAAAAGTGGCGCATTACCGATAGGTTCTCCTATAGGCGACAAGGGGCCAAGGTCAAACTGCTCCCAAATGTAAGTCAGGTTGTCCCCATCTTCATCGGTAGCGGTAGCACTCAGTTCAAATGGTGTGGAAATGGGGATGAAGAATCCATCCTCGTAGGGCATTTGGATTTCCGGCTCATGGTTTTCAGTAATGGTTTCCGTACCACAAGTGGCGCCTGTGCCCATTCTTGAATACCCGATGAGGTCTTCAAGTGAGCCTACATTATAATAGGGGTCACGGAAAGCAATATTCTGGTTACCGCAGGCACCGGCATAAGACATAATTGTGGTTCCGCTACCGGGCTCGTAAGCATTAGCGGAAGACAGCTGGTCTAAGTTTCCGGGGCAGTTGCTCCAGCTATGACCCACAGAGAACTGGTGTCCCACTTCATGGGCTAAAGTGCCTTGCGCAGTAAAAACAATATTGCTGGAAGAAAAGCAGGTAACGGCTCTTCCCTTGTTGGGGGTACAGACTCCTCCACCAGCTACTCCACCAACATCAGTACAGCCACCGGTAAATATATGACCGATGTCGTAACTTCCGAGCCCAATGGCTCCATTCAGATATCCGGCGATTTGCCCCAGGAGTACCAGGCCTTCATTAGCGTTTTGGAAGGGGTCTGTGCCCGGATTAAGGTGGATCAGTTGGTCGGTGGTGGGTACGAGTTCCATGCTTACTGAACCTTCCGTTTGAAGAATCTCGTTCAATCGGTTGATGATTGTTGCATAGGCACCAAGGACGTCATCCATCGTACCCCCCTGATTTTGAGCAAACTCGCCGGTACAGGCAGCGGCCAAACGGTAGGTCCGAAGAGGAAGCTCAGCACCAGAGAAGTCTCGGAAAGACAAGGATTCACGATTGCTATAGTGTTCTTCACCAAAGTGTTCCTCGTGCACCTGATCATTAAAACCGCATGAAGCATCTGTAAATGCCTCCGGGCTTATATCTTTTTTACTGTAGAAAGCATAATATCGAACCTCTCCAGGCGCATAAGGCTCAATGTAAAATTTGCCTTCCGGAGTTGTTATCCCCACTTTGAGCCCTTTGTTCGTCACCTCAAAACGAGCAGAAACAAAAGGCCGATTCTTGCTTATGGCAGTGTATGCTTTAATATGAGGGTACTTCGCAGCCAACTCAGGCGCCATGATCCGGGATTCCACCACCTCAAATGGCTCTACAGTGCCATCAGGAAGGGGCAGTTCCACTTCAGCCGGGTTATGCTGTGCGGCGGCTGTGAAGGCAAGTGGCGCATGGGCA
Organism: uncultured Phaeodactylibacter sp.; assembly: GCA_964572415.1. Taxonomy (GTDB): domain Bacteria; phylum Bacteroidota; class Bacteroidia; order Chitinophagales; family Saprospiraceae; genus Phaeodactylibacter. The sequence goes on from CAZNHN010000072.1 coordinate 9,009, forward strand.
ACCTGTTGAACAAAGGATGCATAATCTAAAGCCAGCGTGCGGTATTGCTTTGCGGGGATCACAACTTCAGCTTCCGGGGCGAGCAGGATGCCCTGTTCACTGACATCGGTCCAAAAACCAGACTGCGCGTTTAAAAAAGGGAGTACAAAAAGGTAAAGAAGAATCGTAAAAATGGGTTTCATACTTCTACAGTTATGCTGTCATGGCTGATATCCAAAACACGGGGTATAGCCTTGTGAAAAGAAGTACCGGGCAGCTGACCACTGCCCGGCACATTTGATTTATTTACAGGACAGATACTTTTCTGCTGACCAGTCCTTTTTCAGTTTGAACTGTAAGTAGGTAAATACCCTTTGGAAACTGGCTAACATTAAGAGTGACCATACCACTAATGCTACTATACATCTTTTGAGTAATGACCTGGCCCTGCAAATTGATCAATTGCAAGGCTACATTGCCGTCTATGACCTGCCCAAACGCTACATTTAATATATCCTGAGTGGGGTTCGGAAACACCCTAAGCGTTTCATCCAGCCGCTGATCTAAGGTGCTGACGGTTGCATCTTCGTCAATCTGGATATTGAAGGTCTGGGTAGGAATCCATCCACCCTCCGGATTCTCCACAATAAAGGTGAATCCGTCTGCTTCTGTATCACTACCATCGTGTACATAAGTCAGGTTGAATAAGTTGATGGTCTGCTGCGTAAACTCATCACCTACCCCAAGCAGGTCGCCACCGCGGAACAGCTGCCCGTTTTCGGGCAGGGTAACAATAGTATATTCGATTTCCTGCGGAGTACTTTCACTATCCTCTACCTCAAGCTCATTCACTGTGATGGCATTGCCAGCACCGGGAGGTACAGCCAGGGCTTCATTCCTGATGATGACAGGTGAGGACGGCGTTACAGCAGCGCAGAACTCCAGCCCCCAGCTTTCGAGAGCACCACCACCGGTACCCTGTTGGGTCATTTCAACTTCGAGCGTCCACTCGCCGAAGGTGTCCTCTCCGTCAAAGGCAGAGAGGGGCTCATGCGGCTTCACCGGAATCGTCGTAATAGGTGGGCATGCAATTGGGTTAGGGGCTTCATCATCAAAGGAAGCTCTAAGCAGCGGAGAGCCAAAGCAGGATTGGTCGAAAAGAACTACCCGAGTGCCAGCGGGGCTGATGATTGAAACACGGAGTACATTTACCGTTAAGTAGGGGATTTCCAGATCATCGATATTTATATCACTGATGATACCACTTTCGGCAACGAAAATCTTTGAAGACCTTACCCCGGGGTTGTTGGAGAGGTTGACGGGTAAGTCTACCGGCAGGTTGTTTTCACAGTCCACAGTGGAGGTCCGGAATGCAACAGGCTCCAGGTATTCACCTACTCCGCAATCGTTCGCCGGGCGTACCCGCCAGAAGTAGAGCTCGTTCTGTTCGAAGAAACCTTCCGGCTGGTAGGCTGCTTCGGGTAGCCCAAAAGCTTCTTCAAAGATCGTCTCTTCATCAAAGGTCGGGCTCGTAGCAATCTGAATATCATAGCGGTCGGCGCTTAGTACGTCAACCCAACTGAAGTCCGTGCTGAAAATAATACCCGATTCTCCGTCAACGGGCGTAAGCATTTCCAGCTCAGAAAAATCACTGGACAATGTGATCACCCGAATCTCCCGTAAAGAGGTGTCGACACCTGGAATCATAGCCTGAACAAGAAGATCAAGCGTGTCTCTGCCCTGGTTAGGGGCGATGTCAAGGTTTAGGAAGGTTGATGCGCCTACGGCGAGTGTGTCTGAAGTAAAGGTGGCAGAGGAACCTGCCGGCAGGTCACCTATAAGACTCAGCATCAATGTGGTATCTAACCCCAGGATGGCGCTGGTGCTGATTTCGATGCTTATTGCTTCGCTCGGCAGGCATACCAATGGGATAGTAGCGGGCGCCACACTCATGGCGTAGCCAGGCTCGGTAGCTGCCTCAATCGTAAAGTCAAAATCATTGATGTCAAAGAAAATATTTTCAGATGCCTGGACGCGAATACGGGCGTCTTCAGTAACTACATCCGGTACATCAACAAAAGCCGAGCCGTCGTTTGGCGTCGCTTCCAGAAGTGTGTACGGATAGGTGAAACCACCATCCACAGAGAGCAGGACATCCACATACTGGCAGTTGACACGTGGGTTGGTGGTGTTGGCTACATCCCAGGTCACCTCACGGTAATCACCGCCCGTCCAGGTTAGTCCGGTTTCGTTGCCAGTCAGCACCACAAAAGGACCCGCCGTTTCGTCTGACCTGAATGCAACAGGTTGCCATACGGAAGAACCATGATCAACGTTGTTGTCCCGTACTACGAACTGGAAGGTCAAATCCCGGCTGTACGTGGGCAGTACTTCGGTATTGTTGTAGTTATTGTTGATTATATTGTTAAGTCTTGGAAAGACCCGGGTGTGCCCGGAGGCTGAGGGTGGAAAAGAACGGAAGATTGGGGCATTTCCAAAGGGGGAACCCAAAGGGGAAACCGGACCGAGGTCAAATTGCTCCCAAATGTAAGTCAGGTTATCTCCATCTTCATCGGTTGCTGTGGCACTTAGTTCAAATGGCGTGGAAATGGGGATGAAAAACCCATCTTCATAGGGCATTTGAATTTCCGGCTCGTGGTTTTCAGTGATGACTTCCGTACCACAGGTGGCACCTGTACCTACTCTTGCATATCCAATGAAGTCCTCCAGGGATCCAACATTATAGTATTCAGCAAGACCGCCACCAATATTTTGGTTCTCAGCGCAAGTGTTATTGTAAGACATGATCGTACTGCCACTTCCTGGCTCGTAGGCGTTGCTGGAAGATAGCTGTTCCAGGCTTCCCGGGCAGTTATTCCAGCTATGGCCTACCGAAAACTGGTGCCCTACTTCGTGCGATAAAATGCGTGTCACAATGAAAGTAATATTTGAGGAAGAAAAGCAGGTCACGCCCCGTCCTTTTCCGGGGGTACAAACACCTCCACTCACGACACCTCCAACATCAGTGCATCCTCCGGTGAAGATGTGCCCGATGTCAAAGCTATTCAGCCCAATAGCACCATTTAAAAAATCCTGGTTTTGACCGAGAAGCGATGAGCCCACGTTAGCCGTACTAAAGGGGTCAGTGCCAGGATCAAGGTGAATAAGTTCATCATTATTGGGAATGAGCTCCATCAATACCGATACTTCCAGCTGCAGAATTTCATTTAACCGATTGAGGGCGACTGCATAGGCGCTCATCACATCGTCCATCGTGCCGCCAAAGGTTTGGGCAAACTCGCCTGTGCATACCAGCGCCATTCGGTAGGTACGCAATGGCAGGGCTGCTCCAGCTGTGCTGCGGAAGGACAGTTCTTCTGATTCGCGGGTGCGCTCCTGATGGACTTCGGCCAACATTTCTTCAGCGTGGTTGTCAAAGCCACAAGCAAGCACGGGCACTTCCTCAAGCTGCTGATGGCGTTTATAATAGCTGATGAAGTAGCGGTTCTGATGAGAGGCATAAGGTTCTATGTGTACGCGACCTTCAGGAGTATTGACCCCTGCACTTATGCCGTGGGCAGTCACCTCAAACCGGGCCGTGACAAACGGGCGGTCCTTGCTGATCGCAGTGTAAGCCTTGATGTGAGGATATTTGGCGGCCAGTTCAGGCGCCATAATTCTGGACTCCACCACCTCAAAGGCCTCTGTAGTGCCATCCGGTAGCGGAAGTTCAATTTCAGCAGGGTTACGTTGAGCCGCTTCTGTGAAGGCAAGCGGCGCACTGGCAACTTGCTGAACAAAGGGATCATACTCCAGCGCCAGCGTACGGTACTGCGTTGCGGTAATCGCAACCTCAGACTCCATGGGGAGCACAATGCGGTCTTCACGAACATCCGTCCATAAACCGGACTGCGCCCCGGCAAAGCCAAGGATGAAAA
>CAZNHN010000072.1:12935-17146 GCA_964572415.1 uncultured Phaeodactylibacter sp.
CTAATCAAACGAGAGGATAATAAAATAAAAACAGTAGTATCAACACATCATAGTCTGTTCTTTAATGTTATGTTTAATGAACTAAGAAGAAAAGTAAAAAGTGGTTTCATAAATCTACAGTTGTTCTGCAATAGCCTTGATTTGAAAACAGGGCGTGCCTTTTTGAAAAATTCTGAAAATGAGCAATAAAGTTTGGCATTCAGCGAGGAAGTTCCCAATGAATAGACACAAATTTACCAGTATTCACCCATTCCTGTAAAGAAGAACCTGATATTGTTTGTCGGGATTTGGCGCTCATTAGTAGAAAAGAGCCGTTTTAAAGGTGTTCTTCTTCCATTTCCACCCATTGCCCACTCAGCGGCAGGTGGATAAAGCAGCGCACCCGGGGTTTTCCAAGAACGGCTTTTATGCCCTGAATAGCCAAAAACGCCCAGCTTCCCATTTTGCGCCGGGCAATGGCTCCTGTTTTTCGGACATCGTTCTGATCATGGCGGAGGTGTTGAATAATAATGGCTTCGTCAGGGCTCACCAGTAGATGGTGCAGGTAATCCTGAAACAGCCGCCCTTTATGAAAGAAATGTAAGGGGTACTGCCTTTGGTGTGCCATATGGGGGAACTGCCGCTTCAAAGCATGGTGCCAGGCATCAGCCTGACGGAGTAGATCTTTTGAAGACAGGTGAGCCAGTCCGTACCGGGTGAGCATACGGGTGGCCATCGCTGTACGGCGCTCGGGAGAGTGGTCCTGCCGATCTGCAAAAAAGAAGGCTGTAGCCGCATTAAGGGCAGCCATGCGGTCTTCTCCTTCTGCCAGCGCCAGCGGATTGGCGTAGCTGTAAGGAGGCAGCGGGCGGATACCAGCCTCTTCCACCGCGTCTTTTGACAAGAGATAATCAAAGGGGTCATGCCGCTCCGGCCCGCCGGGCGGGCTGAGCATAGTGATGGCTTCGGCAGTATCCGGGCCGGTGGGCTCAAAGTCTCTTGCGTAAGTAAAAATCTCCGCTTCAATATTAATGAATTCGCCTGCCCAGTTCCACGGGGTCTCCACATTGCCCGGTTCAAGTGTAATGTGAGCTTCTTCGCCGGCGTGCCAGGTCCGGTTGAGCCACTTGGCCGGGCTTTCACGGGTAGGAAAAATGAGGTAATCCCGGGCCCGGGTAATGCCCACATAGAGCAACCGGGCTTCTTCTGCGAGAGCCTGCTTTCGGGCCCGGGTACTCGCCGGGCTGCTTTGCAGTTGCTCCTCCCAGTAGGTTTTTTTATACTGCTTATCGTAGGGGTTCACCCAATACCGAAGCCAGCGCCCGCCCAGTACATTATCAAGATCAACGGTCTCCTTTTCTGAGATGATATCAATGCCCCAGGGATCCGCTCTCAAATTATTCTCCAGGTCATGGCAGATGACAACCGGCCACTCCAGGCCCTTGCTGCGATGGTAGGTGAGCACGTTTACAGCGTCGGGGCCCTCACCAGAGCCCTGCAGGTCTTTGCCATCTTTTTCCAGCGCATTTAGCCAGAGCAGGAACCCCCCGGTGGATGCCGCCGAGTGCATGCGGTTGCAGGCGGACTCATACTGCAGTGCGTATTGCCGAAGCGCATCCACATTGCTGAGGCGTTGCCGAATGTTTCCCCATTTGGCAACGGTATGCCTCACCTGTATCCGTTCTATGAGAAAGTCCAGGGTTTCAGCGCTCGATAATTCGAGGGTGTTATTGCGCAGCGCCTGCAGTTTTTGGATGATTGGCGCATCCACTTCCCAGAGGCTTTTCTTCTCCTGCTCCGCGACAAACTCCAAACGGCTTTCAACGATCTGCTCCAGGCTATAGCTGCCGTGAAGCATCAGTATTTCTGCTACCGACAGGTCATCGGTTGGATTGATCAGGTATTTAAGGCAGGCCAGGACATAACGGGCTTCCGCGGTTTGCAATAGCCCGGCTCTGGAAATGGCTGCTTTCAGCCCTGCCCGGTGGAGGGCTTCGGCTACTCCCTGGCAGTTGCTGTTAGACCGGCATAGAATAGCAACATCCCCGGGACGGATCAGGCTTGGAGGGCCGCCTGACTTTGGCTCAGCGTAGTATCCTGCTTCCAGCCATTGCCGCAGGGTGTCGGCCAGGCAATTCTCCATCCAGGGCCGCCCGGGCGCCCGTTTGCCTTCGTCTTGCAGGAAGTGCCAGTGTATCAACGGATAACCCAGCACGGCGGGTTCCGGCCCATCGTTTTTTCAGTCCGCGTTTTGCGTACCATCCCGGCAACGCTTTGCTTTGAGCGCGACCTGCTCTTCAGGGAGGTCCGGAAAGGCTTTGGTAAACAGGGCATTAGTGGTATTGACAATGAGTTCGCGTGACCGCCAGGAAAACTCCTGAATGTCTTTGGGGTTAATACCTCCTTGCTGTTGAATAATAGCCTGCATCAATTCCGGATCTGCGCCCCGGAAGCCATAGATCGATTGCTTGGGGTCGCCTACCCAGACTGAATAGCGGGCAATCCGGGAAAGTTTGAGGAAAATCTCCAGTTGAATCGGGCTCGTGTCCTGAAACTCGTCCACCATCAGTAAGTCAATCTCCGCTTTAAGCACCTCTTTGATCGTGGGTTGATCGAGGAGCTGATTGACTAGTGTCTCCATATCGGTATAGTCAATGAGCCCTCGTTTTTTCTTGTATTGATCAAACTCCTCGATAGCAGACTGCGCCAAATCAAAAAGTAAGTAAGTGAAGCTTCGGATATCATCATGGAAGCCCGGGTGCTGATAGTGGTGGTAAGCAAACTCAATCAGATCTGCGGCATCATCCCTGCTTTTGGCGCCCACGCCGAGCTTTGAGATTTTAGCCCACTCATGCCAGGACAGATGCCCGCGGTTTTCTAAAGCCCGTTGCATACCTTTCAGGGTGCTCAAGGCTCCTTGTGTTTTTTTGGTATGGTCTTCGTTGTGCCCGAGCCGGGAGATGGTCGCTTTCATCAAGCTATTGAGCCGGTCTTCATAGCTTTCCCCGGTTAACGGTTTGGGTTCCCCCAGCAGGTCGAGAAAAGTCTTAACCGAATTGATTTTACTCTTGGTGATGACTTCCTTTGAAAAGTTGTTTGACCGGATAATCTCCGTAAGTTGCTTCAGCACATAGCGCCAGTCACTGTAGGCTTGCTGAGTCAGCCCCAGGCGTTCGCTAAGCGCTTCCATCTGGTCTACGCGCGATTCGGTGAGCACCGTTGCCAGCGATTGATTGAACAACTGTTGCTGGTCTTCTTCAGCAATAATGTCTACCTGTGGGGAGACACCGGCTTCAAAGGCAAACCGCTGCAATAAACGAACACCCAGCCCGTGAACCGTGCCGATCATCGCGTTGCTCAGTTGGTCGGCCTCGGCGGTCTGCCCTTTGGCCAAAAGGCTAATGCGCACCCGTTCCTGAAGTTCTGCGGCTGCTTTGTTGGTAAAAGTCGTGGCGATAATGCCACTGGCGCGTACATCTTTTTCCAACAGGGCGGTCATTTCCTGGGTGAGGCGGTATGTTTTGCCACTGCCCGCACCAGCGGAGATAATGCGTAAATTCATAAATATTCGTTTGCCTGCTGCTAGTTGCCTGTGGGCCATCAAGATAGCGCGATCAAAGGAGAAATAAAAAACTGTGCAGAAAATAGCCGTACTTTTATTCCGGACTGATTGGCGTTTAACAGTCACCGCATGTCGGGGCCAGCCGTCCCGTGCGGCAAACAACGCCCGGTTAAGCTATAAAGATAAACCCCGCGCCACCGGTATTGCTTCAGGGGGGCATGAACTATTCAAAAGATATTACAGTTAAATCTACTGCACGCGGATTAAAACAATAAGAATGGGCATAAGAAAGACCAAAGAACACGACGTAGAAATCATCAACCGAAAAGCCGGCTTCGAGTATCGCTTTCTCGACACTTTCGAGGCAGGCATTATGCTGCACGGTACGGAGGTCAAGTCTATTCGAAAGGGAAATGCTAATCTGCGGGATGCCTACTGCTTTTTTAAGAAAGGAGAATTATTCATCAAAAGCTTGTTCATTGCAGAATATGAGCATGGCAATATGTTCAACCACGAGTCCCGCCGTACCCGGAAGTTGCTGCTCAAGCGCCGGGAGCTGGGCAGGTTGGAAAAGCAGCTCAAGGAAAAAGGGCTCACCATTGTCCCTGTACGCCTCTACATCAACGAGCGGGGGCTTGCGAAAATTGAGATTGCTTTAGCCCAGGGTAAA
>CAZNHN010000072.1:17184-22223 GCA_964572415.1 uncultured Phaeodactylibacter sp.
TTTGTCAGCAACTGTTCCCGGTCTGTACCAATTCTTACCCGGACAGACTCATCATATTCGAAATATTCCAAAATTTCCACCTGCGTGCCCAGTATCAGCTGCATGCGGTCCAGATACTGAAGAAAGCCCGGGGTATGATCGTTCACGCCTACAATGGCACCTTTATCTCCCGGTTTCATTTCACTGAGGAGCACCTGGCTACGCTGGGCAAAGTTACCGTCCGCATCCGGGATAGGATCGCCGTGGGGGTCAAATTTGGGCAACCCCAGGTGGGCATCGAGGCGTTCTACCAGCTTAGGCGACTTGATGTGCTCAAGCTGTTCGGCAATTTCGTGCACTTCATCCCAGGAAAAAGAGAGCTTATCTACCAAAAACACTTCCCACAACCGGTGCTTTCGGATGAGGTGGGTGGCGATGCGCTGCCCTTTATCTGTTAGCGTGGCCCCTTTGTATCTTTCGTAGTGGATGAGGTCTTTGTCAGAGAGGCGCTTGACCATATCCGTGACCGAGGCCGCACTCGTACTCATTTCCTTTGCAATGGCATTGGTGCTGGCCGCTTTATTCCTGCGCTCAGAAATTTTAAAAATGGCCTTCAGGTAGTTTTCTTCTGTGTGTGATATTTCCATATTGGTTAAGAGCTGTCAATACTGAAACAATCCAAACGGAATACCGTTGATGCTTACCGGGCTTGTACGTAAATTAACGAGACACTGTTTTCAGTACTTACGCTGCTGAAGCGTAATTTTTTCCCGTCAGACGGGTTTATTGGCAAGCTCATATTTGTATATTGCACATCTCAACTTTCCAGGCGGCTTTATGAAAAACAAGAGAAATTGGCGACTTCTGCTGGCATCCCTGCTCTTCTCAGGGCTGGCGTTTGCATTTTCCGATCCCTTTAATACCCCGCCGATATTCCTTGCGCCCCAGGATGGTACCATTAATGTGTTCACAGAGCAGCCCTTTGAGCTGGATATCGAGGTAGAGGATATCGATAACGATATTGTGCGTATTCAGGCGGAGCACTTACCCGACTGGATCACCTTCGACCCTTACCTGCTTCAACTCTACGGAGAGCCCGGACGACTGGACCGGGGAACTTACCATATAACTATTAAAGCGGATGATGGCCGGGAAATCCGCTCAAAGCGCCTGGAGCTCAACGTGAAATACGGGCATTCCGCTCAGCAGCATTTGGAAGAAACCGTACGGGCCACCTGTCAGGAGCGCCTCGCTAATCTCAAGGGGGTTTCTGCCGCAGTGATTGGGCCGGATGGCCAATTGTCCACTGTTGTTCACGGGCACAGCGATGCTGCCCGCAGGCATGTACTGGAGCCTAATCATCGCTTTAGGGTCGCGAGTATCACTAAGCTTTTTACCTCAACGCTAATCATGCGGCTGGTAGAATTTGGTTATTTCGAGCTGGATGATCGTCTGACCGAGCATCTGGAAGTGCCCGGTTTGCCAAATGGCAGCAGCATTACGATTCGTCAGTTGCTCAGCCATACAGCAGGCGTCATAGACCACCTCAACCACCCCTCCTTTTACCGGGGCAACTGGAAATACCGAACCTGGGACGAAGGCGATATTTACCGCTTTGCGGCTGCCCGAACCCCCCGTTTTTCGCCCGGGCAGGGGTACGACTATTCCAATACCGGGTTTTACCTGCTCGGGGAGCTGGCAGAGGCCGTACTGGAAAAGCCACTGAAAGATGCCTTCCGGGAATATATCTTTATGCCGGCCGGGCTCAACCAAACAGTTTACGATGACTTCAGCGACCGGCGCCGCCGCATCGATAGCCTGGCGGATAACGGCCGGGCCTACGAATACCACCTCTCGGCAGTGGGTGCAGCGGGGGCTATCGTAGCCACACCGGCGGATGTCGCGCGTTTTGGGCATGCGCTTTTCAAGGGCAAACTGGTCAGCGCGCAATCCCTGGAGCTTATGCAGCAGGACCTGGGCTACGAACAAGGCGGTGACCACTACGGGCTGGGTATGCGCATGTGGGACGACCACGGCATCAAACACTTCGGGCACACCGGCGCCCTGATGGGCTACCGCTCCATTCTCATGTACCTGCCGGAATACGAAACGACTATAGCCCTGTCCACCCACCACAGCCACTATCGCTGGTACGACTTGGTGAATGATGTTCTGCTGGAAATGGCGGATTACTATCGTTAGTCTTACATACCCAATTCCCGCATCATAAACCGGTACCGGTGTTCGTAATAGTCAATTAACTGATCCGTAGACTGTCCGGAGCCGTGCCCGCTATCGTAATTGATATAAAGCAGAATCGGGTTTTCCTGCCCCAGGTTATTTTGCAGAGCCGCGGCAAACTTTTTGGCATGCAACGGGTCGACCCGGGAGTCATTTTCGCCCGCTGTCACCATCATCGTGGGATGGTCTACGCCCATACGGATGTTGTGGTAGGGCGAATAGCGCAGGATATTTTGGAAATCTTCCTTTTTGTCCGGATCTCCGTATTCCGGAATCCAGTACCGGGCAATGAGAAATTTGTGAAAGCGGATCATATCCAGCAGCGGTACGCCACAGATGGCGGCTTTAAAGAGGTCAGGCCGCTGCGTTACTACAGCTCCCACCAGCAGGCCACCGTTGCTTCCCCCTTCAATGCCCAGCTTTTCAGTGCTTGTGTAGCCTTCTTTAATCAGGTACTCGCCGGCTGCGATAAAGTCATCAAAGGTATTCTGCTTTTTGAAGAGCATACCGTCTTCGTGCCATTGCTCCCCGTACTCGTCACCGCCCCGAAGCCCAGCGTGCGCAAACACTCCGCCCCGGTTGATGAACATCGCCCGCATGCCAATAAAGGAGGGCGAAATACCGATGTTGAACCCACCGTACCCGTAGAGGACCGTTGGGTTATTCCCATCGAGCTCCAAGCCTTTTTTGTGCACCAAAAACAGCGGTACTTTGGTGCCATCTTTGGAGGGGTAGAATACAATCTTAGCTTCAATCTCATCCGTGTTGATGGGCACTTCCTGCTTGTAGTATAATTCCCAGTTCAGTTGCTTTTTGTCCAGGTCCTCCGGGTCAAGCCGGTAAATTTGGTAAGGGCTGGTGAAGGTGCTCAGCCCCACAAAAATGGCATCCACATCGCGGTTGTAGCTTACGGATGCGACGTTGCCGACCTCCGGTGCAGGAATTTCCTTTATCTCTTTACCCTTGAGGTCACGCAGCACCATCCGGCTGAGCACGTCTTTCTTTTCTACGGTGATCAGGTAATCGTCAGTGACGGCATAGCTTTCCAGCACGATGTCTTCCCGTTCCGGCACAAGCGTCGCCCAATGCTCAAAGCCTGCCTTTTTCTGGTCGGCGACCATGAGTTTGAAGTTGGGTGCTTCGTGGTTGGTGTAGAAATAGATTTTGCCATCGATGGCGTAAGGGGAAGCCCGGAACTTTTGGTTGGCATAGATTTCCACCGGTTCGTCATCGGAGCCGGTCTGCTTCATGCGCAGGGAGTGGGTAGCATAAAAGTCGCCCTCGCTGTAGAAGGTCAGGTCGGCGTATCGGGCATCGCTCACGCTGGCTGTATTTTTGGAATCTTCAGGCACGAGCAGGGTAACATCCTCCGAGCGGTCACTGCCGATCTTGTGAAGGCGTACTTCGATAGGCTTTTGTGCATCGATCATTTCTTGCGTACGCACCCAGATGTAGGCGTGTTGCTCGTCCTTCGTCCAAGAAAAAGCGCGCAGCCCCTCAATAGGGTCACCGAGCACCTTGCCCGTCTGTGTATCAATGATGTAGTAGGTGCTGATTTCCGCTCCCTTGGATTGCATGCCTACTGCTACACGGCTGCCATCCTCTGTAAAGCTGCGGCCCGAGAGGGATGACTTACCGGAGGGGTCAATGGCTTCCGGGTCGAAAAGCAGCAATTCTTTCCCATCGATCAGCGTATAGAGCTTAGACTGCTTTTCCCCCTTCTTACGGCGGGTAAAAAACTGCCGGTCAGCCACCAGTTGCATGGGGCTCTCGATATCCCGGTCGATGTAAGCCTGAATCTCTTCCCGCAGCCCCGGAATAGAAGGGCATTCCGTGTCGATGTAATTCAGGGTGGCATCGTGTTGTGCGCGTGTCCATTTTTGGACTTCCGGATCAGTTTTATCTTCCAGCCAGCGGTAGGGGTCCGTGAGGCGGTAGCCATGCAGGGTATCCGTTACCGGTCGGGCTTCTGTGTGTGGAAAAATGAATTGAGCTTGCATCTGTTTCATGCCCGTAAAGGTAAAGAGAAACAGGAAAGCGAGTTGCAGATAGATCAGCTTCATATTTGAGAGTAGTGGTTTTGCTGCCAATATACGGCAAAGGAGGGGTTTAAAATTGCAAAAGGCTTGCTCCTGCCCGTTACCGGACAAGAACAAACCTTCCTTGCAGGGCGAGCAAAGGCGGTTCGCTCCAGCCCTGCCCCTAATCGGCAATCATAAAATTTATAAGCTATAGTCTTCTAAGCTTCTTACCGGTGGGCGCCGCTTTACGGAACGGTCAGGCGGGGAATCAAATCCTTCCCGTTGTGCTGTAGAGTACAGTTCGAAAATCCAGGCAGCACCACCCAGGAATATCAGGTTGCCAATAATGCCTAAGTATCCGGTCAAAACAAGCGCCAGCCATATACCAATGACAGCTACGCTGATGACCGCAAATATTGCTCGGAATGCTTTGGTTTGGGTGCGCATAACTGTAATTTTTGTTTCGATTTCAAAGTACAGCTATCTGAAATTTAGCGCCATGATTTTGGCTATCTTGAGTGATGAGAAAAGTCATCTTGGGTGAATCAACAATGCCGGTTCGTTTTTTTTAACAGCAAAATAGAAAAAGCTGCTTGCCTCAGATATTTACATGGATGCAATGCTTTGAGTACAACCTGAAGCGCGAAAACATACAGCTTCTTAGTAGCACAGCGGTAGATATTAAAGTCAGTCTTGCAATGATGCAGAAGAGGAACCAAGGCTGGTAAAAAATAGTTGTTATCCTAGTGGTCTGTCAAGGCTAAAACTAGGGGTTGCTTGCGGCGACTTTTGAGGCTA
>CAZNHN010000073.1:0-8214 GCA_964572415.1 uncultured Phaeodactylibacter sp.
CCATGATCCATCGGGGGACGACCATGTTGCCTTGTTCATCTTTTTCGTAGGTTTTCCAGAAGGCTTCGCCGTTGCCGTCGATAGTACCTTTGCCTTCAATGGTGACATTTTGCTGCGACTGGGCAACGATGAGGTGGTAGGGCTGCCGGTCTTTGTTGTGCCCCCAGGTCATTTCGGTATAATCTGCTATGTTGTCAGAGCCAAGCAATGTGGCCCCGGCACTGACATGGAGCGTCGTATTTGACTTTAGAAAAAGCGTGCCGCTCAGCCAGGTGCCGGGAGGAATCAGGATAGTTCCGCCTCCGGCTTCTGCTGCCGCATCAATGGCGCGTTGAATGGCATCCGTGTTCAGGTGGTTGTCATCACCAATAGCGCCGTACGCTTTGATGTCGTATAATTGCTGAGCGGACAGCCAGCCGGTGCAGCAAAACACCAAAATGGCAATGGGCAGGAAAGTAAGCTTCATGCTGGTTTTTTGACAGGTACGCCTGGTTTGGTATTTGTAACAGGAGCATTTGGGGTGACAAGACTTGTTTTTAACCATCTTTACCAAAAAGGGAGAATCATGCGATTTATTGCAGTTTTATCGGGGCTGATGCTCAGTACCTTACTGTTAGGACAAACTTATGGCGACTGTGGCTGGGCGTTTGATGCAGAAAAATACGATGCACGCTTTCCGGATATGTGGCACTGGGCACAGGCCGGGGTGCAGTGCGGTATTCCGGGGCCAGATGAGCTTCCGGTAATGGATACCCTTTCCCCTGGTGATGATTTGCAAGACGCTATAGATTTAGCAGCCCAGGAGGGGGGAGGCGTTATCTTGCTTCTGCCTGGCTCTTATCCCATTCACGAAACACTTTTTCTGAGAGATAGCATCGTTCTCAGAGGGGCAGACCGGGGCAAAGTGATTTTGAGCAATCAGTTGCGCGGGCCGTTTTTTTCCAACCCTTTTAATAACGTTACCGGTATTCGCTTTCAGCATGTTAGTCGGGCGGGGCTGGAGAATCTGACCGTAAAGTATGAAGCTGTCGGTTTCCAGCCCATTGATTACGAATACTTTGACTATCCCTGGCAGAAAAAGACATTCCGAAATAATCCTGAGGATGACTTCCAGTTATACGTGACTCAGGTAACCTTCGATCATGCCCGAAACTCCTGGATACGGAACTGCCAAATTCTGGATTCAGGTACCGACCCGGTTCTGGTATTGGAATCTGAACACATCAGCATCACAAAAACCAGGGTGGATGGTGCCTACAACAAAGGAGGCCGGGGCAATGGCTACTTCAATATTGAGCAGAACAGCCAATACGTACTGCTTGCAGAGGATACCGTACGGGCAATCCGCCATCTTGCCATCCAAAGCGGAGCCAGGTATAATGTCCTCATCAACAACTACCTCGAAGTGGATGTCAATTTCCATAATGGGGACGGCGGCCATAACCTGGTGGAAAAAAATGTTATCCGAATTCCGGAATGGCATTCGTGGCACTGTTTCAGCCGGGGTGTCCCTAAGCATCATCGTCCGCCCGGCCCCGGGAATCTATTACTCAACAATTATACGCAGTACAAAACCCGTATTCCCGGCAAACGCGATAAGATTACCGAGTATGGGGATTCCATCATCTACACTTCAGTTATTCCGGCAGATACAGTAGAAGCCTGGGGACAGCCTCATGTCGTTCATGAGTATGGACCTTTTGACCTTGAGCAGATGAGCCACCGTCATCAGGTGTACGAGATGAACCCGTTGTGGGATGACCGCAAATCTGTGCTAAAGGTGGATGAAGCGCCGCCCGTGGCTCAGACCTTATATCCGGTCACCCATGTCGGCACTTATCGTAAATGCCCCTGATCCTGCTATCCGGGCCAGGACACGGTTTTGTTCTCGCGCATGGCGTCAATAGCCATCCGGACACACTTAGCCGTATCTGCTCCGGTACGTACATTAGAAACAGGCTCACGATTGTCGCGGATGCATTCGTAGAACTCCTGGAATGCATAGTGGGTACCTCCCCAGTTCTCATGGGTATGCTCAAAGTTGATGGCATATTTATCTTCCTGCGCCCGGTTAAGTGTGGCACCCGAGACACCGTCTACCATCCCTTTTTCCTTTTTATTCAGGGGCTCAAAGTAAATCCAGCCTTCATTGATGCCCATTTCGATGGTACCCTTGCTGCCCCTGAAAATCATTTGGTACCCTTCGTGCGCATTAGAAGTCAGGGAAATACAGTTGACTTTCATCCCGTTCGGATAACTGAATAGAGAATTAACGTTATCGAAGGTTTCCCGTCCATCCTTCCAGTAGTCGATACCTCCAAAGCCCATCGCTTTTTCAGGATGGGTATCCAGAATCCAGTTGACAAAGTCAATTTGGTGAGAATGGAGCTCAGCGGTCAGCCCGCCGGAGTATTCGGTATACATCCGCCAGTTGATCATGCGCTCATACTTTTTCTTGGGCACAGGCCGGCGCCAGTCTCCGTTTCGGTTCCACTGAATTTGAACATTGGCGATATCACCTATCTTTCCGCTTCGGATGAGGTCTGAGACCCGAAAATAGAGTGGATGGTACCGGTATTGGTGGCCGACCAGGAAAACCTGATTTGAGGCTTCAACCTGTTTGACTAACTGATCGGCTTCGGTAATTTGGTAGGTCATGGTTTTCTCACAGTACACGTGCTTGCCGGCTTTTACTGCATCCGCTGCCATTTCGTAATGCATGGATAGCGGTGTGGCTATGATAACGGCATCCACATTAGGGTCTTCAAGCAGTTTCCGGTAATCTTTATAGGACCGGGCGCTTTTATCAGCATTTTCCATAGCACGATCCAGGCGGAAGGGCAGGATGTCGCAACACCGGTGCCGATCACCCCAAGTTGGATAGTCTCATTCCTGGAAAAATTTGCTGACCACATACTTTGGGAACTCAAGGTAAGCCCCGCAGTGGCCAGGCTTCCTTTCTTAATAAAATCTCTTCTGTTCATCTGCTTCAAGTCCATATCTTTGGTTACAATAGATTTTAGCGCTTGTCCTGTTTTTTAAGTCAGGAGATTCAAATTTATGCTACTCTTTGGAGGAAGTGTCCTGTACTATGTTACCTCATAGTTTCGAATATTGACAACTAAAACAACATAATAGTAATGAAAAACTGCATGTATTTGTTATTTCTGCTGCTTTTTGCAGGTGGCTTTTCTTATCCGGTATTGGCCGAACAGGCCGACGATGGCTGGCGGGACTTATTCAATGGTAAGGATCTAAGTGGCTGGGAGACGCGCAACGGCACAGCAGAATACGTGGTACGAAACGGGGTTATTGTCGGCACCACCGAAACCAAAACACCGAATACTTTCCTGTGCACGGAGGAGACCTTCAGCGATTTTATTCTGGAATTGGAAATCTGGGGAGACGCCGCTATAAACTCCGGTATTCAATTTCGAAGCAATAGTCTTCCGGAATACAAAAATGGCAGGGTGCATGGCTATCAGGCAGAAGCAGATCCCAGTCAGCGGGCCTACAGCGGCGGTATTTACGATGAGGGGCGCCGGGGCTGGCTTTATCCGCTCAGCCTCAACCCGGAAGCCCGTACGGCTTACAAGCTGGGCCAATGGAATACCTACCGCATTGAAGCTGTAGGGCATGAACTGCGCATCTGGGTAAATGGGGTGAATACCGCAAATGTGGTGGATAACATGACCGCTTCCGGATTCATTGGGCTTCAGGTACACGGAATCGGCAATGACGAGGAGAAAGCCGGACGGGAAATCCGGTGGCGTAACATCCGGATCAAAACAGAAAACCTGGAAGCTGACCGCTGGCCGATGGCGCCTCAAGCTCCGGAACTAAACTACATACCGAATACCCTTACCGACTACGAAGTCAGCAAAGGCTGGCGTATGCTCTGGGATGGTAAAACAACCGAAGGTTGGCGCAGCGCCCGTGCACAGGAATTCCCGGAAAAGGGGTGGGAAATAGAAGATGGCGTCCTCTCTGTCCTTGAATCCGATGGCGGAGAATCGACCAACGGAGGCGATATTATCACAACAGATAAATTCAGCAGCTTTGAACTGATGTTAGAGTTCAAAATTACCGAAGGTGCCAATAGCGGCATCAAGTATTTTGTTGATCCGGAAATCAATAAAGGGCCGGGCTCTTCTATTGGGCTGGAGTACCAAATCCTCGATGATAAAGAGCACCCCGATGCTAAAAAAGGAGTCAATGGAAACCGGACGCTTGCTTCTTTGTATGACCTGATCCCGGCAGGAAATCTGTCTGTACCTGGCCGGAATAAGCCGTTTCGAGGCGTTGGTGAATGGAATCAGGCCCGGTTGATTGTCAAAGGCAACCATATCGAGCATTGGCTAAATGGCTTCAAAGTCCTGGAGTACGAGCGCAGCACGCCAATGTACCGGGCATTGGTTGCGTACAGCAAGTACGAGAAGTGGCCGGACTTTGGAGAATTGCCCCAAGGGCATATATTGCTTCAGGACCACGGCAACCTGGTGTCTTTTCGCAGTATAAAGATCCGGGAATTCTAAAAAAGACGATAACTGTTTAGGATAGTCTGTAAATCGCATTTTCTGCCTGTGTTTGCCCCAATCCTATCTCCTATGCGCCATAGCCGCTTCGGCAACGGAGCAAAGGGTGCAGAGCCAGAAAATCCACTGGCTCCCTTCAGGGATAGGGCCAAACAGGGCATTTTCTGCTTATATTTCCATGTATGCTGAACAGTTACAAAAGAAGATATCTCGTGATTTAGGCAGATAGTCTTTCCGTAAACATCAGAAAATGCTCCGGCATCCAAAGAGTTGAGAGGTGCCGGAGCTTCTTTATTCAATGCGTTTTATTTCTGACGTCCAAATATGCTAATTCTACGTTAAATATGGCATTCAATCAATATATTCGCGGGATGTTTGGTTGAACAGAGTAGATGGAAAGTCAGGAACAAAAGCAACCGCAGGAAGAACAGCCTCAGCCCCGCTCGTGGCTTGGTCTGTTATGGCTATGGACAAAGCGCCTGGTTATTAGCGTTATTTTGTTTCTGGTGACCCTTTCCGGGGTACTTCAAATCCCGGCTGTCCAAAACTACCTGGCGGATAAGGTAACCACCGCCCTTAGCGATGCCATGAAGACCACGGTGTCTATCGACAGGCTTAATATTAAGTTTCTGGATCAGCTCATTCTCGAAGATTTTTATGTAGAGGATCTAACACCGGGCGATACAGCAATATTCAGTAAATATCTGTACGCTGATTTTAGCCTCAACCCGCTCGTTTATCTGCGGCGCGGGCTGGTTATTGAGGATTTGGCATTGGACAGCGCAACGGTTAATATCCGTAAAGCTGCTGATGATGATTACAATAATATGCAGGTGCTGCTCGGTCGCCTGTTCCCGCCGGATACAGCAGCGGTCTCGGGAAAGCGAAGACCTTTCTATCTGGATGTACAAGGGCTTACCCTTAGCAAAGTGCGCTTTCTCAAACAGGATAAAGCCCGGGGTCAGGACCTGGATATTTACCTGGCCGATGGTTCTGCGGTATTTGATGAGTTTTCCCTGCCTAACCGAACCTTGCACGCGGAGTCTGTAATTCTTGAAGGGCCTTACGTGCGTATTGATGAGTACGATTATGTCATCTGGCCACAGGATACGATCGTCAGAACCGATCTTCCTGCTGAGCCACCGTTGCCATTTTTTGCCACAATTGGTGAGTTTGTGTTGAAAGATGGTAAGTTTTCCCTGCATAACTGGCGAAATGATCCTGGAAATGACGGACCGGTAGATGAGCTCAACTATCAGCATTTGGACGTCTTTGATATCAATATCGGCATTAATGAATTTGCCTTTTGCTCCGACAGCCTTGACTTTTCCGGACAAGTGGAGGAGTTCAACCTAAGGGATTTAAGCGGGTTTGTTTTGGAGGACCTGACCGTCGGGAATGGCCGGGTCTGGAACCGGGGCCTGGAGCTATATGACCTGCAACTAAAAACACCTTACAGCGATATAGGCGATACCCTGATATTCAGGTATGACACCTACGAGGCCTTTAAGTCCTTTCCGGATGAAGTAGAAATGGAAGCGCACCTCAGCAATGCCTCTGTCACCCTGAAAGATATTATGACCTTTGCGCCTAAGCTAAAGTCTAACGCTTTCTTCTGGGATAACCGCGACCGTAAATTGTATATCGATGGGCTGATAGAGGGTACTGTGAATGATCTGGACGCTGAAGATATGTACCTGGCTTTGGAGAACCGGCGTTTAGTAGCGCAGGGCAATCTCCGGACCCGGGACCTGACCTATCCTGATTTTAGGACGATCAATTTGCAATTGGATGAGTTGCGGACAAACATGACCGCACTAAGGCAGCTATTTCCAAAGTTTCAGCCTCCGGAAGCTTTTGACCGGCTTGGCTGGCTGTATTTTACCGGGCGCTTTGATGTGCTCTTTTCAGATTATATAGCCTACGGAGCGCTGAATTCTGCAATGGGGCGTGCGGAAATGGATATGAAAGTACGCAACCTTACGGGTAACCGGGCAGAGGCTTCCTATAGCGGGAGCCTTTCGCTGGTTGATTTTGACCTGGGAGGCTTTACCCAAAATAGTGACCTTGGGCTAGTCAACTTTTCTTCAAGTGTCCGCAATGGTAAAGGTCTGACAGCAGAGACGGCTACCGCAGACCTCAGTGCCGAAGTACAAAGTTTCATCTACAAAGGTTATAATTATACCAGCGCCAAACTCACGGGACTACTCAAGAAAAACCAGTTCTCAGGGGATTTCCTAATACAGGACGAGCATATCGACTTTTCGTTTAACGGGCAGGTGGATATGACTGATAGCGTCCCCCGTTTTAACTTTTTTGCTTCCGTCAATCAGCTTGCGCTCCTGCCCCTGAATTTAAGTCAGAAAGACATCAATCTTTCCGGGGATATCAGCCTCAACCTTCAGAACAGTACGCTTTCTGAACTGGAAGGCAGTGGCCGTATCCGTGATGTGGAAATTCTGCACCGCAACGAGGATACTATTCAGGTCGATTCAGTTGTGTTCCTCTCGCTATTTGAGCCCGGGGGACGGAAGCGGTTTAGCGTATCGTCTGATCTGGTTGATGGATACCTGCTTGGGCAGTTTGATGTATTGGATATCGCTCCGGCCCTGATGGATTATCTGGATCGGAATCATCACCGTTTCTTTGAACGGCTGGGCCTTAAGAAACCCCGGCGTCAGCCAAAAGGGAATAAGTTTGTATACGATTTTAAAATTATCGACACTAAAGGCATTCTGGCTTTGTTTGAACCGCAACTGGGGCCTTTGGCGGGCGTCAATCTGAACGGCTATTTTGACAATCAGCGCGACAGTATTACAATAGAACTACGGGTGCCCCGATTCCGCTACGGGAATACTGCACTGAATGATGCAGGTTTGTTTGCACGCCTGGTGGATTCTACGGGTTCAATCAACTTCAGGGTGGAAGAACCGGTGCTTAATGATAAAAGGCACCTGGCGCCTGTTCACGTCCTTGCTGATCTGGATAAGGATACGCTGGATATCGGCCTGGCTTACCAGGTAGAGGGGCTCTCTATGCTGGATAATATCAATCTTAACGCTGAGCTTTACATGCCGGATAGCTTGAATTATCAGTTGCGCTTTAAGCGGTCTAATCTGGTTTTGCTGCAAAAATTGTGGGAAATTGAGCCCGACAACTACATCACCTTCCGAAAAGGGCATATTGCCACCGAGCATTTCCGTCTGAAGAATGAAGACCGGACCATTCAGCTTCGGTCTAAGGGGCAGAAAGGGCTGCAACTTGCCCTGAATAATTTCGATTTTTCCTTTATCGATGATATCTGGGAATACGATGAGCTTGACTTTGGAGGGCCCTTTAACCTGATAGCTGAAGTTGACAACATTTTTAAGATGGAAGGCATCAATGCGACAGTAATGGCAGATACCTTTCTGGTTAATGATGATGACTGGGGAGCTCTGCGCCTTGATGCCAACGCAGCTAATCTTAAGAGCCGGTTCGAGGGCTATTTAGCGATTACAAAGGATACATCTCAGTTGATCGCAGAAGGGTTTTTCAATCCGGAAGATACAAGGCGAGCCCGTTGGGGAGGGGACAGGGAGCAGGCAAAGTATTTCAATATTGACCTGGATGGCCCGGTCGCTGTTGAGAACTGATGAGAGCATGGCAACGCCCTGTTCTGTAAAGGCAAAAGGCATAT
>CAZNHN010000073.1:8224-10808 GCA_964572415.1 uncultured Phaeodactylibacter sp.
TTCAATATTGACCTGGATGTAATCAGTTTTCCGGTTGATATTGGCGAATACTGGCTGGAGGGAACGATCAATAATACGGTAGGCCACTTTGATGCTGCGGCTAGTATTTATGGTTTTCCCGGAGAGCCACATATTGAAGGGGCGATAAAAGTGAGGGGAGGAGCGACAACGATTGACTTTCTCCAAACCCGGTATTTTTTTGATAATGCCCGGATTGAGGCCCGTGACTTTCTCTTTGATGCCACGGGGGTCGTGGTTAGGGACAAATATGGCAATACGGCCGAAATCAGCGGGGGGATTACCCACAACTATCTCAAAGACCTGGGGATCAAAGCAGAAATTAATACCGGGCGGTTTCTTGCCCTGGATACTGACAAGGAAGACAACGACCTCTTCTACGGGCATGCCCTGGGCGATGGAAAGGTTACCTTCAATGGGCCACTCCGCAAAATTGATATTTATGTAAATGCCACAGTAGGCAAAGATACCCGCCTGGTTATCCCGGTTAGCTATGGGAATGATGCTTCGGAGCTCAACTTTATCAATTTTAAAAAGCAGGAAGTGGATGTTCCCGTAGACCAGGAAGGGGGCACCGATCCAGGTGGGGTAAGCCTGGAAATGGACTTGAATATAACCGAGGAAGCACAGGGTGAAATCATCTTTGATGAACAGGCTGGCGACATTATTAAGGGCACTGGCCGGGGTGACATTCGAATTCTCGTGCCCCGAAACGGAGAGTTTGAGATGTTTGGAGATTACATTATTGAGCAAGGTGAGTACCTCTTTACGCTTTACAATGTGGTCAATAAGGACTTTGATATCAACCGGGGCGGGGTAATTTCATGGTCGGGTGACCCCTTTGAAGCGCAAATCCGGTTGGAAGCGGAATATGCCGGACTTTCCACGCCCGTGGCGAATTTTATTCAGGAGTACCTGATCGATGCGCCCGATGATCTCAAGCAAGGCGCCAGTCAGCCCACTGAAGTGGAATTGACTATGGAGCTGCGTGGAGACCTGTTGCGCCCGGTTATCAATTTTGACCTTGATTTCCCACAATTAATTGGTGGGCTCAAAACGCTGACCGACAGTAAAATCCGGCTTTTGCGGCAGGATCCGAATGAGCTGAACCGACAAGTTTTTGGCCTGATTGTAGTGGGGCAGTTTTTGCCTTCTGACATTAGCATTCAGGGGGCGGATATTTTTTATAATACCGTGAGTGAGTTTGTTTCCAACCAGTTGTCCCTCTTGCTGACAGAACTTTTTTCTGAGTTTTTTGGCGAGCAGAGTGCCCTGTCCGGTATAGACTTCGACATTGCCTACAACCAGTACCAGGCTAATTTAGGAGAAAGCCAGGACTTTCGAAGGGGTGATGAATTTCAGCTGAGAATGCGGTAGGAGTTTTTTAATGACCGCCTTTCGGTGCTGGTGGGAGGTAATGTGGACATTGGCAATAGCGCCCGGGTGCCGGATCAAAGCGGCACCTTTGTGGGTAATGACCTGGTGATTGAGTATGTCCTAAACCGGGACCGCACACTTAAGCTTCGAATTTACCAGCGTCTGGAGCCGGATATTGGTGGAGGTAGTCGCCTGGAAGTAGGTACTGGCTTAAGCTATCGCAAAGAGTTTGATTCCTTTGGAGAGTTTCTGCGTAGTTTTCGCCGGGCGGCAAAGAAGGTGCGGGACTAGAAAAGCTCAGTTATCTTGTCTAGGGTGCCCCAAATCATTTTTCCGAATACAGCCATGCCGGCTTTCTGAAGGGTTTCCCTGGATGGCAGATTGTCAATCTGGCAATGGGCAACGGGTAGCCCTCCTGCGGAGTAGCAGACTTTCTTTAGTTCCTGGACGAAGAACGTTCCGATACCCTTACCCTGGAAAGAAGGGGCAACACTCATGTGGATATCAGTGAACGGAGGGTTATAGTGCTTCAGTATTCCACCCTCCGCCACAATTTTTTCACCGATAGTTAGTACATAATCACCGGGATCTTCAGGCAGCCAGGAAATTTGGTCTTCGGGAAGCCGCTTCCGGAACTGAACGCCGGGCAGGTGGTGGTGAGTGACGTGATCATCGCACAGCAGCCAAAGCTCGTCATGCAGGTTATCACAGAAAGCATGAGCAATGGCAGCCAGCAGCGAAGTATTGGTCTGGGCTTCCACAAACTGCGCTCCGGTCATCGACAGGATTTTTCTAAAAAAATGCGGGGCGTGCTGCCGGTAATGAGGCAGCAGAAAAAATTCAAATACCGAATCCCGGTCCTGCAGGTGCTCCATACCCTTTAATGCGGCATATCCAGCTTGGCTACCGTTCAAAGAAAGGCGGTAATAATCAGCCCAGCCCCGATCGTGGCAGACCTCATAATACACCTGCGACTGCAGGGTAGCTATATAGAGCCGTCTAAAGCGCTCAATGTTGTGATAAGGGACGCTTTCGGCTTGAATGGTTAAAGGCATAGAGGGTACTTGATGTACTGGGCGCCAAATTAGGCGTTTTTTTGAATTTTATTGTTACGGATGGATTATGGAATCTCTCCAAAATAATATTACTGTACCGAGGCTAACGAGCACGGTAGCCCGGGAAACTCTCC
>CAZNHN010000073.1:10818-22014 GCA_964572415.1 uncultured Phaeodactylibacter sp.
CCGCTTTTGCTGCATAAGAAGCAGCAGGGCGGCGTACTGAAGCGGTAGCAGGTTGCGTGCAAAGGAGAAAGGGTCTTCGTATATGGCTTTAGACAGCATCAGCACAAACGCCAGATTGAAAAGAAAAAGGAGTGTAACGGGTTGTGCCAGGTTAGACAGCCGGGTTTTTCGTAGCTCCAGGAGCCCTTCCAGCGATATAAGGGCAATGGGAACAAACGTCCCCAGCCAGAAGAGGGGGCGCGGTGGGGCATCGGCATACCTGCGGACTATTCCCGCAAAGGGCCAGTCAAAATGCTTGAGCAGTGTGCCATCCGAAGGCGCATTCCAACCCAGAAAGGTGCTCCATCCGACATAAGCAAAAAAGGGAAGGCTCAGCAGCAGAGCTGTTCCAAATTGCTTTCGCTGAAGTACGTTCACCCCTTTAGCTACAGCACCGCCCAGCAATATAAAAACAACGGTCTCCTTGGTTAGCATAGCTGTAATGCCCAGCAGTGCAAAAGCCCAAAATCGATCTTTAAGCAGGAAGTATAAACTCAGTAGCCCCAAAGCAACACCAAGATGATCCGCCAGGTCTCTGTACAGGCATATCCAGGCGCCGATAAAAGTCAGGGGCATCAGGCAATAGTAAGCCGGCGCTTCAAAAGCCCTGATGAACAGGAAGCAGGCACCAATAGCCAGACCAAAGCCGAGAATATTGATCAGCACCAGTGTGAAAGGAAGGTGTTGTCCCTGCCCGAATCCATTGGCTGCCCAGGCGAGGAGGGGGTAGCCAATACGTTTTGTGCGCAGGGCCGGATTGTCTATTCTGATCCCGGAACCGGGCGACGGGCCAAATTGCACTTCATGAGGATTGCTGGCGGTAGCGGCGATTTTTTCAAATGGGCTTAGGGCCAGGGCATAAAAAAACTGTCCGTCGTATCCGGCATCCGGATAGATTTTCACCTCCCCTTCGAAATTGGCTTGGTCAATATTGCTCTCGCTCA
The DNA here is from genome assembly GCA_964572415.1 of uncultured Phaeodactylibacter sp. Classification (GTDB taxonomy): domain Bacteria; phylum Bacteroidota; class Bacteroidia; order Chitinophagales; family Saprospiraceae; genus Phaeodactylibacter. The sequence goes on from CAZNHN010000073.1 coordinate 11,802, forward strand.
GAAGAATGAAGGCACTCCAGTCACGGCTTAGGTAGTGCCAGTGCATTGTAGCTATAAAGGAGGATACCAGCAAGCCGGCGATCGCCCAAACCAGCCCTTTCTTCCAGTTGTGCATATGTATGTTAAGTGAATAGGTTTGGCAGGTAATATATTAAGAATTAGCCTGAATTATAGTATTGGGTTGGTTTGCTTTTCGAGCTAAGGAAAAATTGCTAAACCAAACTTTGGCTCAGGCGTTACACTCACTCATATACTACTCAAGCGAAATCCGGAATACATGAACGATATCAAAACGCTGGGCGAACTCAGGCAAAGCGGCTACCAATCGCGCTCCATCAAAGAAGAGTTGCGGCAAAATCTCATCAAAAAGCTTCAGGCGAAGGAAAAAGTCTTTGACGGGATCTTAGGCTTTGATGACACTGTGCTTCCTGATATTGAACGGGCCATCCTCTCCCGGCACAATGTCTTGTTGCTGGGGCTGCGTGGGCAGGCTAAAACCCGTATCGCCCGTTTGCTCGTCAATCTGCTGGATGAATGGATGCCAGTTGTAGCAGGCAGCGACCTGCACGACGACCCTCTGCATCCAATTTCCCGTCAGGGGAAGGCGATCATTGCAGAACATGGTGACAAGACCCCGGTCGAGTGGATCCACCGCAATGAGCGCTACGTGGAAAAGCTGGCTACGCCCGACGTAAGCGTGGCAGACCTGATAGGCGATGTAGACCCCATAAAAGCAGCCAGCCTGAAATTGTCTTATTCTGATGAGCGGGTCATTCACTTTGGCTTGGTGCCCCGTTCTCATCGCAGTATATTTGTAATCAACGAGTTGCCTGATTTGCAGCCACGAATTCAGGTATCGCTTTTCAATATCTTGCAGGAAGGCGATATCCAAATTCGTGGATTTAAACTTCGATTGCCACTGGATATACAATTTGTCTTTACGGCTAACCCGGAAGATTACACCAACCGCGGAAGCATCATTACCCCGCTAAAGGACCGGATTGAGAGCCAGATACTAACCCACTATCCGAAGACGATTGAGATCGCCCGGCAGATTACCAAACAGGAGGCAGAGCTGACGGACACGCAGCGGGAAACAGTAGAGGTGCCTGACCTGCTGGAAATCCTTCTGGAGCAGGTTGCCTTTGAAGCCCGCGACAGTGAGTATATTGATGATAAAAGTGGTGTTTCTGCCCGCCTGACTATTTCGGGATATGAGAACCTCGTGTCCACTGTGGAGCGCCGTATGCTCGTCAACGGGGAATCCGCCGCCAAAGCCCGGATCACCGACTTTTGGGGTGTTGTGCCCGCCATTACCGGTAAGGTGGAGTTGGTCTACGAAGGTGAGCAGGAAGGGCCTTACGGCGTGGCGATCAATCTGATCAGCCAGGCCGTAAAAAAGTCTTTCCTTGCCCATTTCCCGAACCCTGATAAGCTCAAAAAAGGTCGGGAAAGCGATCCTTATGGCACCATTCGGGCCTGGTTTTCCGGTGGTAATGAAGTAGAGCTACTCAATGACAGCAGCGAGAAAGACTTTAGAAAAGCCCTTGATGATGTAGCCGGGCTCAGAAAGCTGGTGGAAAGCCATCTGGAAGTCTCCGGTGACGAAGCTTATCCCTTCATGGAACTGGTGCTGCATGGGCTGGCAGAGTTTAATATTGTCAATAAAGACGTCATGGAGTCTGCATTTTCCTTCCGGGATATTCTGGCAAATATGCTCGACGATGATCTTTTTGACGATGATTATGAAAATTAATTTGCCCTTTTGTTAACCCTGTGTTAACTTAACGGGAGGTTGCAGCGCTTTAGTTGTGGTCTCCCGTTTTTTTTGCATTACCCGGCTGTCCGGAATAAGTGTTATGCGAACTGATAATACAATGTCTACTTCATCAAGCAATCAAATAATACAACTATATGCTACTAAAAATCAATCCTGATAACCCGGAAGGCCGTAAAATTGATCAGGCGGTCGAAATGCTCCGGGAAGGTGGTGTGATAATCTACCCTACAGATACGGTATACGGGCTGGGGTGTGATATTTACAATTCCAAAGCTGTAGACCGGATTTGCAAGCTGCGGGGATTAGACCCTGTAAAAGCGCGGCTTTCATTTATCTGTAAGGATATCAGTCAGGTAGCTGATTATGCCCAGCAAATCGACAATACTGTTTTTCGTTTGATGAAAAAACACCTGCCGGGAGCTTTTACCTTTGTACTGAATTCCAATAACAAGGTCCCAAAGATGTTTAAGAACCGCAAACGGACCATTGGGATCCGTATACCAGACAACAATATCTGCCAGGCGCTGGTAGACGGCCTGGATCGCCCTATTCTCACTGCCTCTCTGAAAAGCGATGATGAGATACTGGAGTACTTCACCGATCCGGTGGACATCTACGAAGACTTTGGTAAGCTGGTCGATTTGGTAATCGATGGCGGCATTGGCAGTAATCAGCCTTCCACTGTAGTGGATTGCACGGGAGCAGAGCCTGTCTTGCTGCGCGAGCTAACCGTACCGGCACAGCTGCGATGATGTAGCTGTGCCGGTTTTTGTTTGCATTGCCAGTTTGTGTTTAAAACGACAAAATAAAGGCTTGTATGAGTGGTTGAGGTCTTTATCTTTGTGCTTGTTTTAAAATCAACCTACTGCATGAACTTTAAGCATTTACTTACCCTGCACCTTGTTTTGTTTAGTTTTGCGCTCTCCGCTCAACAGGGAGGAATTGTCCGGGGGAACATTTACGATGAAGAATCCGGTGAGCCTATTATTTATGCCAACGTTTTGCTACAGGGCACTGATTTGGGCGCCAATACGGATCTGGATGGCTTTTTCTCTATTGCTAATGTGCCCGCCGGAGACTATAAACTGGTGGTAACTTATCTGGGCTACGATAGCCTCGCTCTTGAGATTAAAGTCAAAGAGGGCGGAATTGTATATGAAAGTATGGTTATGGCTCCAAGCGGGGTGGAGTTGACAACTGTTAATGTATCAAGCAGCCGTGAACAAGCACGCTCTGATGTCAAAGTTTCTGAACTGCGGGTTACCGCCAAACAGATTCAGTCTCTGCCTTCCACCGGTGGCGAAGCTGATATCGCTCAGTACCTGCCTGTACTGCCGGGTATTATTGTTTCAGGCGATCAGGGTGGGCAGTTGTACATACGCGGGGGCTCACCGGTGCAAAACAAGATTTTGCTCGATGGCATGACCATCTACAACCCTTTCCACTCCATTGGTTTGTTCTCCGTTTTTGAAACGGAAACAGTGCGAAGCGTGGATGTGCTTACCGGCGGGTTCAATGCCGAGCATGGAGGAAGAATTTCAGCAGTAGTGGATATAAAGACAAGGGAAGGAAACAAAAAACGGATGAGTGGACTCGTATCCGGTAGCCCTTTCCTGACTAAAGCACTGATTGAAGGCCCGATTAAGAAGCTGAGCGACGACGGAGGGGGAAGCACCTCCTTCATTCTGACTGGAAAACACTCTTATCTGGACCAGTCTTCAAAAATATTCTACGACTACGCGGTAGATACCACTTTTTTCTCTTTTGCTTCTCAGGATACCTCTCTGGCTGATGTCGGAGAAATTGGCCTGCCTTACACATTTACCGATTTGTACGGTAAGGTATCTTTTGTCGGTGATAACGGTAGTAAGCTCAATGTATTTGGCTTTAACTTTACTGACCGTTTTGACTTTGTCGGGCTTGCTAAACTCAACTGGACTAACGTAGGGGGTGGTGCCAACTTCACTCTGATCCCACCCAATTCCAATGTAATCCTGAACGGTACAGTCGCAGTGACGGATTATGATATTTCCCTGGAAGAAGCAGATGGTAACCCGCGCCAGAGTAGCGTAAGCAGCTTTAATGCTCTTCTGAACTTCACTTACTTTGGTAATAAAAACCGGCTCGATTACGGATTCGACTTCACTGGATTCAATACAGACTTTACATTCCGTAACTTTATTGGGTCTACCATTCAGCAGAAAAGCTTTACCACGGAGGTGGCAGGCTATTTAAAGTACAAGCAACGCCTGGGCGATTTGATTATCGAACCGGGCCTGCGCCTTCACTACTATGCTTCTCAGTCAGAAATGTCCATAGAGCCACGCTTTGGGCTGAAGTACAACATCACTGACTTCCTGAGGATCAAGTTCGGCGCAGGAGTCTATTCTCAGAACGTCATCAGTACGGTCAATGACCTTGATGTAGTCAACTTCTTCATCGGTTTCCTGGCTGGTCCGGAAGAAACCCTGTTTCAGCCTGCTTCCAACAACCCTGTAGATCAGCCATTGCAAAAGGCGATTCATGCTATCGGTGGGGTGGAGGTAGATGTGGGGGATCAACTGACATTTAATGTGGAGCCTTACCTTAAGCGTTTTACCCAGCTGATTAACATTAACCGGAACAAACTCACGGACTTCGATCCGGACTTCATCACTGAAACCGGTGAAGCCTATGGTATTGACTTATCTGCCCGCTATCAGGCAGCAAATGGATACCTGTGGGCTACTTACTCACTGGGCCGTGTAACCCGGGATGACGGTAATCAGGTATACCCTACGATTTTCGACCGCCGTCACAACATCAACCTGCTGGGCGTTTATACTTTTGGCAAAGACAAGCTATGGGAGGCAAGCCTGCGCTGGAATATGGGCTCTGGTTTCCCTTTCACACAGACTCAGGGCTTCTATGAACAAAATGATTTTACCAATCTGCTCTTCACCAATATCTTAACTGGCAACTACGATCTGGGAACCATACTGACTGATGAAATCAACGGGGGGCGGCTACCTTATTATCACCGCCTTGACGCTTCCGTGAAGCGTACAATTGAGTTCGGAAAGCATACGTCAATGGATATCAATCTGAGCATCACCAACGTCTATAACCGGGAAAACATTTTCTACGTAGACCGCATTACCAACAGCCGGGTGAATCAGCTGCCAATTCTGCCTGCGCTTGGCGTGCAGTTCAATTTCTAGAAAGTAGGAACCGGGCTGTGACCTGGAGGGGGCGCAGCCCGGTTCTTATTATTCCGTTACTATTTGCTGAAAGGTCTTTATCCCCGCTTCACTTTGCACTTTTAGCAAATACAAGCCGGCAGGCAGGTCAGGCCAGGTACCTTCGTATTGGGTGCCCCCAGTTTGCCAGGTAGTGAGCAGCTTACCGGTGAGGTTGAAAAGGCTAATGTTTTCTAAAGCAATATCGCTTTCAATCAGGAAAAGGGCTCCGGAATGTACCGGATTGGCAGTAAGGAGCCGGATATCTGGTTGGCGGGTTGCAGCCCGGGTGGTGGCAATGGGGAAATCTGACTCCAGGAACAGGACTAGCCCATCGTGGTCAGAAGCACGGAATGGATTCGCTAAAGAAAGTTCAAAGGCTTCCGGAAAGTCTGCATTCCCACGGGCGTACTGCATACCATTGACCGTGAGGCCATTGAAACTGCTGGTCAGACAATGGTCAAGCGCCTGGGCACTGCCGTCAAATACATAGGAGTACCGCTCTGATTCCGGTAGGCTTTGAAGCTGGTCTGAAAGCGGCGGGGCTACTATATTCAGCGGCGGGAACTGGGCACCCAGACTGGGCAGGCCGGAGATTTGATTGAAGACATCTACGTAACCATCTGTAAACTGAAATGCGTTGAAGTCCCCGAGTACCACAAGATTGCCGGAAGCCTGCAAATCCTGAATCATATTGGCTATGGAGATCGCTTGCTGATGGCGCTTATTGCGCACAAACCCAGCCGTGCTGCCTTCTATCCCGATAAGTGAGCGCAGGTGAAGATTTAATACTTGTAAATCTACCGGTGGATCCGTTGGAAGTTCTACCTGCAGGAGCAACGGGGGGCGATCGTGCAGCAGTCCTCCACTAAAAGTAAAGGTTTCATCAGCCCCAAGCTGGCTAATCTGTAGATGAGTAAAATCCTCCCTGACCAGGTATCCCAGCTTCAGGTCCAGATTGGTAGGCAGCAGGTAGGCATCGTACTGCGCCTGTGGGTTTTGTTGTTCCAGGTAAAAAGCCAGGGTATTAAGTTCGGTGAAAGAACCTACTTCCTGAATAGCCAGGATATCCGGAAGCCCCATCTGCTCCTCTATATAGCGGGCAACCTTTTGGTATTTTGTCTCGATATTTTCTTCTTCCTCCAACAGGAAAAGCGCGTTGAGAGAACCTACCGTAAACTCGTTGGCAGTTTTGGGGCGTACTGGCGCTGCATCTGGTCCTGGAGTAAAGGTGTAGGATTCCGCAAGTACTCTCCAGAACCGCGGCTCGGCTTCAATCATGATCCCCGTGGCATTAATCAGGCTACCAGTACTGAAAAACCGCTGATTTGGGGCGTTGAGCCCGTTGGGGTCCATCCAAAACAGCTCAGGGTTGCTATCCCAGACAGGAAGCCCCGGAAGGCCAGGGGCTTCTATGCCCGGTTCCCGGAATACCCGGTTAGGCCCTATCCGGAGAGGAACGTCTTCAAACCAACTGCTGGGGCCATTAGCGATTGCCTCAAAACTAACCCGCATGCCCTCCACGCGCTCCAGGCTATGCACCGTCGTGTAGTCCGGAGATGGAAGGTTTTCGGTCAGGGCAACCGGTGGGGGAAGGGGCCGGTCTTCGCCCGTATTGATGATGTTTAGACCCGGATTGGCGATCACGGTAAGCCCATTTTCTTCCTGAACAGTGCCCGTCACTTCCACTACATCGCCCGGGCTGCCGAAGTAAGTTCCTGCAATAACCACCGCTTCCGACGTAAGATCATTGTTGTCGTAATCACTTTCAGGCGACTGAAGAACAAAAAAATTGTCACCTCGTGCAGTGACGATATTGCCCTGAAGGGTGATCAGCTGCCCGAGCAGCGGGCTTTCATTACCAGTACCCTGCACTTCGTGAATGGCGAAGGCTGGCTGGCTGTAAAGCTTATTTGGAAAGATTCCAAATAAGCAAAGAGCCGCCAAAAAAGGCGGTAGAAATTTTACCATTTAGAATTAGCTTTGTTCTAACATTTTTAAATTGTGCAGCAAGTTGCAGGTTTACCGGCAGTTCTCTCTTCAGGGGTTTTCCGGGCACCGTTCAGCCGTATCTGTTAAAGGTATTGGTCAGCCGCTGTACCTGGATCTCCAAGTGACTTTTGATGAACACCACCGACCAGAAAACTTCCGTATTTGACCGGGCCTATGATCCCGTCATTCAAGCCGCTATAACCTTTGGGGCAGTCATACTTTTTGTATTGTCTGCAAAGTTAATCAATTTAACAGGGCTGATGGATATTCCTCAGCGTTTCCCCTGGATGACCGCTGCATCCTTTATGCTGTTGTTTGCAATGGGCAACAGTGTGTTTTCTCTGGCTTCTGAAAATATGCTCAAATACTGGGGGCGCAGTATTTACAGCTACCTGGGGCTGGCTGTGCTTTCCGGGGTGGTGGCCTACTTTTCTTCCTCCATGTCTATCGATGAAGCGGGGTCTTACCGCTGGATTTATCTGGTGCTCACGGTAGGCTACCTGGTTTTCCTGGGCATGATGGCCTTTATGCGGCAAATCGTGGAATTTGCCCAAAAGGAAGAATGGAACCATCCCCGTATCCGGCGCAACCAGAAAAAACGGGGACGGGGTAAAGACGACGGGAAGCGCTGATCTGGGGTTTCCCAGCCTCTTTACCTATGGTTTAGCCTTGAATTTCGCATCCGGCTTAAATTCCAGTGATACGGAATTGATACAATAACGTAGGCCAGTGGGCTTGGGACCATCTTCAAATACATGACCCTGATGACCGCCGCACCGGGCACATTCCACCTCGATCCTTGTCATGCCTAGCTTGCGGTCTTCTACAAGTTTGACGTTGGATTCCACTACAGGTTCCCAGAAGCTTGGCCATCCGGTACCGGACTTGAATTTTGTTTTGGAAGAAAACAATGGAAGCCCGCAGCCGGCGCAGAGGTAAATTCCATCTTCCTTATTATCCCAGTACTTTCCCGTGAAGGCATATTCTGTTCCTTCTTCCCGCAGCACATGAAAGGCTTCTTTGCTTAGTGAGGACTTCCACTCTGATTCGGTTTTCTGAACCGTTTCGAGCGTATCGCCGTTCAGCCCGATAAGTGGGCCGTCAGCTTCGGTTGAAGTAGTGGAAGCTGCCTGATTTTCTGTGGATTGTGCCTGCCCGCATGCCGTGAGTAAGAGCATCGCAGCAAGTATAGTGCAGTAGGATAGTCGTGTCATGATTTTATATGTTATTATTTATCGTAGAATGGAAACGCAAAATGCGTCCGGGTGTTGAGAACCGGATGTCGCCGGGAAGATATTTTGTATAGTTTTGGGGGAGTACCGAAAAAAGTTGAGTTGCCGGGCATTTTGCCGGGAACCTAAGTAGTGGCGTATCGCCTTCTTAAGCTTTACAGGTGGGTTTGTTCAGTTTTGATCCCTTTTCTGCGTATTGCATTTTTGACGGCTGAGGTGACAATACCTGTTACTATCGTCCACGAGATCAATTCCAGCCATGCGGGTTCCTCTGCTTCAATTTTATCGGGTGGGTCTTTGCGGTAGACTTTCTGATAGCCTTTTTCCATGGTTTTTTTAACGATAAATCCGGCAGCAAGTGCTGCGGCTGAGATGCCAAGGTGCCTGATATCTTCTTTTGTGATATTCATGAATTCTTTTTTTATACTAAGGTTGCGTATGTGTAATGACCATGGAAAAGACACCGTAGGCATTCCCATTTGGTTAACTTAATAAAGGAAAAACCAATGACAGATGTTTGCTTCCTGCCGGGCCTAACCAACCTGGTCAGCGAATTGCAGAATGGAAAAGAGGGGGATTTACGATCCAAAATGAATAGGGTGGCGGAAGTTATATTCTTTGATAAAAGCTTCGATTTTTTCTTTGCGCTTTCCTTTAGCCGACTTGTAGTCTTGATAAAGCTCCGCGTCCTGTTTGAAAATCTTTTCAACCCTGCCGGGGCGGCAGCGGAAAAATTCACCGCTTTCAAAATCCAGCACATAGAGTTTGCCGGTTCCTTCCTTTCGGGCGGCTTTGTATTCATCGCCGGGGTTGATAAATGAGGAATAGCGGTCCATCTGATCAACTTCCTGCAACAGGGAGATGGCACCTATGATGTCAAAGCGGTAATTGGTACTGTAGTACATGGATTGCCCGTCGGGGCTGTAGCCAAAAATATCTTCCGGTTTCAGGTAAACGATTTCATTATTCCGCGGGTAGCGGAACTGGTCCTTGGCAAAAAGATACTGGAAGAATTTTCGGTTTTGCGGGTCGATATCCACGATAATTTCATCCGGTTTTACCGGGGTTTGGGCTTTCCAGTCTTCGAGGGTAGGGTAGATGCCCCGTTCAAAGGTGAAGTCAGCCGTATATCGTTCTCCTTCCTGAGCAGAAGCGGTAAAAATGTAGCAGCATAAACTGAAAAGAATCGCGGTCCGTACCATAAATATTTCAATTTTTTCGATCATCTGCAAAAGTAACGGTTTAAGCAGGACCAAATTGAGCAAAGGGCGGTGGATTAAGGAAAAATTAAGAGGAGAAGTGGATTTCAGCCGGGCGTTCGGCGGGTGAAAGTCGGGCCCGAACCGCTTTTCGGAATGCAGCTCTGCCCTCGGTGCTGTCTTGTTTCAATGTTATCTCCGCAGCCAGTAGAATACGGTCTGACTGCCGCTTAGCGGAAAGCTTGCAGTGCCTTACATGCTCGAGTTGCAGGATTTTGTCCCGGAGCTGCTCCAAATCCAATAGCTTACCGCCAATTTTCAATTTTTGGTCTTTGCGGTGCAGTACGGTGAAGTGGCGGTCATCGACAGGTGAGATTTGGTCCATCAGCGAAAAGGCCTGCCCGGTATCGGAATCCATCAGGTAAGTTGCTCCCTGTAGGGTCCAGTAGGGAAAAAGTTCAAACGGGTCCTTAGGAGCCTTTCTCAGCCCAACGCCCGCAGTTTCGGTAGCGCCGTAGACTTCGGTTAGGGAAATGCCCCGGCTAAGTAGGGTTTCGTACAGCGTTTGCGGCAGTGGAGCTGTGGAGCACACACCTTTTGCCCTGAGGTTAAGCCCCGGCATGGAGCGCATCAGGTGTGACCAGGTAAAAGGCGTACCAACGATTAGGGCATTTTCGGATAGTTGATTCCATTGGACCTCGGAGGGGAGCTGCACCGGCGCTCCTGCAGCCTGAGGGAGTGCTATGGTGTAAAGATATCCGTAAATACTGGCAGCAGGCACGAGGGGGATGA
>CAZNHN010000074.1:0-7395 GCA_964572415.1 uncultured Phaeodactylibacter sp.
CTTTTTTTATGAAGTACCTCGGAAGGGACCTCAAAATCAGGAATGCAACTAACGCTTCTCATCATTGATGTGTATAACAAAGTGCTGCCCGAGGTGTAAAATCCAAACAAGCTCTAATTGTGCAAATTGTAATACACACTCATCATTTGTACTGCGGGGTAATTAAACACAAATAGCTACATTTGCCCATGGAAGTTATATCTGGCATTTTTTTATTGCGGGTAAATCATCACTACTATAGATGCCTATAGGCTTTTTTAAGATAATCATTTCCGTTGCCGCTAGTCTACTGCTGTCGGTTTGCCAGCTATACGCACAAGATTATGCAAAGCCCATCCATTTCGACAACTACACCTTAGAAAACGGGCTGTCCAACTCGCGGGTTCGGGCATTTTGCCAGGATCGACGTGGATTCTTATGGGTCGGCACAGCGGCTGGCCTTAACCGCTTCGACGCTTACCATTTCCGTGTGTTCCAACATCGGCCGGATGATACTCATGGCTTACTGCATAATAGCGTGCTGGCGCTGCTGGAAGATAGCCATGGTCATTTCTGGGTAGGCACTAAGAAAGGACTTCAGTATTTTGACTGGCGAAGCAGGCGCTTTTTTACCTATAGACAAGAAGCAGCTAATTTTGGAGAAGTCCTGGCCTTAACAGAAGACAGCCAAGGCGCAGTATGGGTGGCAACGACCAATGGGCTGCACCGTATTGCCCCACCCGTTGGGATGGAGGCAAAAGAGAACGCCCTTCCTGAACAACGGAAAATGCGCTCATTTCAGGCTGGCACCGGATCAAAGGCTTTGCCTACAGACCGGATCTGGTGTTTGAAGGAGGATGCCGCTAACCGCCTCTGGATAGGTACAAATAAAGGGCTGCGCTGCTACGACCTTGAGCAACAACGCTTTCTGGATCTTTCATTCCCGGCAGGACTTTCAGATTTAGACCATGCGGTTGTTCATGATTTGGAAACAGACCGGCAGGATAATTTGTGGGCAGGCACAGAATCCGGGCTGTTCCGATTGTCTGCCGATGGGCAGTCTGGGCAAGCTTACCGGGCAAGCCTGGACCAACCTGGTGCTTTGCAAAACGATTTCATTACAGAGCTGGAAGTAGACGCCGGTGGCAGCCTCTGGATTGGTACCAACGGCGGCGGATTGGCTATTTGGGAAGCCGATGCAGAGCGTTTCGTCCACCATAAGTATAGTGCCTTTGATGGCGGCACCTTGCCGTCCAATAATGTGGAAGCCCTGTTTGTGGACTACTCGGGCGGTATTTGGGTGGGTACGCACGATGGCATCAGTTATTGCCACCCGGACGCCAAACCTTTTCAGCTGTTCCAGCCCACAGGTGCTGCCGGCAGTATCGGCAGGGGTACTGTACAAGGGCTGTGCGTCAGTAAGGACGGACAGCTGTGGGCGGGGATTGATGGTGCAGGCTTGGGCGTCTACCGGTCTGGCCAATGGACGCATTACCGTTCGGGCCAATCTCCTGCTTTGCCCGCTGATGACGTGACCGCCGTACTTGAAGACCGCACTGGTGGAATATGGGTGGCTACCTGGACGGCAGGCTTGTTCGTGCTAGATCGATTAGCCAATGCTGTCCGACCAGTGGCTTCGGAGCTGCTTAAAGGCAAGGCAGTATGGGCTTTGTTCGAAGATGCGAAAGGACGGATATGGATAGGGACAACCGACTTGGGGCCTGTGCTGTATGACCCGGCAACGGCCTCCTTCCAGACTTTCCCTGACGAGCTGGACCGTGAGGGGGGCATGGGCAAGTGGGCGATTGCTTTTGGGCAAGACAAAAAGGGGCAAATCTGGATATCCACTTCAAACGGCTTGTATCGCTACAGGGAAGTGGAACAAACTTTTGAGCATTTCCCCGTCGAAGGGTTAGCGCGTCAGGATTTTATCCATGCTCTGCACCCCAGCAGTCAGGGTGGGTGGTGGCTAGGCACACAGTACGGGCTTTTGCACTTTGACCTTGAGAGCGGGCATACCAAAAAGTGGGATAGAACACAGGGGCTGGCTGACGATTGGGTCTTGAGCATTGCTGAGGATCGAAAAGGGAACCTCTGGCTGGGTACAGCCCGCGGGCTATCGAGGTTTGACCCCAGCACAGAGGAATCTGACAGCTATTTTAAACTGGGCGATTTGCGCAGCTTCGAGTGCTCCAGGGCTGTGGCCCAATCTTCCGGGGGGCGGCTATTTTTCGGCACTACTCAAGGCTTGATAACGTTCCACCCAGACAGCATACAGACATACAGGAAAGCGCCACCGGTCGCCTTTACCGATTTCAAGCTGTTCAACCAATCTGTGCCCATACGTGGCAGTTCTGGCGATACCCTGTCCACTGCTTCGCCCCTGACCACTGGCATAGAGGCTGTAGAAAAAATAACCCTGGCTCATTGGCAGCACAGCTTTTCCTTTGCTTTCACTGCTCTGAACTACCTCGATCCCAACCAGAATACTTTCCGCTATCAGTTGGAAGGTTATCAAGACTCATGGGTCTCAGCCACTGCCCAAGAACGCTTTGCTTACTACACCAATATCCCCCCCGGTAAATACCGCTTCAAAGTTATGGCAGCCAATAACGATGGGGTCTTGAATGAAGTGCCTGCTGCTGTGGAAATACACCTCCGGCCGCCTTGGTGGCGCACGCTTTGGGCTTGCCTTGCCTACCTCGTGCTGGCTACCGGTGCTGGCTATGCCTTGTACCGCTTCCTACGTTGGCGTTGGTGGCTGCGGACCCAACTGCAGTTTGAGCGTCAGGAAGCCCTCCGCCTGAAAACACTAGATGATTTCAAGAACCGCCTCTACACCAACCTTACCCATGAGTTCCGCACGCCGCTCACTGTCATATTGGGCCTGGCCGACCAGATAGACCAGCCCTCGGGCATACGAGAGGTGCTAAGGCGCAACGCCAAGAGCCTGCTCCGCCTGGTCAACCAGATACTCGATCTTGCCAAGCTCGAAGCCGGGCAGCTCAAGCTCGACCTTGCTCTGACGGACATCGTGCCCTACATGCAGTACCTGACGGAGTCTTTTCAGTCTTATGCGGCCGGCAAGCAAATCAATTTGGTCGCCTACATGGAGACCGAACGGCTCCTTATGGATTTAGACGAGGAGAAGCTGCATAACGTTGTCACTAATTTACTGTCCAATGCCATCAAGTTCACGCCCCAAGGGGGGAAGGTCATTTTGCACCTGCGGGAAGAAGGTGATACGCTGCTGCTCAAGGTCAGGGACAACGGCATCGGCATCTCAGCCCGCCAATTGCCGCGCATTTTCGACCGTTTCTACCAAGTGGACAACACCGCGACCCGGGCCGCCGAAGGCACCGGACTGGGTCTGGCGCTGACCAAAGAGCTGGTGGAGTTGATGGGCGGGCAGATATCGGTCAGCAGCCAGGAGGGCAAGGGCACGGAGTTCACGGTGGCTCTGCCCATCACCCGGCAGGCCCCGCCCGCCCAGGCGCACCGTACGGAGCCTGGTGCGCCCGCACCGCTGCCCGACCGCCCGATGGCACAGATGGTGCGGCGGCCTGAAGGCGGCGGCTCTGACTTGCCCCAGCTGCTGCTCATCGAAGACAACGAAGATGTGGCCTTCTACATTCAGTCCTGCCTGGAGGGCCGGTTTGCGCTCACCCTAGCCCCTAATGGCGCGCTGGGCATAGCCGAGGCCCTGGAAAATATCCCTGATCTTATCATCAGTGACGTGATGATGCCGGAGAAGGACGGCTTCGAGGTTTGCGATACCCTCAAGCACGACGAGCGCACCAGCCATATCCCCTTCATACTGCTGACCGCCAAGGCCGACGCGGCCTCCAAAATCAGCGGCCTGCGGCGCGGCGCCGACGCCTACCTCACCAAGCCATTCGATAAGGAAGAGCTGCTCGTACGCTTGGAGATGCTGTTGGAACGGCAAAAGCGCATGGCCGCCTACTTTGCCCGGTCGGTCGTGGGAGAACTGCCCGTTAACGAACCTGCGCCAGAAGCACCTATTTCGCAAGAGATCATAGCAGTAGAGGACGCCTTCCTACAGAAGGTGCGAGCTATCGTTGAGGAGCACTATGCAGATGAGGGCTTTTCGTTGCCGCAATTGTGCCAGAAGGTAGGCATGAGCCGCTCGCAGCTCTACCGCAAGCTGAAGGCGGTCTCGGGCCGTTCGCCCTCCGACTTTATCCGCAACCACCGCCTGCAACAGGCTAAGGCACTGCTGGAAACCACAGGCATCAACGTATCGGAGGCGGCTTGGGCCGTCGGGTACAAGGATGTTTCCCACTTTTCGAAGTCTTTTCAGGAAGCTTTCGGCATTCCGCCGAGCGCAACCAGGAAGTAACAGCTATTCAATAAGTTAGGGCTTTTTCGAGGTTATCTGATGCAACGGATTGACCGATTTTTCTTATGCCTCATGCAACGGATTGACAAACATTTGCTACGAACTAAATAACCCTGCAAGAGGAGTTGTACCGACCTTGGTCCATCAGGAAATTCCAGTACCAGCACCCCTCTAACAGTGGATATAATTGGATGAAGCTGTAGAAATAAAAATTAAAATCAATTCGGGGAACTACGACCCCAACTGTCCTTAAATCTGAAGAAATGAGTAACCGTAAGACGAAACAAACACTACTTTTTCTATTTGCCTTTTGGTTTGCTTTGCCAGTGTTGTGGTCGCAGTGCCCAACCAACAATAGGTTCTACGTTGATGCCGATGCCAACTCCGGGTTCAACGATGGCACCTCCTGGGCGGATGCTTACACGGACCTGCAGGATGCACTCCTTGAAGCAAGGACCAATTGTACGAATGTAACCGAAATCTGGGTGGCTGCCGGCACGTACAAGCCCACCGCTAGCAATGACCGGACCCTCTCTTTTCAGATGAAGGAAAATCTTGCGATTTATGGTGGCTTTGCAGGAACAGAAACCATGCTGAGTGAACGGAACTGGGTCACGAACGTGACTATCCTGAGTGGGGACATCGGTAGTCCGGGAAATGGAGATAATTCCTACCACGTCATTGATAACTCAGCGACAGGTCTAAATGCCACTGCCGTACTTGATGGGTTTACGATCAACGGTGGCAATGCAGACGGAAGCGGTTCAAATCAGAACAATGGAGGTGGAATTTTAAATACCTCCAGCTCTGCAACCATTGCCAACTGCTATATTATCAATAACTCGGCTGCCGCCACCGGAGGCGGAGCCTATAATGCCATTGCCTCACCCACCTATATCAATTGTTTATTTGCGGGCAACACCGCAGTGAATGGTGGTGGTATGATTAACGTCTCTGCTGATGCTCCGGTGCTCACCAATTGTATCTTTTTGGGTAATTCGGCCTCTAATAGTGGTGGTGGTGTGAACTGTGTTAATTCTGCCCCGATTCTTACGAATTGTTCCTTTTCAGGAAACTCCGGCAGCGCTTTGAGTACCAATAATAATTTCTTTTTCCCCGTGCTCAACAACTGCATCGTTTGGGGAAACACCTCCGGTATCAACGGCGACTGTAACGTTAGCTATTCTATCGTTCAGGGTGGCTATGCCGGACCAGGTGCGGGAGCGGGTATCCTTAACCTCGACCCGGCCTTCGTTAGTCAGCCGCCGGTAGGCCTTGGCACAGCAGGCGATTTGCGGCTACAGGCCAGTTCCTGTGCGATCGATAACGGGCTCAACGGCTTGGTACCCTCAGGTATTACAACGGACTTTGACGGCAACGACCGTTTTTTCAATAGTGGCACGGTAGATATGGGTGCCTTTGAATTCCAAGGTAGCTTTGTTAGCAATCCTCCATCCCCATCACCTACTACCACGAACAACTGCTTGAACTTCGATGGTACAGATGATCACGTCAGCGTATACACTGCCTGCGGTACCAATAATTTATTCCCTGGTGGCGACGCCATTACCGTAGAGTACTGGTTTAAGGGTACGAACTTGCAATCTGCCGTACGATATCAAGTTGGGGGTCAATTTATCGTCGCTGGCTGGACGGGCGGCACCACCAATCCACCATTACATATCCTCTCCAACGACGGCAGCACAAACGGGATAGCCGTTGGTACCGGTTTCGATGATGGAGAATGGCACCACATCGCCTTTACCTGGCAGCGCAATACACCCAACGGCTTCAAGTCTTACCTAGATGGGGCTCTGGTTGCCGAAAGACAGTCTTCGAACACCCCACTTCCTGCGTTCAATACCGGATTCTTCCTGGGCTGCTTCAATGGTACCGGAGAGTTCATGAATGGTACGCTGGAAAAGGTGCGGGTCTGGACGGTAGCCCGATCCACTGCTGAAATACAACAGAGCGCAGCAGGTATGAACCCCGCGTCCCAGACCGGTCTGCTCCATGCCTTTGACTTTGATCATGGAACAGCGGGCGGAGATAATTCAGGGATTGAGGTCATCGCTAATACGGTAAATCCCGCCGCGCCGGGGCTTTTGCGAAACTTTGCACGCAATGGTAACGTCTCCAACTTCGTGGGAAGCATGGGGTGTCAGGCGCCCAGCGTACTTTACGTAAATGCTGCGGCTACTGGCAACAATACGGGCAGCTCCTGGACAAACGCCTTTACCGATCTCCAGGATGCCTTCGGATTAGCAAATTCCTGTCTTGGTGTGAATCAAATCTGGGTAGCAGCCGGTTCCTACAAACCCACCACGAGTACCGATCGCAACACTTCCTTCGTATTGATAAACGGTGTAGACCTGTATGGCGGCTTTGACGGTACAGAAAGCATGCTCAGCCAACGCGACTGGGTAGCCAACCCAACCATTCTCAGTGGGGATATAGGCACCATAGGGGACAATACAGACAACAGTCATCACGTAGTTAGAGGCGATGGCAGTATTACCAGTTCAACTTTGGATGGGTTTACGATTTCGGATGGGTTTTCTAATTTCCAAAGTACTCCGAATAGCCTTGGAGGAGGAATGCTGCTTGTTGGTGGAGCCCCAACCATAGCAAACTGCGTTATTCGGGATAACCAGGTACAGAGTGCTGGTGCAGGTATAGCCATTAGGTCGTCAGCCTCGCCTCTCATTGTCAGGTGCTCTTTTTTAAATAATTCAACCCCTGATGTTGGCGGTGGGATTTCCACAGACAATTCGACACCTACGGTTGATAATTGTGTTTTTTATAACAATAGTGCCAGGGATGGCAGTGCCATAAGGAATACCAACTCTTCATCGACGATTATCAATTGCACCTTTTCCGGCAATTCTGCAGTCACTAAAGGTACCCTGTGGTTTTTTGGCTCCAATCCGGTTACGATGACCAATTGTATTGTGTGGGGAAACAATACTGGAATATTTCTCCAAAATTTTGCTAACCCCACGGTGACGCATTCCATCGTACAGGGTGGATTTGTTGGCATGGGCAACCTGGATGAA
>CAZNHN010000074.1:7405-12628 GCA_964572415.1 uncultured Phaeodactylibacter sp.
GCATCTCGCGCAACGGCAGTCGTTTCGGAACTGGTCAGATTGAGGGCGTGGTGGTGCCGGAATCGGCCAACAATGCGGCCGCGCAGACGGCCTTTATCCCGACGCTGACGCTCTCGAATACCATCATCTCCGGTAATCAGTGGTACGCCTGTGAGAAATTTGCATCAGGTGTTACAGGCAATGTGGTTTCCCTGGGGCACAACCTGTTCCAGGACGACAGCTGCAACCCGGTGGAAGGTGACCTGATCGGCGTTGATGCCCTGCTTGGCCCATTGGCTGACAACGGCGGCCCAACCCTGACCCATGCCCTGCTGATCGGTTCCCCAGCCATTGATGCCGGCAACACCGCCGCTGTACCCGCTGGCACGACTACTGATCTGGACGGCAACCCCCGGATATTTGACGCTACCGGAGCCAATGCCGTCGATATGGGCGCTTATGAATTCCAGCAGACCTACGATTTTTGTACGCAATGCCTGACGAGTGGCAACACCATCTTTGTCAATGCCAGTGCATTAGGCAGTAACGACGGCACCTCTTGGGCAAACGCCTTCACCGACTTGCAGGACGCCCTGGCGCTGGCCGGCACCTGCTCCGGCATCACCGAAATCTGGGTCGCTGCCGGCACCTATAAGCCCACATCCGGCACCGACCGCAGCATTTCCTTTGTGCTGGAAACCAACGTGTCTCTTTATGGCGGTTTTGCCGGTACGGAAACCATGCTCAGTCAGCGCGACTGGGTAGCCAATGAGACCATCCTCAGCGGGGACATCGGTGCGGCTGGTAATGTGGACAACTCCTACCACGTCGTTTTCAATAACAACAACGCGCCAGATGATGTCACCGTCATACTCGACGGCTTCACCATCACCGGCGGGAATGCGAATGGTAGCGGGCTTGATGGTCGTGGAGGCGGGATATGTAACAACCTTGGCTCCCCCACGATAACGAACTGCACCTTTTTAGGGAATTCGGCTTCTTTTGGAGGTGGGATTTACTTTACCGACGGTTTCCCCAGGGTGACGAACTGCACCTTTTCAGGGAATGCCGCTTCTTTTGGCGGAGGGGGGTATACCGGTCTTTCCGGTATCCCAATTTTCGTAAACTGTACTTTTTCCGGCAATTCTGGGGGTGAATTTCATTATGCTGCGGGATTCCCATCCATGACCAACTGTATCATCTGGGGAACCCATAATTTGACGAGTGACAAATCTGTTGTCACGTATTCCATTATCCCGGGCTACGGCGGAACAGGCAACCTGGATGTGAATCCGCTTTTTGTCGATCCTGCCAATGGCGACCTGCGCCTGCAGTCCACTTCTTGTGCCATTGACAACGGCCTCGACAGCGCCGTACCTGCCGGTATCACCACCGACCTGGATGGTAATGATCGCTTTTACAACGGAGGTACGGTGGACATGGGTGCCTATGAATTCCAGGGAAACGCAAATCCACAGCCGTTTCCCACTCCTCCTGTCACCAGCGACAACGGCCTTCATTTTGACGGTACCAACGACTTCGTATCAATCTACAACGTGGATGGCAATTGCAATTTGGTAGCCCTAACCGGCGGCGACGCCATTACCATCGAGTACTGGTTCAAAGGCAGCAATCTGGAATCTGCCGTGCGCCTGCAGGATTTGAGTGGCCAATGGATAGTGGCGGGCTGGGGCGGCGCTCCTTTTCAGCACATTTTATCCAACGATGGCGGTACCAATGGTTTGCCCGTGGGCGCTGCCGTTACCGATGGCAACTGGCACCATGTCGCCATGACCTGGGAGCGCAACACCGTCAACGGCTTCAGGTCGTACTTGGACGGACAGCTCGTCGCCCAACGCAACAGCTCTGATAACCCTCTTCCCAATATCAGTTCACAATGGTATTTAGGGTCACTTTTTGGAAATTCAGAATTTATGGAAGGGACCCTGGATGAAGTGCGCATCTGGAATGTGGCTCGCACCCAGACCGAAATACAGAACGGGCTATGCGGTGAACTCGGCTTACCGCAGACGGGCCTGCTGCTTTATTACCAGTTCAATCACGGCATCGCCAACGGCAGCAACTCTGGCATAGGCACAATGGTCAATGCCGCCAACCCCGGCACCTTTAATGGCATACTCAGTAACTTTAACCTGTCGGGCAATACCTCCAATTGGGTGACGGGAGTGCAGCCGACTACGGTCACTGCGCCGACGGGTGAGTTAGTCATCACCAACAGCACCTGTACCGACTGTAGCCTCTCCGGCGGCAGCATCGCCATCGGCTCTGTCAGCGGTAGCGGAGGCACCCTCGAATACTCCACCGACAACGGCGCGAACTGGAGCAGCACCCTGCCCTCCTACGATCAGGATGGCCCGGCACAGACTATCCTCGCTTCCGTGCTTAGCGCTAATGGTTGCCGCAGCAGTAGCACACAGGTGGGAATGACGGCGCCCGGCGTATGTAATACCCCCATGGTGACACCTAATGTCACCCTTGAGATCACTAACAGTATATGCACCGGCTGTATGGTCGGCGGCGGTAGCATCGAGATTATTGGTATTTCCGGCAGTTCCGGTCAAACGACTGAGTATTCTACTGATGGGGGCACGACCTGGAGCAATATTCTGCCTACCTACAATCAGACAGGCCCCGCGCAGACCATCTTAGCGAGCATTCTGCTCGCCAACGGCTGCCGTGGTCCTATTATGGAAGTAGGCGTGACGGCGCCCGGCGAATGCGTAACGCCCGCAGCCCCCACCGGCACCCTGTCCATCACCAACAGCACCTGTACCGATTGCGTGCTGAGTGGCGGCAGTATCACCATCGGTACGGTCAGCGGCACTGGCGGCACTCTGGAATATTCTACGGACAATGGTACAACCTGGAGCAGCGACCTGCCGGTATACGATCAGGACGGCCCGGCGCAGACCATACTCGCCTCTGTGCTTAGCGCCAACGGTTGCCGCAGCAGTAGCGCACAGGTGGGCATGACGGCGCCCGGCGAGTGCGCGCCGGTTGTTGCCAATTGTCAAAACCAGACGGTCAGCCTTGGTATGGAAGGAACAGGCAGCTTGCCAGCCTCAGCCCTTAATAGCGGATCCACCGGATGTAGCTCTCTCTCATTTATGGTCGATAATGCCGCTTCCCTAAACTTTGATTGTTCGGATACAGGCAGTAATGCGGTCTTGCTCACTGTAACCGATGTCCTAGGGAATCAGGATACTTGCACCAGTATCGTATCTGTGGAGGACAACAACCCGCCGACCGCCTTGTGCGCTAATCCAACAGTCAACCTGACCAGCGATGGCACCACTTCTGTAGCGGCGAGCTTCTTTGATGGGGGATCTTCCGCAGCCTGTGGTCATACAAGTTTCTCCGCTACACAGACTGATTTTGACTGTGGTGATGTAGGCAGTACGATCGCTGTTACCCTTACGGTGACCGCTCAGAGCAACAACCAAATGGCAACTTGTACCGCCAACGTGACCGTTGCGGACCCCAATAGCTTTTGCTGTGCCCCTCCTGAAGCCATTTGCACCAACGTTACAGTCCAGCTTGGCCCCAACGGCTCTATTGTCCCGCTAACGGCAGCCCAGATTGGCGGTCAGAGTACAGCGGAGTGCGGGCTGCAATCTGAAATGATTAGCGAACAAGACTTCTTCTGTGCCGATATCGGTCAGAATACAGTTACCTATACGATCACGGATGTAAATGGAGAGAGTGATGCCTGTACAGCTACAGTAACCGTTGAGGATAAGATTTCACCGACTGGGGCTTGCCTGAGTTCTACCGTTGAATTGGGTGCAAATGGTGCTTACACACTACTGGAAAGTGATGTATTCGATGCGGCAAACAGCAGCGACAACTGCAGCATCAGCTCCGTGAGCTTCCCGGGTGTTACTTACACCTGCGATGATGCCGGGCTGGACTTCCCGGTTATGGTCACCATTGAAGACCCCAGCGGTAATATGGATGACTGCACGGCTATCGTAACCGTAGGAGTTGGTGACGAACTGCCCTTCCCATGGACCGCCAACGACATCGGCGATCAGGGCAATGGCAGCAGCTACGCCTACGACCCCTGCGCCGGCAACAACCCCAATCAGGGTGACTTTACCATCGGCACCGGAGGCTACAACCTCATCCCGCAGAACAGCGACAACCTGGCCTTCGCCAGTGTGCCCCTGTGCGGCAACGGCGGCATTCAGGCCCGCATCAAAGACGTGGTTGGAGGCTACGCCGGACTGATGATCCGGGAAAGCAGTGACCCGGGCTCCAAGATGTATGCTATCTATTCCAACCTGACGAATCTGCTGCGGCGGGAAATCCGCTACGTGACGAACGGCCCCCGGACCAGCGGCACCCTTTTTGCAGCCTTCCCGAAATGGCTGCGTTTGGTCCGTCAGGGGGATTACATCCGTGCATTCTACCGCAACAGCAATGGCGGCAACTGGACGCTATTTCACCAGGTCTACCTGCCAATGGACAACTGTGTTGAAATGGGGCTGGCGGTCTTTACCACTGACCCCAACGGCGATGCTTCCGCAGTCTTTGGCCGGGTGAACTACCAAAGCCAGGGCGGGCAGAACCTGTCTGCGCCTAATGGTATTTTTTGGGAAGCTGAAACCCCTGAGGTTATTAAAGCAAGCGTGCTGCCGAACCCGGTACGGAACCATTTTACCCTGCAGTTCAGCAAGCCGCTGCCCGCCGAAGGGCAGGCTACGCTGCTCAATGAGTTTGGGCAGCGCATTGCCCAACAGCCCCTGCGGGCAGGGGAGAGGGAGCTGGACTGGGATGCCGGTGCTCTTCCTGCGGGCTTGTACTTCCTGGAGGTCTTCACAGAAGATGGCTACCGGGAGGTGCTGAAGGTGGTGCGGCAGTAAGCTAAGTCTTGTTTTTTAGGTTGGAACTGCAGTTCGGGGGTGTCCGGGCTGCAGTTTTTTTGTCTGGGGCGGGGAAAGGTTCGACACTCTACGAGGTCGGAAAACCGGAAGTGGTGTGAGGTGACTAATATTCGACGCTCTACGAGGTCGACTAAGTTGGGCTGCTGGGGTGCACTTTGAGGGTTGGCGGCGTTGGGGAGTTTGCTCCAGCTTGCGGGTGGGAAGGGTAAAAAGGTTAAAGTGAAAAGGATAAAGGTTAAAGTGGCGAGCGGTGCCGTGGGTTCAGTCCTGGGTAGAGCGCAGTGCCGTTAGGGTATACTTTGAGCGTAGGCTTGCCTTAGTAGTATGCCCTAACTTG
>CAZNHN010000074.1:12638-21993 GCA_964572415.1 uncultured Phaeodactylibacter sp.
GTGGGTTCAGTCTTGGGTAGAGCGCAAGGGAATGGCCACTGAACTGTGTCTGTGACAAAAGTAGATACACGGTTATGTCAAAACAACCTAAAAAAGAAGCGGTCAGTGATTTTGATTTCGAGTCCTACCGCCAAACGGTAATCCTGGGCTTGATGCAAGGTACAGAGCCACCGCCTCAACCTGAAAAAAAAGAGTTCTATCGGTATTGTGTTTAATACAGGTACTGTTTACTTTCAAAGCAGTGCCCGATTCTTTCTCCGGTTGTTCATTTTCTTCGTTTTTTTGTGAATCAGACTTTCACCCCAGCCCCCTACTTATTACCAATAGCGAAGTGGACAGTCAACAATGAAAATAAGGGTTTCAGGTTTCATTGCATTTTGCTTTATGCTGGTCAGCAGTTATGCGCAGGTCAGCCCTAAACCCCTCTACTTTAAGCGCATGCCCCGCCAAACACAGGGGTTGACCGAATATATTGGGTTTGACAATATGTTCCAGGATAGAGACGGCCTGATCTGGTTCCTCTCCAATGGTGGTATGATGCGGTACGATGGTGCAGCCCTCAAGCGGATCCAATCGAATCCTTTTGACCTGAATTCGCTTTCTTCCAATCAGGTTAAGGACATCATTCAGGATGATGATGGGGTATTCTGGATCACCACCCGGAAAGGGGGGCTCAATGCCTACCAACCGAAAACGAATACCTTCACGCATTTCCGGTATAATGCCAAAGACAGTACGACCCTTAGTACCGATGACCTGTTGTTTTTGGAGAGAGATGATGCAGGACTGCTTTGGATTGGAAGCACCGCCGGACTGAATGTTTTCAACCCCGATACAGAGCAGGCCATACGAATGTTGCCGGAGCCTGGAATTCCCGGTGCGCTGCAGGGAGCGCCGGTTTCCTCCCTGGTGGTTGACGATGATAAAGTTTACGTAATCACTACCGCCGGTTTTGAATACTACGACAAAGAAGCGCGGTGCTGGCAGTATTTCCCTCTGCTGTCACCCTCAGGAGATACGCTCCGTGGCGGCGTTAATACTACATACGCTACGTTCAAAACCCTCTGCCAGGACCAAAGCGGGCAACTTTGGATGGGGATGCCCGGTCAGGACGGACTTTGGAATTTCAATCCCAAAAGCCAACAACTGAAACCGGTAAGCCTACCGATATCAGCAGGTGCTCCACCGGTCAAGCCTTACGATATTATTGAAGACCAATCCGGAAATCTGTGGGTGGCTTCCGGTGATGGCATCTGGCGGGTATCTGCAGACCGAAGACAGTACAAAAAATATGCAGCCCTGGATATTGAAAGCGGAGACACCATCCGCAGGGTTCATAGCCTCTTCAAAGACAGGAGTGGCCTGATATGGTTGCCTTCCAACGATCAGAGCGGGGTGTATACCTTTGATCCGGCTCAGGAAAAAGGACAGGTTGCGCTCCTGCAGGGCGTTGGTGACGGGCCCTTGTCTACCAATCAAATCATAATTGGAAAAGATGGCCTATTCTGGTTATCAACAAGTTTAGGGCTGCTCCGGTGTGATCCGAAATCCGGAGACCTGAAAAAGGTAATGCCTGTGGAGTTCTGTCATTTCGCCACTGCATGGGACGACCGCTATTTGATTGTTTGTACCAGTCAGGGACTTTTTGTTTTTGACCGGGAGACGGAAGCCTACTGGCCGGTTCAGCTGGGCGAGGCCACTGTGCGGTCTTTTCCCACAACCACCTATGCCGCAATCGATCACGATGGGGACTTATGGGTTTCTACCTGGGGCGAAGGGCTGTTCCGGCTTCTCGGGGCGGGTTTTAATATACAGACGGGTAGAGCCAGGAAATATGATCAGTGGTCATACCAGCCTTCCGGCCAAAACAGTTTGCCTTCTAATTTATTGGCAGGTATTGCTGTAGATGCCAATAACACAATTTGGCTGGCAGGAGCGGAAAACGGGCTGAATGCTATTGACAAGACAACAGGAAAGGTACAGCGCTTCCTGTATGAGCAAGGTCGCAAACATGGTATTTCCAGCAATTATACCTGGGGGCTGCTGATTGATAAGCAGGGGCATATCTGGATTTCCCGGGGAAAAAACTTTCTGGAGCGCTTTGATCCTGATACCCGGCAGTTTGAATCCTTTGGGGTTGCTGAGGGATTGCCCGACTACGAAATCTCAAATATGGTGATGGATAGTACCGGCATCATCTGGCTGAATCAAAACCAGGCGGTATCCAGTTTTGACCCAAGCACAGAAACGGTCCAAATCTTTCCTCAAATCAGTGTGCCAAAGCCCTACAACGAAGCCATCGCCGTTCATCCAGAGACCGGCGAAATCCTTTTTGCCAGCCACAAAGAATTGCGGAGTATTGCACCGGAGCTGATTTCCAGCCCTCAAAGTGCTCCTTCTACGCTGCTTTTATCGGACATCGCTTGTTTGTCTGCCGAAACCGGTGCCACTATGACGGCCATCCCACAGCAGCATTGGAAAGACAGCAAGCTATCTCTTTCTCATAAAGAAAACAACCTCGAAATTTCCTATGCTCTTCTGGACTATCGCCATCCGAAGTCCATTCAATACGAATACGCCCTGACACCAGCCGGGCAGGTACCCAATTGGATCAATACAGGGGGCGAAAGCACTGTGCGTTTCGCCAACCTGGCCCCCGGGCGCTATCTGTTTGCGGTAAAGGGCAGAAACGGTTACGGCGTTTGGACAGAAGAACCGGCCACCTTGTCTATAGTCATCCGTCCACCCTGGTGGGCGACCTGGTGGGCTTATGCAAGTTACGCCCTGGCTGGGCTGCTGGTGCTCCTTGGGCTTAGCCGTTATGACCTGAACCGGAAGCTGGCCGCTGCAGAAGCCCGTCGGTTGCGGGAACTCGATGAGTTTAAGAACCGGTTTTTCACCAATATCACCCATGAATTCCGGACCCCCCTAACCGTTATCCTGGGTACTTCAGATCAGCTGGAAACCAAAGTCGCCCACCCCCTGCAAGGCAAGCTGAGCCTCATCCGGCGCAACGGCGAACACCTGCTTCGCCTGATCAACCAAATTCTGGATTTATCCAAACTGGAATCCGATACGCTGCGGATCAACTATGTGCAGGGAGACGTTATGCCCTTTCTGCGGTACATTGCTGAAAGCCTGCAATCGTTGGCGGAAAACCAGGGTGTGGGGCTTTACACAGATATGGATACAAAGGGTTTGGTGATGGATTACGATCCGGAACGGCTGCTGCAGATCGTGTATAACCTCCTGTCTAATGCTATCAAATTCACCCCGGCCGGCGGAGAAGTCCGTATGCAGGCAGTGGTGGCCGAAAAGCGTCTTAAGCTAACCGTATCAGATACAGGAATCGGCCTTGCAAAAGAGGACCTGCCCTACATTTTTGACCGTTACTATCAGGCACAGCATTCGCAACAGCATAATATGGGCGGTACTGGTATAGGCTTGGCCCTGACCAAAGAGTTGGTGGAAATGATGGGCGGCAGCATACAAGTGGCAAGTGTACCCAGCCAGGGAACAGCTTTTACCGTATTGCTGCCTGTTACACAGCGAGCCGCTTTAACAGCGCCTCCTGTTGTGAAACCCCTGGATCAGCATGAAAAACATGCTGTACCAGACCGGCAAGCGGCACGCACCGCTCATCAAATTCTCATCGTCGAAGATAATCCCGATGTAGCTGAATATCTGCGCGACTGCCTGAGCACGCACTACCAGCTCGACTTTGCACAGAATGGCAGGATCGGTATTGAAAAGGCACTGGAAAACGTACCCGACCTCATCGTCTCGGACGTCATGATGCCCGAAAAAGATGGTTTTGAGGTCTGCGAAAACCTAAAGAACGACCTCCGTACCAGCCATATTCCCATTGTATTGCTCACGGCCAAAGCGGAGGTAGAGCACCGTATCGCTGGTCTGCAACGTGGGGCAGATGCCTACCTGACCAAGCCATTCCACGAAGCCGAGTTGCGCGCTACGCTCGACAACCTCATCGAACTACGCCGGAAGCTGCAACTAAAATTCCAACAGGGACACCCGCAAAGCGTCGAAGGCTCAAAGCCTCCTGTTCAGACCCCTTCCGCAACGGAAGCCATCGAGGAAGCGTTTCTGCAAAAAGTCCGAGACATCATTCAAACGCATCTGGATGATACCACTTTTACAGTAGAGACCCTCAGCCAACAACTCTCCATGAGCCCCCGGCAACTCCACCGCAAGCTGACCGCCCTCATTGATCAAACCCCTTCGGCTATCATCCGGGAAACGCGGCTGGCTAAAGCCAAATTGATGCTGGAAACCACGGACAAAAACGTCAGCGAAGTGGCTTACGCTTCCGGATTTGATGACCCCAAGTACTTCAGCCGGGTCTTCAAAAAGGCGTACGGTATGCCGCCTAGCAAAGTTGGGAAGCGGTAACCCCTTCGTTCTTACATTTGGTCATACCTGGCACATAATCAGTTCGTTTTGCCGATTTGTCCACCCTTCCGGCGGATAAGTCCACCCCATTCCTACGCGGTCTCCCGTTCTTGCAGGCACTCTAAAACAGTGATCAAGTACTATTTTACAAACCTCACTTTCTCATGATACCATTGACTACTCGCCACCGCGCTTTGCCACTTTATGTGCTTAGCCTGGTTTTTTCCTTTTTTTCCTCACTCGGCATTGCACACGCCCAACTCAGCCCTACCGATACCGAAGAATTTATCAGCTGGGTCGTAATGATGGACGGGGCTAACTGGTCCACTACCGGCAACCCGCCCTTCCCCATGAATTATGATCAGCAGCAGGTCACGGTGATTGGAGACATTTGCAACTATCCGGGCATAGAATGTGCCAATGCCAACACAATAATTTCCACCTTCGAGTTTGCGGGAAGTGAAACCATTCAGATAGTGGGAGAATTCGCCCCATTCTGTGACTTTAGCGTATTTGAAACGCTGCAATTTTTAACGCTCTCTAGGTTTAATGATCTGGTAGGGCCATTACCCAATGTAGAATGCCTATCCTCGTTGGTTTCTCTCAGCGTCAGTAATAACAACCTCTCAGGAAGCGTACTGGATAAAGGGATCCCAAGTTTATTAGAACTGGGTTTCTTAGACCTTTCTAACAACGCATTCGAAGGTAATGTGCCAAATATTCAAAACGACGGCGGCCTTACTACCCGGCTTTTTAATAACCAATTCGATTTTGTCCCGGAAAGCTGGACGGTATTCAAACGGGATATAGCCTTTAACCCCTTTTCGGTATTACCTTCCACCTGCGATGGGGAGCGTGTAGCTAATAATTGTCAACCCCGTACACTCCCCCGCATTTTTCAATCCGGGAATACCCTGATTTCCAAGTCAGACAACTTTCCCTTGCAGTGGAAAAACATTTCTACCAACACCACTTACCCCAATGCGACCGGGCCCTTTACTATCCCCTGCCACGGCACCTACACCGTCATCCCGGATGCCCCAAATATTGTGGGCTCAGGAGAAACCGGAACAAGTAATTTTAATTCTCTTACGATAACCGGTGTAGCAGACACCCTCACTATCGACCTGGTTGATAATCAGGTAGCTTTAAGCGACGGGCAAAACCTGAATATCCAAGATTTGGTGGGCGGCACGGTATTAGGCACCCTGACGTGGGGCACAAGCCCGGGCAGTTTTCCCAATGCAGCTTCCACGCCCGTCAATATCAACGAAAACACCACCCTTTACGTGCGTGACGAAACCGCCGCCGGCTGTGTTTCTACCGCTCAGATTGATATCCGCCTGGCTACGCAGGGCCCTGCCATCTATGTGGATGACAGCGCAACGGGCGCAAATAATGGCACAAGTTGGGCCGATGCGTACACCTCCCTGCAGGATGCGCTGTCCTTTAAAAGCCTGTCTGGCAGCGGCGCAGAAATTTGGGTAGCAGCGGGTACCTACTATCCGGATGAAGGAAGCGGGTACACCGATGGGGACCGGATGGCTGCCTTTCAGCTGCGCAACAACCTAACAATCTACGGTGGTTTTGCCGGGGACGAACCCGCCGACTTTGATGTCGATGAACGTGATATCGACGGCAACCCTACCATTTTAAGTGGAGATATTGACAAAGACGGTCTGCTGGATAGCGAGAATAGCCTGCATGTGGTATTCAACAACGAAAACGGGCTGGACGCAACGGCCGTGCTCGACGGCTTCACCATCAGCGGTGGACTTGCAAATGGAGAGCGCCTCCCTCACGAACGGGGCGGAGGGGTACTGAACAAAGGAGTTGCCCCCACCATCCGCAATTGCACCTTTACCGGGAATGAAGCCCGCCACAACGGAGGCGGCATGTTCAATTACGAAGCCGCTCCAACCGTGGTCAACTGTCTTTTCTTTGAAAACACCGCTAACCTGGGCGGTGCCGTATACAATTACTTCTACTCAGCGCCGGTCTACACCAACTGCACCTTTACCAATAATACCGGCCTGATCAACGGGGCGGGACTATACAATAACTTTTATGCCAATACGGTAGTCAATAATTCAATTTTTTGGGGCAATACCGGTATTCAGGTTTTCAATAATGCCTCCACGCTGAGCATCAATAATGCCATCATTGAGGGAGGCTGCCCGGCGGGATATGACTGCACCAATGTATCCGATCAGGATCCTCAATTTTTGGACGCAGCAGCGGATAACTTCCAATTGAGCCTCACCTCTCCCGCCATTGGAGCAGGAAACGGCACGGTCAATAATGCAGCAATAGACCTTGCGGGCAACCCGCGTACCTCTGGCGGGGTCATCGACTTGGGTGCCCTCCAAAATCAACGAGCCGCCTACGTCAACGACGACGCCACGGGCAGCAACGACGGTTCTTCCTGGGCGAATGCCTTCAATCACCTACAGGACGCATTGGCCTACGCCGCCAGCGAACCGCTAATCACCCAAATCTGGATAGCCGAGGGGACGTACACACCCGATCAGGGGATTGGCTTTACCGCTGGCGACCGTGATGCCTCCTTCTCCATGCAAAATGACCTGGCCATCTACGGTGGCTTCCCAAACACCGGCAATCCCAACTTAACAGACCGGGACTGGGCAGCTAATGTGACAATACTTAGTGGCGACATCGGCATGCCTGGTGTGGAAACAGACAATAGTAGACGGATCATTTACAACAATGGCTTGAATAATACCGCTGTTTTGGATGGGCTTACGGTAAGTGATGCTTATAATGAAATCAGTGTCAATGGTCAAGATGGAGCCGGTATGTTTAATACCGCTGCCTCACCGATTATTCAGAACTGTATTTTTAGGAACAACGATATAGTAGAATTTAGCGGAGCCGCTGTATATAATCAAAATGCTTCACCTGAATTTATCAATTGCTTGTTCCTTGAGAATTCATCAGGCGACTTCGGCGGCGCTTTATTTACACTTGGTGGGGCAGTGAGACTTTCCAACTGTACCTTTGTTGCAAATTCATCCTTTAGTGGAAGTGCTATTGGTGGATTTTTCTCAAATACTAATCACACCTTAAACAACTGCATCTTTTGGGGTAACCTTAACTCTAGTCCGATCTTCAACGGTCAGGGAGCTTCGACCACGATCACGTATTCTGTTGTGGAAGGGGGGTACCCAGGTACAGGCAACCTCAGTTCAGACCCGCTATTCGTAGACGCCACCAATGGTGATTTCCGGCTACAAGCTTGCTCACCCGCCATTGATGCTGGTATCTCTACAGGCGCACCGGCAATAGACCTGGACGGCAATCCACGGCCTATCAACAGCGGCTTTGACATGGGCGCCTACGAATTTCAGTCTACACCTACACCGGTTATCGCCCAATGCCAGCCCCGTACGGTCGATTTAGATACTGACGGAAATGGCAGCTTGTTGGTTACTGATCTAGATGATGGCTCAACGGGCTGCGGCCCACTCAACTTTGATGTTAATTCCGAAACGGTCTTGTCATTCTCCTGCGCCGATGTGGGAATGGTTTCTGTACAACTGACCGTGACCGATGACCGTGGGCAAACGGCGAGCTGTATGGCTGACATTATGATAGAAGATAATGTGCAACCAACCGCCCTTTGCCGAAATGTGACCGTACAGCTTGACGGCGCGGGTAATGCCTCTATCACAGCGGCTGATATCGATGGTGGGTCCAATGATGCTTGTGGTATTGCCAACCTGAGCGCAGCACCCAACACATTCAATTGTAGCAATGTAGGAGCCAATACTTCTACGCTCACGGTGGTCGATGTCAATGGCAATAACAGCACCTGCACGGCAACGGTCACCGTAGTGGACAACAACGTACCAACCGCTGTATGCGCCGACCCGACAGTGAACTTGACCAGCGATGGCATCACGACTGTTGATGCCAGCTTCTTCGATGGAGGCTCTTTGGCTGTTTGCCCAGACGGGCCCGTACCGGGCGGCGGGCTGGGTTTCTCAGCCTCCATGACGGAATTTGACTGCGATGACGTAGGCGAGACCTATACCGTTACCCTCACGGTGACTTCAAAGTCCAACGGGTTATCAGACCAATGTACCTCTACCGTTTCTGTAGCGGACCCGAACAGCTTCTGCTGTGCGCCGCCTATGGCTGCCTGCGAAGACATCACCGTACAGCTTGATGCAAATGGCAGCGCTAGCATCACCCCAGCAAGCATTGGCAGTGCCAGCACCGCCGAGTGCGGCCTAGCTTCCGAAAGCCTGGACAAAATGGGCTTTGACTGTGCCGATGTGGGCGGGAATACCGTAACCTATACCATTACTGATGTCAATGGCGATACCGACAACTGCACAGCAAACGTGACGGTAGAGGACAACCTCCCCCCCAGTGCGGTCTGCCTCAGCACCACCGTCGAGTTGCAGCCCGATGGCATGTACGATTTGCAGCAGAGTGATGTGTACGATAGCATTAACAGTAATGACAACTGTAGCATAGCGACCGTCAACTTCTCAGCTACCACCTTTGACTGCGAAGATGAAGGCCAGGCCTTTCCGATAACGGTAACCGTAACTGACCCGAGTGGCAATACCGATAACTGTACCGCCAACGTGACCGTCGACCAAGGAGATGCCCTGCCGGCTGAATGGGCTGCCAATGATATCGGGGACCCTGGCAACGGCAGTGATTATGCCTACGACCCCTGCGCCGGCAACAATCCGAACCGGGGCGATTTTACAATCCGAACCGGTGGCTACAATCTCATCCCGCAGAACAGCGACAACCTGGCTTTTGCCACGGTGCCCCTATGCGGCAACGGCGGCATACAGGCGCGCATCGAGAGCGTGAGCGGCGGCTACGCCGGGCTGATGATACGCGAAAGTAGTACGCCCGGCGCAAAGATGGTCGCGGTATACTCTAACCTGACCAATCTGCTAAG
>CAZNHN010000075.1:0-3836 GCA_964572415.1 uncultured Phaeodactylibacter sp.
TCCACCAAGAGATCTACAGCGGTATTGCTGGGCGCGGTCACGAGGATGTTGTGCTCCTGTTCGGATAGCCGCTTTACCGCCTGAACCAGGGTAGTGGTCTTGCCTGTACCGGGAGGGCCATGCACTACCGCCACATCCTGTGCGGCCAGCATCTGATTAATAGCCTTGTTTTGAGAGTCATTGAGTTGCGGATGGGCAAACGGCTCATTAATGGGTGCAAATCGGGGCGGCTCAATACCAAGTAGAATATTACGAAGCTCCGGCAGCCGGCCTTTTTTTGCCTCCTGCACCGTTTTCAGGGCTTTTTCCATTTCTTTATAGGTGCGGTCGTCAAACAGGAGGTCTACTCCGATCAGCCCCATCCCAATCCAGTCCGGAAAGTCTTTGCTGTTGAGGATGATCTGCATGCGGTTCTTATTCACATAGTTGACCACGCCGCTGCGCTCCGGCTTATTGGCTCCGGCCTGTTGGGTGAAAAAATTGACTACCATGCCGGCCCGGAAATGGTGAGGCGTGTCTTCGGCAGTTTCTCTGGAGATGGTCACGTAGGCCCGGTCGCCGTAGGTGTAGCCGGTTTTCATCACCTGTACCGGGTACCAGGCGTAGCCATTATCGCGCCTTTCGGTAAGGGGCAGGCGCTGTATACGGGATTTGAACTGTTCCAGATCTTCCTCTTTTTCCAGTTGCAGCAGTTCTGCCAGGCGGTCGAATTCTTCCAGTGCTTTAGCCATGATTGATGGTTAGTCTTGGGTGTACAACTAATATAGGTGTTGTGGGTTCATAGAAATATGGCAGACGACAAAAAACGAAGTTTTCGGGAGCAATTCGAAGCCCTGCGCAATTTGCCGCGCTTTTTCCGGCTGATTTGGAAAGCCAGCCCGGGCATGACGCTGGCCAACGCACTGCTGCGGTTGTTGAAATCCGCAGTGCCGCTGCTCGTCTTATACGTAGGCAAAGAAATTATTGACTCTATTTTGCTGCTGATCGATGGTGAAAGTACGGATACCACCTATCTCTGGACGATGGTGGGGCTGGAGCTTGCCCTCGCCATCGTTTCTGACCTCATGAACCGCGGCATCACCCTGCTGGACAGCCTGCTCGGCGACCTGTTTGCCAACCGGACTTCTGTGGAGTTAATCGAGCATGCAGCCCGGCTTGACCTTTATCAGTTTGAGCAGGCGGAGTTTTACGATAAGCTGGAGCGGGCCCGAAGGCAGACTACCGGCCGCACCGTACTAATGTCGCAAGTGCTCACCCAAATGCAGGATATCGTTACGGTCTTGTTTCTCGCCGGGGGGCTCATCGCCTTCAATGCCTGGCTGATCCTGATCCTGATCGTGGCGGTTATTCCTTCATTCCTTGGCGAAACCCACTTCAATCAGCGTACCTACTCCCTGACCCGCAACTGGACACCCGAACGGCGGGAACTGGACTACCTGCGCTACATCGGTGCCAGCGACCAAATGGCTAAGGAGGTGAAAATTTTCAACCTGTCTGGTTTCATCACCCGGCGTTTTGCAGACTTATCTGACCGGTACTACCACGCCAACCGTAAGATCGCCATCCGTCGGGCCGCCTGGGGCAGTGGACTTTCGGCTATAGGCACTTTATCGTATTACGGGGCCTACGTTTTCATCATCACCCAAGCCGTAGGCGGCATCATCACAGTGGGTACGCTAACGTTTTTGGCGGGGTCTTTCGAACGGATGCGCAACCGTCTGCAGGGCATTATGAACCGCTTTTCCCGTATTGCGGAAGGAGCGATGTACCTGCAGGACTTGTTTGAGTTTTTTGAGATTGAGCCCACCATTACCTCTGCCCCGGATAGCTTGCCATTTCCGGCGGCTATTCAGCAGGGCTTTGTGTTTGAGCATGTCAGTTTCAAGTACCCGAATAGTGAGCACTGGGCCATTCGGAACCTATCTTTTCAGCTCCGGCCAGGGGAGAAGCTGGCTTTGGTGGGGGAGAATGGTGCAGGAAAGACTACACTGGTGAAGCTATTGGCGCGGCTTTACGAGCCTACGGAGGGGCGTATATTGATTGATGGCGTGGATATTCGGGAGTACAGCTTGCTGGAGTTGCGCAACAACATCGGCATCATTTTCCAGGACTACATCCGGTTTCAGCTCAAAGCAGGTGAAAATATCGCTATCGGCAATATTGGCGCCTTAGAGGATAGCCTGGCTATTGAAGATGCCGCGCAGAAAAGCCTGGCAGATACGGTTGTGGACACCCTCCCCGAGCGGTATGACCAAATTCTGGGCAAGCGCTTTGCGAAAGGAGTTGACCTCAGTGGCGGGCAGTGGCAAAAGATCGCTCTGGCACGTGCTTACATGCGGGACGCACAACTGCTGATTCTCGATGAGCCCACTGCTGCCCTTGATGCACGGGCAGAGCACGAGGTTTTTCAGCGGTTTTCCGAACTGATAGAAGGCAAAGCTGCGGTTATTATCTCCCACCGGTTTTCTACGGTTCGAATGGCTGACCGTATTCTTTTCCTCGAGCACGGGCAACTGCTCGAACTCGGTAGCCATGAGGAGCTGATTGCAAAGGATGGCAAGTACGCGGAGCTTTTCCACCTGCAGGCGCAGGGGTATGATTAATTCGTCTTCCTGTAGAGATATTCCGGATCAAAAGTTTGCAGTGTCAGCAGCATCAGGTTATAGAACTCTTCATCCGTACCATCAATGGAACGGCGGAACCAAAAACGGGCGGCCATCATTTTTTCAAGGGAGTCTCCATCACCCGGCAGGTTGCGGAAATTGTCCAGGAAAAAACGATTGACAGCTATACTTTTGCGCTCTTTGGTTACGCTGCGCAGCAATTCCAGGAACGGGCGTTGCAGCTGTTGCTGGCTCGTACCGAATTGGTGCATCTGGTAAAAGGTACGCATGACTTGTCTGAATTCCTGGTTGTACAGCGTTTGAAGTTGCCGCTGGAGGGCCTGGTTTTGGGCCGCCCGGTTGAGGTAGTCCGTGAGTTTGGTCAGAAAAGCCGGATTGTAGTATCCAAAATCATCTTCAGCGTTGAAGTTAATATTGGCTCCGTTATGTGGGCCGCTCAGGTAAACAGGCTCGCCGATAAGCGTCTCAAGTGCAACGGGGTTAATGATTGTTTTGAGAATGCCGTATCGCCCCCGTACCCCAATCTTAGGGAAAATAGTACCGGTAGTGTTGAAATTCTGCGGCGTATTTTTCCGTTCCTCCCAGGTGCCGGGTGCCTTTCTCAGCACCGCTTCGAGTGCTTCCTGGTCTGTTTTTTCGACCGGGCAGCCATCACTTGTCCCTTCGCCGGGCTCGAAGGGGCAACGGTCAAGCCGGTTTTCAATACCATCATCGTCCGCATCCCGGTTTTCGATATATATTGCCGGGGTCTTAGACAAACCGTTCCTTTCGATAGCGTATATAGCACTGAGATAGGCATTGGCCAGTTCCTGCCTGAAAGCCGGTTGGACCAGCAAAGTGGCATTTTACCGGTTGGTCAGGAAGCCGTTTTGAAAGATCGCTATGGGAACTTGCAGCCCATTCAAAAGGGGCGATGGTGATTCCGGGGCGGTGGTCAGGTTGGCATTGCGCAGGGTGGTTTGCCGCATGATGGCCTCCATGAAAATGGCTGCCAGGCGAGCACTGCGTTCGCTACTGTTGATACGTGCACCGATGCCGCCCTTGTCCTGAGTAGTCCATACCGGATTGCTGGCTGAGCCGGTAAAGCCAAAGCTAAAGGTCAGTACCAGCTTATTCCCGGGTTGAGCCTTGATGCGTTGTACCTGCTCGCCCTCCGTTGGCCGCTTCCCAATTGGATTGACCTCAAAGTAAGAGATGTTATTCTGGTCAAGG
>CAZNHN010000075.1:3846-21914 GCA_964572415.1 uncultured Phaeodactylibacter sp.
CCAGGACGGCAAGTCCACTTCCGGAACCGCCCGCTACCGCTACGTTCTCCAAGCCTCCGTGATGGGACCCGAAGGCACGCTCTTTCCCCTGATGCACGAGGAAATGGACATGCACAACCCGGTGAGCGAGAAGGAGGACTGTGAACTCGCCAGTTTCGAGCGGCTGAGTCGACGGCTCAAGGAGCAGTTCCCTCGATTATCCATCTGTGTGGTTGCCGATGCTCTCTACGCCTGTCAAAACGTGGTGGCCCGCTGCCAGGAGTTTGGCTGGAAATACCTCCTCACCCTCAAGGCCGGCTTTAATCCGGTTGAGCAGGTCTGTAATGATTTCCTGGCCGTCTAAGCGAGTGCGCCCATCATCGAATGTAGGAGAGTAATAGTCCTGGCTGATTCGGTTGAGGCACCACAGATACCTCGAGCCAACCTCAGCCGGTGAAGTCTGCTGAGGAATATCCTGCTGCACTGGCATGTTACCTTCGGGCTTAAGGACAATGGTTTTACTAATTACAGTTTCCTTTTCCAGGTCCTGAAGGTCAAGAAGGGTCTGATTGCTCTGAAAACCCTCTCTTTGGAATTGAAAGGCAACGCGGCTGTTTTGGAGCCAGGCAGACCTTGGCAGATAAAGGTTGAGTTGCCCATCGGGGTCAGTCAGCCCGATAAGTGTATCCGGTTTGACCAGCCGGACGGCTACATCGCTCAGTGGGCTGCCATCTGACAGGTTTTGCAGCACAAAGGAAATGGAGTAGACAGCACTGGTATCCAGATAATCCGTGTCAGGATAAAGCGTAACATCCGGAATCCGCTCAACAGAAAGATCCGAAGTAAGGGTGTCATTCTGGTATCCAACTTTCTGGTAGTAGACAGGCTGTTCAGGCACTGCCAAGCTATTAGGGATTTCCAGCGTAAATTTTCCCTGCCCGTCGGTGATAGCACTGTATGGCCCGGCAAAGACTGTTACGCCACTGAGGGGAGCTGCGCTATCTTTTGCACCGTCGAGCACCTGACCCTGAACGTATTGGTAGCGGGTCTCACAGGGGATCAGCAGGCTGTCCCCTTCCGGAAACTTTGGTAAATAACCGGGAATGCCCCGGATGACAGCCCAATATCCTAATGCCCGTTCCTCCAATAGAGTAGCCCTTGTACCAGCCGGTACCTGAAAGAGTGCCCAGTTGGTATTGAGCTCAGCATCTCCTTCGTCGTTCCGGAAGCGGCGCATGATTTCCTCCAGTTTGGCATCACTGATAGGCCGGGAGCGGAAAGCAACATCTTTACCCAGGATTCGGCATTCCGGGCTAAACCCAGCCTGGCCTTCGCACCACCGTTGCATGATCTCTCTGGGCAGGTAGACGCTATCTATAGCCAGGGCCGCGGCAAAGTAGGTACAGGCAGAGCCATCTCCCGACAGGCTGTCGGGCGTTTGCCGGGCAATTTCTGCACCTTTGTTGTAGAGCAAAACGGCGAGGTTAGCACGGAGTTCCTGGTCCAGCGTGTCAATACCGGTAGCTGAATCGAGGGTGATCAGTAAGGAGTCTCCGAAAGTAGAAACTCTGCCCCAGCTGCTGTTGAGGGAAGCACCTGGTTCGGGGAAATACCATCGCCACTGGTGGGTGGTACTGGTCCGGTCTTCCCGGCCGACCTCAAGCACAGAAAGCCCCCGGCTGGAGCCAAGTGAACGGCTCACGGCCGAAATAGCGGAAACAGGATCCTGCGCTGCCTGAATCCACTGCCGGGCACGCGCTTCAAGGAAAAGTTGCCATGCGGCACGCTCGTTCAGGCATACAAAGTCATTGGTGCCTTCAAACTCCAGTGCCAACAGCGCACCTTCGCAGGGGCTTAGGCTTAAATTCCAGGGCATTTGGGAGAAGCCGGCCACAAAAAGCAAGGCGGGCACAAACCAGCGCATTTCCCGCCAAAGGTGCTTCAGCCCCAGTGCAGGCAGCCCCTGCCAATACAGCCGTTCTTTCCACTTATCTGAAAGGTTTGCTGACCATTTGGGCTGTCGGGACCTGAGCTGTGCTGCTGCTACCTCGTCCAGTGGATTCCCGGCTTCCATCAGGGTGGCGATTTCCTGACTCAGTTGATCCCGGCGGGCGGAGCGGCCCAGGGAAAGGTATTCATTGAGAGCGGTGTGCAATTGATGTTCTTCAAATGCTGCACTGCCGGCCGGTGGAGCATAGCGGCGGAGCACGTCGTTGAGTTCGGTCCTCAGGGCACGTAGCAGGGCAGGGTGATCCGTTTCCAGCCATTGGGTGAGTTGCAAACGGGCGTTGTCCGGTATGTTCCCTTCTACAAACCACGGCAGGCGGCAGAGTTCCTGTATGTTGGTGTAGGTGAGCAGTGGTGCTTCTGCTGTAGACAGGTAGCGGCCCAGGTAGAGTGTCAGGTGCCAGTGCAGAGTGGGAAAGAGGGCACAGGCAGCAATCCATTGTAGCATGGTCTGGTCATAGTGACGCTTCAGGGTATTAAGCAGCGGCCCTTCTATTTGAACGGGAGGGCGTAACTGTCCTGCCAGCCGGTTTTGCCAAACCTCAGCCGTAGGTACTTCATCGTTTTCTGAAGCTTCGAGTAGAATTTCCAGGCTTTCCAGTTCCAGCGGCAGGACCGTGAAGCGCTGGCCTAAGCGGCGTTCCTTTCTGCCCCAGTTATCGTAAGGCTTTGGCGTGAACAGGGCACGGTTTTTCCATCCTTCGAGTACTGTCGTCCAGGCAGCAAGTTTGCCAGTCATTTTGTTGAGCATCGACTGCCCCTGCCCGATAATGAAGAGCCGGGCAGACCCAAATTGCTGTTGCAGGTCCGTGAGGGTGATACCATCGGGGTACTGCTTATTGTAGCATACCCTGGGGTCCCCATCGTAAAAAAAGCGTTCGGCCAGAACTTCGTTAGCCCGAAAAGTACGGAAAATGTAGTCGAATAACCTTGCTCTGTGATTTCGGGCAGATTGTTGATCAATAAGTAGTAAATACTCCGGCGGCCTGGTCTGCTGCCGGTACTGAAAGTCCGCCATGCCGGCTTTCTGGATAGTGGCCCGAATCGTACCGGGCACATCAAGTTGATAGGCGCCGCCTCGTGTCCGTTGCCGCAATCGGTTCAGGAGCCGCTGAAAGGCTGGCCCAAATTGCAGGTGTTCTACTTCCGGAATACGAATATGCCACACATAAGGCGGTTTGTCACTGTCCAGTGCTATTTGCTCGCTCCGCCGACGCCTGAACCGGTAGAGCAATAGTGCCACCAGAAAGGCATAAGCCAGGATGTAGCCGCCGAGGCGAATCAGGTCTTCGTAGCGTGCCAGTTGCTGCTGCAGCCAGCTTGGGGCTTCCACACTGTATGCAAAAAGGTCATGGTTAAAAGGGGGGCTGATGTTGGCCCATCCGGATTGTGCCGCAGGAGTTGGAGGGGCCGGTTTGGGCTTAGGGCGTTTCCCGAAGTCTTCTTTATCGGCAGACAGAGGAGGAGTAACAGCGTAACCTTCGATGACTGGCCGGAAATTGACCAGGAGTTCGCGGTCACCGTTTAGGTAGCTGATAAGAATAGAGTCTTGTCCGCTCACCGAGTCGCGGGCGATATATTCCAGGCAGTTGCGGTCGAGCATGAAGCTGCCCAATGCCTGCCCCTTCCGGCCAGCGTAGACTACCTCAAAGGTGTCAATACTTCCAATGTACTCCTGAAGAACAGAGTCGGGAATACAGCTACTGGCGG
The DNA here is from genome assembly GCA_964572415.1 of uncultured Phaeodactylibacter sp. GTDB lineage: Bacteria > Bacteroidota > Bacteroidia > Chitinophagales > Saprospiraceae > Phaeodactylibacter. The sequence goes on from CAZNHN010000075.1 coordinate 7,543, forward strand.
ATGCCCCTGCGTTGACGGTGAAGGTGCGCTCATACGGGCGGGTGCTTTCCGTCATGTAGTGCCATCCGATGACCAGAATGGGAGGCACAATCAGCAGAAAGGCTAGGGCTATCAGAAGCCACTGCAGCTTACGGGGGCGTCTTTGGAGCAGGGGAATTTCCTCGGTGGTATCCCGGGCCTGGTCAATCGAACGAAAATAGGTCTCCGTACGGTCCCGTGCCTGTTGAAACAGCCGGTAAAACTGATCTTGTTGTTGTGGGGTTTGCACAAAAAGGGGCCCGAGGGCGTACATCAACTCCTCAGCGGGCAAGCCATCTGGTAACTGACGCAGCAATTCCTGTACCCGAAGGTACTGGTCGGTCCCGATTTGGTACCCTTCTGTCTCCAGAGCCTGTATCAGGTCGGCTACGAGGCGATATGTGAATCCCCTTTCCATCCTTATGCCTGATCAATCATGCGGTACAACTGGTCCAGGTCATCCTTGTTTTTGGCCAGCACACAGTAAGAAAGCTTCAGGTCTGCACTGGCTTTTTCTGAAAGGCTGCTCAGATCGTTGAGCTGCCGGACCTCAAAGCCGAGCTTATGCAGCAGAGCCGCCCACTGTATCAGTTCGGCGGTAGCGGGGTCTTTCCGTAATTTGACGGATGTGCGGGAACGGATGTGCTCAAAGTGCTCAATGATGGCTTGCAGTTTATCGTTACCGTCCTGTCCCTCGTACCCTTCCACTTTACGTTGCAGAATATGGAGCAAAGCGTCGGCGGTTGGGAAGTCGATATGGTAGAAGGCGACCCGGCGCAGGAAGGGTTCCGGCAGGTTTTTCTCTGAGTTGGAGGTCATAATAATGATAGGGCGGTTGTCTTTGCTCGTGGCATAACTTTTATCGATCTCCGGTACATCAAACTCCAGACGCTCGAGGGCAGCGAGGATGTCGTTGGGCAGGTCGCGCGGTGCCTTGTCCACCTCGTCGATTAGCACGAGGCGGCGTTGTTCGCTCCGGATAGCTGCACCTAAGGCTTGATACCGAACATACCGGCGTTCGATTTCATCAGGGCTCAGCGCTTCGGCTTGGGTTTGGCTGTGCTGGAAATGCCCCAGGGCATCATACCGGTAGAACAGGTCTTTGGCGGAGGAGGTGGTCTGTGCATTGAACACCAGGACTTCTCCCAGGGAAAAGTAGTGCGCGATGTGATAGGCCAGTTGGGTCTTGCCCGTGCCGGGCTCTCCCGTGAGGAGCAGAGGGAGCCCAAGGTTGAGTGCTACATTGACTGCACTCACCAGGCCGGGGGCGGGCAGGTATAAAGCCGGGTCGTTGATCCGTTCGTTAAGGGTGATGGGCGGTAATGCCTGTTGCCCTTCCGCACCGTAAAGATGGAAACTCATAGCCTATTCATTTGCAATGTTATAAATAAGAGCCTGAAGCTCTTCGATATCTTTCATGTTGAACTGCTGTTTATCACGAAACAGCAGCTGGTCTTCTTCCCGCAGCCCGGCCACCATTGCATCGATCACCGATTGTACCTGATTCGGGTTACGCTCCCCCAGGTCCATCAGCCAGGCTCTAAGGTCTCCGTCTTCTACGGGTAGCAGGGGCGTGAGCAGGGTCGTCTCATGACGAACGGTCAGCTCACTAAGGGCGGTTAGGATCGCTTTCTGTTGGCTCTGAAGCCCGCCCAGGTGTTGTCCCTCCACATAAAACACGAAGAAGAATAAGAATTTGGGAACCTGTTTATTTGGGTTTTTGAAGGTCTCAATCATCCATTCCAGGTATTCGGTTAGGAAACTGCTCCATTTGCGTTCGTGCAGTTCGAACACCACTGCTACGTAGTCGTAGGGCAGATTAGGCACGCCGGTCTCAATGAAGGTGTCAAAGGACTGCGTGTCTGCAAACCTGAAGCGTTCCTGCACGTAAGCTTTGAAGCGTTGCTGGCTTTTGCGGGTGTTTCTACCCAGTGGAAGATCCTGAATGCGAAGGCGGCCATTGTCTTCCTGAGTGAGAATGTGGAGGGCGTCGCTTTCCCCATCCAGCTCTTCAACCAAAAGCTCGTACACCATGCGCTCTGCAAAACTGGGCGGCATCTGTGTGGGGCAGCCGGTAATGAAGTAAAATTGAAAGTGCTCTTCTTCTTTCTCGTCAAAGGCATTCCAGAATTTATCTACCATTTGATGACGGTCGCAATTGACGAGGTGGAGCAGCCCGATTTCCTCTTCCTCATCCATATTGAGCTGACGAATGGCAGCTGTCAGCCGCTCCTTTTGATCTGCTACAGGCAACCCATGCGCAGCACTGAGTTTGCTTTTGAGGTCAGAGATTTGCCCTTCCAGTTGGTCAATTTCTTCGGTGATGGCAAACTTTGCGTTTGGATCAATAGTACGCCCCAGCTCACTTTTCATGAAGTTGAGCTTTCGGACCAGCAAATCCAGCTGGCCCTCGAAACCTTCGATTTCTTCAGGACTGTACCGCATGCAGGGCTTTTAGTGTTTGTATGGTGCCGCTTTGGGAAGCCTCCTGAGGGGAGCTTCACTTTTCAAATGTAAGGAAAAATAAATTGTAAAAAGCGACGATCAGCGGTACACAGTGTAAACGGGCTCCGGAAGTATAAAATACCAACAAGCTCAAAATGCCGGCAGGGCAGCGGTCAAAAGTAAGAGCGGTTACCATGCACCAGTCTTCGAACTGGTGCATGGTATTTTGGAAGTTACTGCTTTTGCACGTTCAGTGTAGCAGCGGGAATGCCATCCGCCAGGAGCTGCACAAAGTAGTGCCCCTTAGGAAGCTGGGCGGCTGGGATTTTAGTGGTGTGTTCACCAGCTGTCCACTGGCCGGCATCGTGCTGTAGCACAATTTGCCCAAGTGCGTTAAGGACTTCCACCTGTATACGCGCCGGGTTATCGGTATGACCAGTAATACTCAGCATCTCTGCAAATGGATTAGGCTGCGCTTGGGCCTCAAAACCCGCAATCAGCGCTACATCAGCCGTGCTTACCGGTGCGCATTCTTGCTGTGCTGGGCCGTAGCCTTCCACCAGAGAAGTGGCACCACCTGCCTCAAAGGGCCAGATATCCTGTTCCATAATGGTACGGTCCGGAGCAACAAGTATGATAGTGGGGAAAGCCACAGGGTTGAATTGGTCGACGACATCGCTGGCACCTCCGTCCAGCCCACTGACGACCGGGAACCCGCCGGCCGCACCACAGTCATTCTCAAATGTTTCGGTCTGTGCCAGGGTGCCATCGGCTTCCAGCCCTATGATAACAAGATCTCCGGAGTTGCAGCCAAAGTTTTCATACACTTCCTTCACTGCCGGAGCAGTAGCACAGCAAGGGCCGCACCAATAGGCATAAAGCTTGATCATGACATATTTGCCGTCATCCAGCAAATCGTATAAATGGTGTTCCTCTCCGTGGATGTCTGTGAGGGTGAAATCAGGCGCTTCCGTAATGGATACCTGGGCAAAAGCCAGCTGAAAGCTGAGGCAAAGGGCAAAAAGTGTAAAAAACTGCTTCATGAAACTGAGGTTTATGAATTAAAAAATAAGGTCAAATGTAACACCCTGTGACTAATTAAAGCCCGTATTCTGCAAAAATGCCTGCCAGGAGACCCGTTTTCCCTACCGGGCCAGGGTGAAATCTCCTTTTAGCAAGTCAGTGGTGCCATCAAAGTATTCCACCTCCACCACATAAGCAAACACGCCCGGATTGAGGTATTGATTGTGGAAGCGCCCGTCCCAGCCTTCTGTAGGTATATTAGGCGGGAAGTTCTGGTTTTGGAAGACCTGCTCCCCCCACCGGTTGAAAATCTGTATAGAGCGGATATTGGTGATGGTGCCCTGCCCGGCGTATACCGTAAACCAGTCGTTATGGCCATCGCCATTCGGGGAAAAGGCTGTTGGAATGTAGACCGGGATATCTTTTTCCACGATAATGCGGATACTTGCCTGGTCCCGGCAGCCATTAGCGCTGGTGGCGGTTACCTGATACACTGTGGAAAGCCCAGGGCTTGCCATCGGGCTTAGGCAATCGTAACAGTCGAGCCCGGGATTAGGCGACCAGGTGATTTCCGTCAGCTCATTCAGCGGGTAGTTGGATTGGAGTTGGATCGCCTGGCTTTCGCCGTAATTGATTTCCGCTATTTCCGGAGCTATCAGCACTACCAGGGAATCTGGCTGTACGATAGTCGTACTCAATACCGCTTCGCACTCATTGATATCCTGAACGATGAGCGTGTAGGTGCCGGGGGCTTGAACCTGGAAATTGGGGGTGTTGGTATATGTGCCTCCTCCGTCAATGGAGTATACATAAGGTGGCGCCCCACCGGTTATGTTTTCAAAGCTGATTTGGCCCGGGGCTCCAAAACACAACGGCTGAGTAGTGGTGGAGGTGGCTTCCGGTATATCCTGGCTGACTGCTATTGTATCAGTGGCCGTACACCCGTTTTCATTATTCGTAACCAGTAAAATGTAGGTGCCTGGTGCGTCGATGGCAGGATTGAGCGTAGTGCTGTCATCCAGAATTACCCCATCGGTACTGCTCCAGCTGTAGCTGAATGTCGGCCCGGTAGAGGAATTGCTGCCATCCAGTTGCCGGCGCTCCGGGAAACAGGGGATGATAAAGTCTGTGCCTGCGGCAGCAATTGGAGGCGCTATATCCTGCGTAACCGTTACGCTGTCAGCTGAGGAACAACCGTTATTCGGGTTGGTAATGGTTAGGCTATAGGTGCCAGGTTGAGCCACCACCGGTTCCAGCCCATCCTGCCCGGATAAGATTCCACCTTCCGGCCCGTTCCAGGTCAAGTCATAGCCAGAGCTGCTAACGTCCGCGCTGAGGGAGACGCTGTTCTGCTCACAGTTTAATACAGCGGGTGGTGCCAGGCTAACCGAAGGAGACAGGGTGTCTATTGGGACGGTTACACTGCCCGTAGTGCTACAAAAGTTTCCCAAGTCAGTGACGACCACGGTGTATTGTCCGGGTGCTCCAACTTCTGGCAGAGGTCCGTCAGTACCGCTTAGAAGTAACCCGTTGGGCGTATTCCAGTTAAAGGCAAGGTCCCCCGTGGAACTACTGCCGGAAGCATCAAGAGTAATACTCCCGGTATAGCAATTGAGCGTATCCGGCAGTGCAATCTGAGCGACCGGGGCGAGTGTATCCTGAGCCACCTCGACACTTTGACTGGCGGAGCAGCCATTGAGGTTGTTCTGTACAGAAAAAGTGTAAATACCAGGTGCTGTGGCCGTAGCATCAAACTGATCGGTTGGGCCATTTAGGGTGCCATCCGGAGTGCTCCATGCCAAACTAAAGTCAGGGCCCGAATGAGAGCTTTCTCCGGTAAGGGTCACACTGTTTACAGAGCAGTTAAGCGTATCTGCGGTCTGTAGGGTCACAGTTGGTGCGAGGGTGTCGATGTCGACAGTATACAAACGGGAAGCTGTGCAGCCATTTTGTAAGTTGGTGGCCGATACCCTGTAGAAACCATCTGATGCCACCTCTACAGCACTGCTATCCGATACATTTAAAATCCATCCCTGATTGACAATTGACCAGGTGTAAGACCAGCCCGTATCGCCGGCAGGTGTTGCATCAAGCCAGACTGTGGGTTGGCTGCAGGTTACAGGCGGCGGCGAGAGGCTGGCAAGTACGGGAGAAATGGTGTCTTGTACGACCCTCAGGCTATCTGTTGCCTGGCATCCATTGGCTTGATTGGTAACCGTGAAATAGTAGTTCCCGGGCACTGCTGTAGTCGCTGCGGGGCTGTTGCTCCCGGAGAGTACCTGGCCATTGCTGCTTGTCCAGGCATAGATGGGATCGGAGACCTGTTCTACATTGCTTCCAAGTGTGATGACAGCGGTACTACAGTCGAGCGTATCTGCGGGTAGTAAGCTGACCGAAGGTTGAAGGGTGTCCTGCAGGACCGTAATGGTGTCTATATTCCGGCAGAAGTTTTGAGTATTGATGATTTCAAGGGCATACAACCCTGGTGTTTCCACTTCAGTAAGCAAGGTATTGCTGATACTGCTGCCATTTGGTGCCTGCCACGAGATATTCCATTCGGGGGCGTGGTCAGAGGCGGTGCCATTGAGGAGGACTGAGGTTTGGGTACAGGTCAGTATATCAGTTGGTGCAATAGTAACGGCAGGTATAGCGATGTCTTGCAGTACAGTTTGAGCAACGGTACTGATGCATCCATTGACCGGTGAAAGAACCGTAGCCTCATAGGTGCCGGGCTCATTTATGGTAGGTGAAGCTGTATCTGATCCGCTCAGCAGGTGGCCATCGGGCGTACTCCAGGACCACATTGCTGGGGGGGAGAGGGGTGTACCGGACAGGGAAAGCACGGTGTCCAGGCAATTCAGTACGCCCGCCGGGCTAAGGTTGACGGTTGGCGGCAGGGTATCAATGGCTACAGTGATGCTGGTATTCACGCTGCAGTTGTTGCGTGGGTCGGTAACCAGGAGTTCATAAACGCCAGGTGCATTAACGACCGGCTGTAAAGTATTTTGCCCGGACAGGAAATTACCGCCCGCAGCAGACCATGAAATATCAGGATTTGCATTGGAACTGCCCGCAGTAGCCTGAAGGGTCACCTGTTCCCGCGTGCAAGTCAGGGTATCTGCTTGTTCAATAGCAGCAAAAGGAAGAACTGTATCCTGAAATACTGTTACGGTATCGGTTGCTGTACACCCATTGTCCAGGTTTTGGACTTCCAGCGTGTAGGTGCCAGCCGCAGTGACTTCAGCCACGGGGGCTGCAGCAACAAAGGAGATACCACTAATAAGAGCCTTCCATTCATAGCGGAAGTTGCCATTTGTGCTTGATCCTATACCATTCAGCGTCACCAAACTGTCCAGGCAATTGAGCGTATCCGGTGTTGCGATGGAGGCGACAGGAGTTAAAAAGTCGCCGGTAAGGGTCACGGTGTCGAATGCCTGGCAACCGTTAACCGTATCCGTTACGATAAGCTGGTAAGTACCGGGAGTGTCTGCTGTTAACGTTGGAGCGGTCGTATTTCCGGTTATCGGGCTATTGCCAGACCATGTGTAGGCATAGCGGCTACCGGTTGAGGTATTATTACTACCCAACTGCAGCGTGGGCTGACTACAGTTCAGGATATTATCCGGTCCTGCAGCGGCAATTGGGGAAAGGGTGTCTATTGGTACAACAACCGAAGCAATGCTGCTACAGCCGTTTTGGTCATTAACGGCCTCAAGGGTATAGGTACCACTGACATTCACCACAGGGCTCAGGGACTGCGCCCCGTTTTGGATTATTCCGTCCGTACTTGTCCAGTTGTATACGGCATTTAGACCGGCGGTGGTATCCTGTGCAGATAAGGTTACAGAGGGTGTGTTACAGGAGAGCGGAGCGGGCGGCAGAATATTTATTGAGGGGGCGACGGTATCTTGAGTAACGGAGATGGTGTCGGTAGCAATGCACTGGTTATTGGTGTTTCGAACCTCCAGGATATAGATTCCCGCTTTATTAATGACAGGGCTCAAGGTTTCTGATCCTGTTATGAAATCCCCTCCGGCCGTGCTCCATTGTACATTGAAGTGAGGACCTGAGCTGCTGGCTGTAGCATCAAGTAAGAGGGTGGTACGAAAACAAGTTAAAGTGTCAGGTGGCAGAATAGACGCGACCGGGATAAGGGTATCCTGAAGTACGGTTACTGAGGCAAGTGCAGAACAGCCACTGAGGGTATCCGTTACCTCTAAAGTATATTCTCCCGGCTCGCTAACAGTAGCTGTCAGCTGACCGGCATTGATAATGGGGTGGCCACTGGTACTACTCCATTGTACAGAAAGGCCGCTGTCGCCGGTGGCTGTGGTACCGCTGCCAAGCAAGGCTATGCTCTGCGTTGCACAATCCAGGGGATCAGGAGTTGAAATTCCTGCAATTGGGACACTGCCGCTATTGACTACCAGTACGGTGTCTGTTCCTGTACATCCGGTAACGGAGTCAACTACAGTAAGAATATAGCTCCCCGATCCGGCTACCAGGGGGGATAGTGTGTTCCCGCCACTCAGGATATCCCCATCCGGCGAGCTCCACGTGGGGAGGTAGCCCGGCAATAAAACGGTGGACGTACCATCCAGAGAGACTGAAGTGGAAACACAATCCAGGGGCTGATCAGGTCCTGCGTCAGCAATGGGCGTATTGATTTGTTGCATCACGACGGCCGAGTCAACAGTTGTGCAGTTGGTAGATGTTTCGGTAACAGTAAGATAGTAGGTGCCCGGCTCACCTGCGCTGGCAACCAGTTCTTCCAGACCTGAGAGCAGGAGCCCATCCCCGGTGCTCCAGGCATAGCTGAAATCATCAGTTGGGCCTAAAACGCTGCCATAAAGCATTACCGCCTCGGTGAGGCAGTTGAGGGTGTCAGGGGGAGCGATAGACACTTCGGGGCTTAGTGGTCTGTCCTGGACGTTGACAGTGGCCGTATTCCCGCACCCGGTCGCTTCGTTGATAACCTGTAAGCTGTACAGCCCGGGAGCATTCACAACTGCATTTAAGGTATTACCGCCTGAAACAATATTCCCATTTTGGGTAGTCCAGGAGTAACTGATTTGAGGCCCGGTATCGGAGCCATTGCCACTAAGCGTGATTACTTCGGTCTGGCAATCCAGTTGGCCCAGCGCATTGGCTATAGCCGTGGGGGGGCTTTCGTCTTCACCTACAACCAGTGTGATATTTGAAGTACAATTGGTGGTGTTGTCCAGCACCGTCAGCACATAGTTTCCGGGTTCATCAACAAAGGGTACCGAGTATTGGTCAGGGCTAATTATCGTACCATCCTCTGTGGCCCATTGGTAAGAAAACTGAGGCCCGATAAAGAAGTTGGGAGGAGAAAGTTGCACGGTGGAGTTGTTACAGCCAACATCCCCAACATCTATTGCTGCATAGGACGACCCATCATGTGGCTGGAGAATGGTACTGGTCGTTCTGGAGCAAGCTACCTGCCCGTCATCATAGGTAACTGTGAGCGTATAGATGCCGGGAGCTCCTGCCTGTACGGTTGGTAAATTTGGGGCAGAAAGGAGTTGACCATTTGGGGTAGCCCAATGGTAGGTGATAAAACTTCCGGAGGAGGAACCGCTGCCGTCCAGTGTAACCTCCCCGCCGGTACAAGGCCCGAACACTGGAGCATCAATGTCTATGATTATCGGATCATAATTGACTACAACCTCGTCTGTTTCCTCACAGCCCTCGATAGGATCGCTGAGGGTAAGCACATAGGTTCCCGGACCTTGTATGTTAGGTGTCAGGGTGTTTCCTCCGGAAAGGATTATCCCACCATTGGGAGAAGACCAGGAATAAGTGTAAGGGCCGCTTGCTGTTGCTGTTCCATTGAGGGTGACCTGGGCTGAAATGCAGGGAATCGTTACATCTGATCCTGCATCAGTAGGAATGGGCGGTGGCAGAATAGGGCATACCGATTGTGCATTGAAGGCAGAGCCGGTAGAGGCTGAATATCCCCAGTAAGCAATCGTATTGCCCTGGAAACATTGGTTGATGATATCGAAAGTGCCCGACATGATGGTATTCCCATCAAGGATTATATTGTACAGATTGCCATCGGGGTTCCATTGAAAGGTTATGGTATGGTTTTGTCCGTCTTCTACATTGGGAAGTATTACCGGGCCGTTAATTTGATTATTCAGATTGCCGTTTATCGATACGGCACAATGGTCAGGAGCGATGTCGGACTGCATCGCTCCATTGTCCCAGGTGTCGAATTCCACAATGAATGAATTGCTAATCCCCTCTGCCCCGATTCCTCCCCCGGGATTTCCGCAAACTGAGGGGCCGCCGGTTTGGTAAATCAGGCAGATACCATCGGCTCCACTACCATCAACGACTCCAAAATTAGCAGACATATCATGCGTAAACGGCTGGCTGAAATCCACCGGTGCATTCAGCCACGCACAGCCTTGCTGGAAGGAAGTGTTTGCCGTAAGCTGTATACAGTTCCCCTGCTGTGTTGCTGTACCGGATAGCAAAAACTCCCCATTGCATGGTACTTGTCCATACGAAAGAAATGCCATCAGCAGGATAGAAGGCAGAAGAAGTGGTTTCATTAGTATTTGCTATTTCTCAAGTTGTTATCACGGTTAGTTAGACCGCAACATTTCCTATAGCAATAAGCAAGGCTTCGGTAAAGGGATTGTAATGATAGGGAGTAGGGGTGTAGCGGAGAACAATTGAAAGACAAAACTATAGGAAATAGGAGTAAAAATCAAGTGAAGCCCCGGCCATTGGCCCTTTTCAGTGCGGTAAAAAGTTAAAGCGGCAGCCCTGTAGAGGCCACCGCTTTAAATCTTACTCTGGTTTTTGATACCCTTGATCTACTCTGCCTTCACCCGCTGCACATTATCATCCGGCATCCGGTCAATGAGGTAATAGTTGGGGTCGAAGCCCGCCTCATATGGCCGTTCATCCACGACAATTTTAACCGGTGTTTCCTTGTTCTGTATTAGCAGGCGCTCCTGATGCAGCACCCTGCCACGCTCTTCGTCCTCTTCAGGCTCCGCAAACACCGCCACGTCTATGTAGTCGCGGATTGGGATTTCCGTTTCTGTGCCCAGGGAGTCTGCCCGGAATTTAGTTGCATAAGCCGTAAAGTTGACCTCGTACTTTCCATTGTCCAGCTCCCGGTAGGTAGGGTCCTGCACCCGGTTGTCAAACAAGGTGATGGTCTCAAACATATCGGTGATCAGGTATTGCAGGGAGTCTGGTGTTTGCGCCCTGAAGGCATCCACCAAGTGGTGCGCATTCGGATAAGGGGGCTGTTGATAGGCAAAGGAGTCGATAACGCTGCGCAGAGCCGCATTCACCCGGTCTTCCCCAATCATCTCCTTGAGGTAGTACATCACCGCACTGCCTTTCCGGTAGTGGATGTAGCCCTGATTGGCGTAGACTTCGAGGAGGGGCTTTTCCCGTTCCGTTTCCCGGCCACGCCCCCGCAGGTAACTGTCCACTTCGTACTTTAGGAATTTGTGGATGCGCTCCTGCCCGTAGGTTTCCTCCATCACCATCAGGGCGGAGTACTGCGCGAGGGTTTCAGAAAGCAGAGTAGCACCCTGCATGCCCGAACCAATCACCTGGTGCGCCCACCATTGGTGCGCCATCTCATGCGCTACGACGTAGTAGACCATGTCCACATCTTTCTGGTCTTCTTCGATTTCCGCGATGAAGCCAATGCCTTCAGAGTAAGGCATGGTGCCAGGGAAAGCCTGTGCAAAACTGGCATAGCGTGGGAACTCAATGATTCGTGCCTGCTTGTGGCGGTAGGGCGAGAAGTTTTTGGAATAGTACGCCAGGGAGTTGCGGATACTGCTGGCCATATTTTCCACATTGTACTCGTGCCCTTCCTGATAGTAGACTTCCACATCCACGTCCTGCCACTTTTCCCGTTCCACTTCATAGTCCGCAGAGATGAAGGAATAGAAGTTCATGGACGGGTGGTCAAGCTTGTATTGAAAATAGGCCCGGTCGCCTTCTTCCCACTTGCGCACCAGGGAGCCCGGTGCGACTGCCGTCTGCCCTTTGGCTGTACTGATGGTCGTTTCCGCAGTTACCCAGTCGGCGTGAAGCCCCAGGTAGTGGTGGCGGCAGACGTAGGCATCCGTGCACTCGCGCTGTAAGGGAGGCATACTCTCTTTTTCGGGCAGGTCATACTTTTTACGATACCGTTTCTCAGATATCTCCCGGCTTTCCTGATAGCCAAAGCTGGGGGTGATGGACATGTTATTGAAAAACGAGCCATTAGGGACTATTGAAACGTTGCTGACTTCATTCTCAAAGCCCCGGTGATCGATTTTACCGGTGTACTGCATGCTAATGGTATCGCCGGCCTGCAGGGCGGGCTCAAAGGCATAGAACTGCATTTGGAAGTCGGTTTCTTCCCGCACGAGCCGGGCACCTTCGACGGTGATTTCGGTTTCAAAGTCGTCGATGAGGTTCACGACCATCGTGTCAATCGGCTGGCCGGAGTTGTTGGTGAGGCGCAACTGTGCTTTCACGTTCAGGTCGCGCGCCTCGGGGTAGAGGTCAATTTCGTACTTCGCATCCACGACATGAGGCTGAGGCTGTTTTTCCAGGTAGGAAAAGGTCTTTTCGTATGCCGCACTTAGCTTTCTGGATGCCTTCGGCGTATCGTAATCGTTCAGCATTTGGGTGTTGTAAAAGACAAAGCCCGCAGTGAGGACCCAAAGCCCAAGCAAGCCAAGCATCGGCCACCGGCTTTGGCGCAAGCCCGCAGCAGCAGCCTGCCGGCGATTTTTCCAAACCGTATCCTTACCGCGCACCCAGAAGAAGACCGTCCCGCCAAGCAGCAGCAAGCTGAACAGGAACCAGTAGACATTGAACCAGGTCAGACCAGTAATAAAGGGGCCAAAACCATTCATGTCGGAATAGGTATAGCTGGGGGTAGCGCCAAAACTGAGCATATTACTGAAAATATCGAGCGGCAGCCAGATGAATGAATTCACAATTATAAAAGCTACCACTGCAAAGTACGCCAGGTACTTGTTGTTGATCAGCGTATGGAGCAGCATGGACAGCACGGCGACGAAAAAGAAGCCCAGCAGGTCCAGCACCATCAGCTCTTTGAGGTAGACCCCCAATTCGTAGTTTGTATACCCCTTGATGGTCTGTGCGACTACCCCGGTGAGGATGGAAATCAGCTGCAGAGCCGCAATAATGCCCGTCATGGCCAGTATTTTGGAAATCACCGGCACCCAGTTTGGATAGGGCAGGCTGCCATAGATTTCATCCGCCTTGGCGTCCCGCTCCTTCCAGATCAGTGCGCCGGAGTAGAAAATCAGGATGGCAATAACCGACAAATACATAGAGCCCCGGATGTTGTCGATGATTCGGTAGGTAACGGGATAGAGGTCGAGTCCGTAACTACCATTGACCGAGGCGATGCCAGGCGCCATATTCAGGATGCCGAACAACAGGATGACCAGAAAGGGCGCCCCTTTGATGACACCAACAAAGTCAAGGCGGGCCTGGCTCAGCATCTGACGGAAATACACACCAAAGCCCTGCTGCAGGGTGACTTTTGGAAGTGCTACCGAGGTAGTGGATGGCGTTTCCTCCGCTGTATCCGCCTGCTTTTTCTTTTTCTTATTGCGCAGCGTAAAGGAGAAACGGGTGTAAGTCAGGAACCAAATCAGCGCCCCCGCGCCCAGCCATATAGCCCGGTTGAGCAGCATCATGGGGTGAGCGCCCAAGGCCATCGTGTTCTTCTCGGCTACCGTCCAGTATTTCGTTATGATTTGAAAAGTGCTCAGCCCGAAAGGGTCGACAAGCATGGCAATGTATTCGCTGTCAAGGTCGGAGGTTTGAGAGACTGCGATGCCATACCCGACCAGTACGCCCAGTGCGCCGATAAAGGAACCGATGGTGCTCCGGGTCAGCGTGGCAATACCAAAGATGATCGCCCCGATGAGCAGGGTGTTGGGGATACCGAAAAGCAGCATGCCCCAGAGGTCGCCGCTCAGGTTGAGCGGGCCGAGCTGTTCGGGGGCCACCCAGGGGGCAAAGCTGCCCAGGATGCCAGCCAGGGTCACGCCCAGCAAGGGGATGAGTGCAATGATGCAAGCGCCCAGATAACGCCCCATCAGGTAAGGGAACTTTCGCAGCGGCGTGGAAAAGATGATTTGATGTGTTTTGTTGTTGAAGTCCCGCAGTGCCGCGCCCTGCAAAAAAGCAGTGGCCATCAGCAGCATAATGATGGACATATTGCCATACATGCTTTGCAGCACAAAGGGCGCATTCTTATGCACGCTGCCGTAGGACTGCCCGATGGTGACGTTGTCGCTCGTGACCGCGAAGAAGACAAGCAGGGTATTCAGCAGCAAAAACACCCAAACCATCGGCCGCTTCAGCCAGTAGCGAAGTTCAAATTGTAGCATATTGGTAAGCATAGGACCGGGGTTTTAGTTGACACCAAAGATTTTTCCAAAAAAGACATCCTCCAGGCTGGGGTCTGCCGCCTCGAAGCCATCGCCCGGGGCCGCCTCGCTGTACACGTGGATGAGGGGCTGCCCGGCCACGAGCTTGGAGGAGATGACCTGATGCTCTGCCTTGTAGCGTTCCAGCTCGGCTTTTGCCACCGACTTTTCCCAGACCCTGCCGCTCATTTCTGAAAGGGCAGCATCGGGCGCACCGGTGAACAGGAGATTACCCTCATTGATGATCGCCATATTGGTGCACAGCTCTTTGACGTCTTGAACGATGTGGGTGGAGAGGATGACGATGACGTTCTCACCGATCTCCGAGAGCAGGTTGTAGAACCGGTTGCGCTCCCCGGGGTCTAGCCCGGCGGTAGGCTCATCCACAATGATCAGTTGCGGGCTGCCAATGAGGCACTG
>CAZNHN010000076.1:0-2709 GCA_964572415.1 uncultured Phaeodactylibacter sp.
AGATCCGTGCCTATGGCGGGCTCGTGCACCGCATGCCGGTCTATGCGACGATCTTCATGCTGTTCACCATGGGCAATGTCGGCCTGCCCGGCACCTCGGGCTTCGTCGGCGAGTTCCTGTCGCTGATGGGCGCGTTCCAGGCCAACACCTGGGCGGCGTTCTTTGCCACCTCGGGCGTGATCTTCTCGGCCTGCTATGCGCTGTGGCTCTACAAGCGGGTGATCTTCGGGGAGATGGTGCGCGTGGAGCTACGCCAGATCCCCGATGTCACGCGGCGCGAGTTGCTGATCTGGCAGATCTTGCCGCTGGGTGTGCCCCATGGTGACCGCTCCCCCTATCAGACCTGCTCCTGCCGCGCGCTGAATCCCGCCCTGCTCATCGGGCACTACGGCTTGCAGCATTGGGACATTCCCGAAGGTTACCTTTGCCCGCCGGTGCCGGGGCGGGCCGACTATCTCCATCATCTGGCGGACCTTCTGGCAGCCGGAGGCCCCCTGCTTACGGGCAAAAATATCCGCATCCTGGACATCGGCACAGGCGCCAATCTGATTTATGCCATCCTGGGGCAGCGCATCTATGATTGGTCTATGGTGGGTACAGAGGTGGATCCGCTTGCGCTGAAAACCGCTAAAGCCCTGATCGATATCAATCCGGTACTGCAAAACGGCATCAGGCTGCGGCAGCAAAAGGATCCCCGCTTCATCTTGGAAGGCATCATCCGTGAGCAGGACTTCTTCCATGCCACCGTTTGCAATCCCCCTTTTTACGCCTCCGAAGCGGAGGCAGCCGAGGCCAACGCCCGCAAACGAAAGAACCTCAGGCTGGGCAAGGTGGGCCGCACGGTGGCCGGGCAGCCTGCGGAGCTGTGGACGGAAGGCGGGGAGCGTTCGTTTCTCCTGCAACTCATCAGGGAGAGCCGGCTCTACGGGCAGCAGGTCGGCTGGTTTACCAGTCTGGTGTCCCAAAAGGATAATTTGGAACCGTTGAAGCACGCCCTGGCAAAAGCGGCAGCCAAAGCGGTGAAGGTCATTCCACTGGCTGCCGGGCAGAAGCGTGTGCGGGTGCTGGCGTGGCGCTTTCAGGAATAGGGGCATTGTGCTGTTTGCAGAAGTCTGGCTTTTATCCAGTTCTCCGTCCTTACCCTGATTTTAACAAATCCATAGTACTTCCGGCATTATTAACAGGTTTTTAATACCCGTTAAACTGGGATTAAACCCCTTCCGGGCACTAGGGGGCAGTTGGTGAAAGGCGTATCTTATGGTAAAGATTAAACCAAACCCGACCACCATGAGAATCCTTCAGTTTATAGTCGCCCTGGCCATTATCACCACCACCTTTTCCTGCTCAGATTATGCCCGTCTGGAACGCAAAGAAGACCGCCTCATTGGCGCGTGGGAATTTGATAAAGCCTTCTACCGGGGCCATGGGCAAATCTTCCGAGACAACGTCATCGATCAGTTCAACGGAGACATCATCGAATTCTACGAAGACTACACCGCAATTTACGATGATTACAGCGAAGGCATCGTTTACGCCGGGGAATGGGAACTCTTCCTCGACCGCCAATGGGAAGGTGATGATACAGACATCGAGTTCTTCCTTGATATGTACTTCTTTGACCCTTACGGACAGCAGTCTTTTGCCTACTTCACCTGCGTGAATCATATTAGCAACAATAAGCTACATATTGAGGCCCGTACCCGTCATGGCTTGTATACTTTTAAGTTTCGGCGGTTGTAAGCTTATGAGGGGGGCAGGCACCACTGCCTCTACACCCAAACCAATTTCCTCTGATTCAGCTCCGGCTCCCCATCAAACCGGTAAGCAGTGAGCACCCCGCCCTTCGCCACGCTATAGTCTAGGCAGCAGGCATTGGGCGTCAAAAGCTGAGGCGTGCCCTTGAGCCAGTAGTGCCCGAAAAATACCGGGCGGGCTTCGGTAGGGTAGTGGGCGGTATCAGTATCCCGGAAGGGCAGGGATGGTTACTGATCATCAATTTTGAGATATCTATGCCCGGTCAAACGCTGCGCTGCCTCAACCGCCGGAGGAGCAGTGGCTATCAGAACTTAAAGACCAAGGGCAATGCATCAAAAAAATTGACTATAAACCAAAATGGATGCACCTTTGCAGAGCCTACACCGCATGAAATCCGACTCCATGTCGTTGAAGGGTATCCTTCTTAGTGCAGTTGCGGGCATTTTTACAGTTGATTAGTGTTCTTCCTCCTCTGCCAGCCACGCTTCCATAGTCTCCTCATTCCAACCCTGCTCATCCCACAGGCGATCCATTTCATCACTCGTCTGTTTGGCAAAATAATTAGCGAGCAGGCGCTGCACGTCTTTGAGCTGCTCCTCGCTCAACTCCATGCTGTATAGCTTGAGCAGTTCGATTTGGAGGTTGGTTAGCGGTTTGTCTAACATTTATGATTGGCTGTTTTTATTTAAACCAGGTTGATGTCTTTACTAGCCCAACAACGGATGTAATTCGTCCAGCAGCGGGACACCCATCATTCATCCTGTGGGTGCGTTTGCACATACTGCTTCTACGCTTTTGGCAGGCTCAGCTGCTCATACGATTTGAGGTGTTGATAGGCGACTTTGAGATAAGCCGGCTTGAACATCTTCACCTTGTGGAGCTTCGGCGCGGGTTTCTCGACCTTGGGCTCCGGGGAGGCCTCCGCGGCCTCGGGCCCGGCCGTCGGCTCCGCCG
>CAZNHN010000076.1:2719-9803 GCA_964572415.1 uncultured Phaeodactylibacter sp.
TCCTTCAGGCGTTTCTCTATATCTGTAATATCCAGGCCAGGATTCTCTTCCATCATGAAAGCTACTGTGGCCAATAATTCCATAGAGAAAGCAGATTCAAAGCCCTGAATGAAGCCCAGCAAGTTGTCTAGCCGCTTTTTCTGAGTAGTATCAAGGTTAGAATCAATATAGGCTTGCACCTCTGCTTGTTTCTCATAACTGAGCAAGAGTGGCTCAAAGGGTCGGGCGTCTTTTTGTTCCAACCCATTCAGGTAGGTGCCATTTAAAGCATACAATACATGGCGTATCTGAACGGAGTAAGGGCCATAATGATGGGCGACAAATTTCAACCTTAGCGGCTCTCCCATCCGCTGCAAGAAATAGGCTAGTTTATTGGCAACAAACAGGTTGGCTTGTTCTCCCAGCCCTTCGTACTGGTAGAGGGCGGATAGCAACATAGCTCTTGCCGATGTAAGGTGGACTTTTTTTTGTTTATCTTCTTTTTGTAAGACCTTTTTGATGGCTTCATTAGGTTCGTAGACATACACCTCAGCATTTAGTTTACCTAGTTGCTGCTCTATCATTGTCTTAACTTTTTCCCACTTCAGTCCACCGTTCCCACAGCCCAGGGGTGGGATGGCAATACTTTTGATATTCCTTAATGCTATCTCTTTTGCCAGTGCGGTCAGACCGTCTTTTATATAAACATATTTAGATTTCAGCCACCACTGTGTCTTGGTGGGGAAGTTAATAATGGTACGCGGCCCCATAAGGTCCTGATCTTCTACTATCAGCAACTGACCTGGCTTAAGAGCACCCTTTTTGCAAGCTGCACGGTATTGCCGGTAGTTCTCGGGATAGGCTTCTTTGAACTGCAATGCTATACCCTTACCCATCACCCCCATGGTGTTGACGGTATTGACCAGTGCCTGAGCATCTGAATTGAGGAGGTTTCCTGTGGTGTAGTGTAACATGATCAGTAGTAGAATTTACCTTTTGGGTTAACGTAAATATCCAGATTTAAGCCCAGTTTTTCAAGTATTGGGCTGACTGCCTGTTTCGATTCGTCATCAAATACAACCAACCGCTCTATGCAGCTAACAGGTACGTGTCCCTTGACCAACAGCTCTGCCTGCTTACGGCGCATTCGGTCGCGGTCTTCTTCATCGTTTCGCCAGTATTTTTGATAGACAATGTCCCAGTCTACTTGTTCCAGGTGAGATTTGTCCTTATAAAACTGCGTAATTCGCTGTTTGGCATGACCATCTGTAAAAAGATAGTTGCAATTAGCCGCTTCTATTATACCCAATGTGCAGCAAATATATACAATATCGCTCTGTGGGCGTTGCACAACACCTCTGTAACCTGTGTGAATATTGTACAACATCGGAGAAAGGTGCCCGAAGTAAAAAGCTACATACTCTCCAATATGGCCACGCCCCTCCAGCGGAATTGGATAGTGCCTGCGCTGTTCAGTGAGCTTTGTATCCCCTATAAAGACATAGTCCGGGTTTTTATCCGGATGTGTACTTGCGAACATTCCTCGCTCCAACAGGAAAGGGAGGTTGTCGATGTGCACGATGCGAAACAGCCATATCTCATCGGGTATGTTGCCGGGCATAGGCTATACTTATATTACGAACGGATTCAATATACAATAGAGTTTCTAGTCCGCCAACCCTACTCCCTCTTCCCCCAACAACTCCGCCACCTCCACCCCCAAAGCCCGCGCCAGCTTCGCCAAATTCAGCACAGCAATATTCCGCTCCCCCCTCTCCACCGAGCTGACGTAGGTGCGGTCGAGGCCGGCTTCGAAAGCCAAGGCTTCCTGGGATAGTTTTCTTGCCTTGCGCAGCTTGCGGATGCGGGCGCCAAGTTGGGAAAGGTAGGATTGCTCGTCTTTGTCGTAGGGCATGTAGCGTTTTAGGGCACATATTGATAAAAAGCTGACTATAAGTCTACGGTCTATAAGTATCATTTTGTGTTTTCTGTCTATATTTGTAGCGCACCAAAACGCCAATCCATGGAACCTAATGCTATCCCGGTACGACCTGCTCTGCCTTGGCTGCACCTATTGCTAATGATCATATCACTCCCGCTGCTGTACCTGCCAATTTTCTACCTTCCCACTACCTCACCTCCGGAAGCCGCCATCGAACTCAGCACCGATGAATTGCTCGCCCTGGAGGCAGCGTATGAGCAAGGATTCGACCATCCCGACCCAGATGGTGACGATCCATGTCAACGGCTGCAGCTCTTGCCCTACAAGAAGCTATCAGCTTGGCGCAAACAGTTCCGGAAGCGGGGATTCACTATCCAAAAAATCAAAGACATGCTAAAAAGCGGACGGAGGGAGATATTTATCCACCCGGAAAAGGGCACCCGCTTCACTAAAATTTTCGACCCCAAAGGCAACTGGATTGTCGTCGACTTCGTAGATTGCATCATCTGGCAAGTCGCCCCCTACAATTTTAAATAGCATGAATATCGGAGAAAACATTACCCTCTACGTCAAAGCGCTAAGCAACGACGAGTGGTTTGGTGGCTGGGCGCCGGTGCAGGCCCGGTTGGAGTGGCTGCGCCCGGATGGGCAGGCGGCGCTGTTTACGATTACGGAGGAGGGGCTGGATGAGGAGGATGAGTATGAGTTTTACCTGCCGGGGACCTTGGTGGTCGCTGTCTTGGAGGATGGAGATTGGCGGGGCAAAACTGGTATTTCTGTATAACAGCTGGCTGTATAATCAGCTCGCCGCCCAAAAGAGTAAAGCGCAACCCATTGAATAGCTTGACTTAATTATGCCGCTTATGCCGGGCAGATGATCAAGCTTAGCTAATCTGAGGCGGGAACCTTTTTGCTGGACGCAGAAACCGAGCTGGCAGTATGGAAGCCGGCCCATTCCCCGACTTTCCCGGCAATTTCGTTTTGCCAACCCTTCACATGGGTCCCCACCGGTAAGTAAAGAAGGCTCCCCCGAGGTTCAGCATTATCAATATCTTCTTCGTACCGCCCAGTGATCGTTTTTTCTGTTCCGGGGTAAAGGAGGGCCGCTTTCTCCGCCCCATAGTATTTCAAATACACATACAGCTGCCGCAAATCATCCGATGAAGGGCCAAAGCCACCTGGGCGCTTCCACTTGGTGTCGAGGACAATGGTTTGCCCGGCGGACTTAAGCAGAATATCCGGGCGCATCGTCCGTCTTTGGCCTTGATCTGGGATCCAGAATGGCTTCGTGTTTTGAGCGTGTACGGTTATGCCCTCCGGGGTGTATCGCCGCAGGCTCGCATATACGAAGCGCTCCCACAGCTGATTCATATCAAACATGAGCGCCAGCACGTCCTCCTGCCCGCGGCTGACATCCGGGTGGTAGTTGAGGAGCAGCATTTTGGCAATTTGGATGGCAGAGCGGTAGGGCGCTGTTTTGCGGTTGAACGACAGCCGCTCGAATAGAGTAGGGTAGACCCGAAGCCGATCCTGCTCTGGCCAGTCGAGCAGCAGCCGGCCAATGCGGTGGTGGAGCTGGGGGTGGGTGTTGAGGCGTTGCAGGAGCAGCAGGGCTTCGTAAAGGATTTGATGCAGGAGGTGCCTGCGGTCGTAGGTGGTGTGGCGCACGTAGAAGCGCTCCCGGTGCACCAGATTATGGTTGAGGTGCTGCGCAAATTGCAGGCTGCCCTTGAGCGCGGTACGGTTGCCGGTAGTTTGGCGGTACTGCTTGACGAGCCCGCGGTGCAGCAGTTGCTCCATCTCGGCGATCAATAACTCAAAGTAGAGGTCAAGCACTGAATTGGGCTTAATCTTCAGCTGGCTGGAGCTGGTATTTTCCACCTGCAGGGTACCGGTAGTCCGCAGCATGTCGATCAGGCGGTTGCGCCAGCGCTCCTCCCCATCGTCTTTGTCGGCCTTGGGCAAAACCTCTATAAGCCGCCTGCCCACCTGCAGCACGCCCACGTACTGATTGAACTTGATGCCACGGTGAATGAGAGAATAATAAGGCACCCCCTTTTCCCCATGGTGCAATTGCAGCGCCTGCAGTTCTGCAGCACTAAGCTGATGCTCCCCGATGCCCTGCCGAACCGGCTGATGCTCAAAAACGGTTAGTTTATTGATGTGTTTAGCCATCCTTATCTGCATTGGAATCAGGTGAAATTTTCCATACAGCCTCCCGGAAGTCGGGCATGGACATTTTGGAAACATCCTTTAGCGTATATTGCGTTTGGGTGGCTAGGTCGGCACTGGCTTCATAGGGGAAGTCGGCGAATACGTCTCCTTCCTGCGCTTCTTCGACGCCTACAAAACCGCTGCCTAGTACCAGCCCGATTTTGGCATAATCCCCAAAAAAATACTCCTGCAGCAGGGGCAGTATATTCCGGTGGAAAACCTCCTTCAACGCCTGCCAGGGATCAGGGGCGGTGGCGATGCCCATAAAGTAAGCGTGGCCAATCATGTGGTCGCGGTCGATGAGGCGGGCAATGCGGTGGTTGATGGCGCGGAGCAAGTGATCCAGCTTAACACCAGTGAAATCATCAGGTGATAAATGTTCGAGATCAGCCTTTTTCCAATATCCTTCCCCCACTTCAGCTTTTTCCCTTAGTGGCGCCTCCACACTATCTGGTGCCACGCCCAGAAAGTCATACAACTTCCGGGCATGTGAGTGATAAGGCTCCTCCTCCCATCCCAGATCGGCATACGCCTCCCTATTCAGCAAGCTCAAGATCATGGCTTTGGGCGACAGTAACTCCGGCTCCGGGCCCACTTCCGTAAAGCTGAACCGGCGGCGCAGGGCGGTGTCAAGGGCTTCCACGCTGCGGTCGGCGGTGTTCATGGTGCCGATGAGGTAGAGGTTGGAGGGGACGGAGAATTCTGTTTTTGAGTAGGGGAGGGTAATGCTTATCGGGTTCTTCCCACCGGCTCGCTTGTCCTCTTCGATTAGCGTGATCAGCTCACCGAAAATAGCAGCCACATTGCCGCGATTGATTTCATCGATGATGAGTACATGATTTTCCTCTGTTTTTTCTTCTTCGGTTTCAGGAGCCTGCTCGCTTTTGCTTTTTAGATAATCGACTAATGGATAATAATAAATACCAAGCCCTTCCTGAGCATACTGAAGATCACCAGTATACATTTTTCGCAGAACATCAACCTTAAGGTCATGCCCTGTGCCCCCACTGCTTTTTCTAAACTTGATATAGTCAGAACTGATCCCGGTGATATGATAACTTACCCGCTTCATCGGGATTTCAATTTCATCGTTCTCAGAGGCGGCTAGTTCGTTTTTCAGATTATCAAATGCCCTTTCAAATTTGACTTGCGACTCCTGTGTCTTTAAGCTCAAACTCGCTTTTCTGGCTCTTGTAGCCAGCTTCTTAAACACGCCGTCCTGTATCTCATAGGTCACTTGCTTGCCCCTTTCTTTCGTCTCGCTTGTCAGCGGCTTGATGCCTTCGATAAAGTCTTCATAGGCGAAGGACTGATGGAAAGTGACAAACTCAATGTTTTTGCCTAACCGCTCATTGAAAGCCTTTAGGTTTTCTGCGTGGCTGCCGGTATCGAAACCGATGATTTTTGCGGCTAAGTCTATTGTGGAGTAGGTTTTGCCGGTGCCGGGTGGGCCGTAGAGGATTTGGTTGAGGGGAGGTATTTTATCATTTTTCTTCAATTCTTTTTTGTTGGTTGTTAACTTACTCGATATCAAATCCTCTTTTATCTTTTTGATTCGGTCAAGATTACGATGAAACTCTCTTTCTGGAATAATGTAATCTTTCTCGAGATCATACTTTTTCAACAAATCCTTAGCAAAGGGCAATACTTCGCTGAGATAGTGTTCAAGGTTTTCCATGTAAGCCTCTGGGTGAGGATACTCTTTAGATCCATGCCGGTTATCATTGAGTTCCACTCCAAACTTCTTTGCTAATTCTAAATGAAACTGTTTCTCGGCTTCAGTGAATTGTCCCTTTTTAAAGGATATTTCCAGATAATTGTCTAAAATCTCACCAGTTTCTGTAACCCTGACAACAAACCCCAACGTCTTTATTTTCCTTGCAGAATCTCCCTTTTTAAACAGGGGAACAAATATGTAATGTGAACCCTGAAACCATTGCCCTTTATTGAGACGAACCTCATCAGATCTTACCGAATCTCTGGATCTTAGAGAAAACGTGAAAGTATTATCTTTTTCTTCCCTGTATTTTAAAAGATGGTCAAGGATTTCGTCGGATATTGAGATTATTCTTTCTTTTTGCTTATCCATTCTGTCGAGCTTTGAAAGGTTTTTTCTTGTTTATTTATGGTTTAATCTTAAAGAGAATGACCTGAATCCAGTTAGCTTGGATTGAATAATACTTTTTCAAATCTCCACCATCCCACACCCTTCCCCAACCCCACTCAAATGCAGCCGCCAAACCGCCCGGCTGCAAGCCACATACAGCAGTGCAGCCCGCTGTTTGTTGTAAGCAGCAATATCCTCTTCCGTCCAGTTGAGGGAGCCGGAGGGGCGGCCGGGGTAGGTGTCGGCGCTGAGGCCGGTGAGAAAGACGATTTTATACTCGTGGCCTTTCAGGTTATGCATGGTACTCAGCACCACACCGTTGCGGTCACCGGTGGTTTTGCTGCCGCTGAATTTCAGGTAGGGGATTTCTGATTGGTGCAAAACACTGGCCAGCCCGTTTAGGAGTTTGGATTTCGGGACAGCCACTACAATTTCTGATGGAAGCACGGTATCGGGGGCATTGACGTCCGTGTAGGCGTGTATCTTGTCAAGGAGCCACTCCATTTCTGCTTCCGTAGAATCGAAGAGCTCATACCCCGGCTCTGCACCAGAGCGCAGGGAGATATAGCCATCTTTGCGCGCCTGCTCACCATCGAAATCTTCGAAGTCCAGCTGTGCAATAGGCTGCAGGGCATAGCGGCGAATTTGTTCGGTTGTCCGGTAGTTGATCTTTAGCTTGCGGCTGCGCTTGCCGCGGACTTCAATCCGGGCTTTGTTGAAAATGGTATGCCCGGAGTAGATTTTCTGGAGCGGGTCGCCGGCGAGGAAGAGGTCATCCGGTGCGTCGGGGGCGAGTGCGCGGAGCATCCGGAGCTTGATCAGGCCCAGGTCTTGTATTTCAT
>CAZNHN010000076.1:9829-13747 GCA_964572415.1 uncultured Phaeodactylibacter sp.
AGCCGATATCCCTGACCGGTTCGAGGTACATGTCGGTAGTCTGCCTCCGACTGGCAATCGTATTCTAAAATAACATCCCGGTATTCCTTCATCAGGGCTTCCGGGCTGAAGGTATCCTGCAAACCGGCTTCGTGAATTTTATTCTCCAGCAGCCCCAGCGCCATTTCTTCCTTGCGGGTAAATTCGACCAGCCCCAGGCGGCCGTCCACCAGCCCGAATTCGCGGGATAACTTATTGGCCAGTGCATCGAGGTTGTCAATCCGCACCCGGCTCATATTGGCGCCCAGGTCACGTAAGTCTTGTTCCAGCGCTTCGGTCAGGGACTTGGTGAAGGTGGTGAAAAGGATAAGCCCCTCCCCATGATGGCTAAGGTGCTTTGCCCGGTGCAGGGCGGCTACTGTTTTGCCCGTGCCTGCACCACCGGTTACTTTTACCGGGCCAGAGAAGTTGCCTTCCGCAAGGATACGCTGAGAGGGGTGCAAAAAGACCCGCCAGGCTGCAAAATCGCCAAGCAGGGCATCATCCAGGGCTTCATCGCCGGACAGCTCCAGTATGCCTCTCCGGTTGTTGGGCGATTGTTTTTGCGCCTGAAAGTCGGTGGTGTCTACTAGGCCTTCTTCCACGTCCCGGATGAGGTGGTCAATGTCATCACCAGCGAAGAGGTGGAGCAGGTTGTCGTACAGGGCCTCCGGGATATAGCCTTTGATGCGGTCTACGTCAAAAAAGTCTTTGATCTTCCGTACCGAGGGCAGCAAAACGTCGGGCACCCCAATTCTGATCAGTTGCTCATCACTGAAATCAGACAGCGGGTGCTTAGGCTGTGCCTGATAACCCGGTTGCCGGTCTTCGGCCAGCTGAGCTTCTGCTTCAATCGCATCATATACCTGTACCGCCTGCAGCTCCGCATTCCAGTCTACCACCCGGTTGGTGGCCCAGCCCATGGCCTCGTCGTGGTTGTCGATCCAGATCAGGTACCAGGTATTGTCCCCCTCAAAGGGCACGCGGAGGATCAGCCGGTACTGAATATTGACCCGGGCGGTCCGCAGGTTAGGGTCCTTAAAGGTTTTGATGGGCTCCACATGCCAGGTCTCGGCTTTGGTATCTTTCGGGAATTCCTTGTAGAATTTCCCCAGCCCCTTTTGCACATGCCGGGGCATGCGGTGGCTCTGCGTAAGGAACTGCGGGGTGAGGGCGAGGCGTGCGGGTGGTGTCCTTGGTTCGTATTTGGCGGCGGCTTCTGACATTTCCTGCTTTTTTCTTAATGTGCTGTGGTTCGAAAGATAGGTTTTTTGTGGTAATTCTGATGGTGACCTAGCTGCCAACCCCTCACACCCGCGCCACCAGCCGCTTCACCAAGTCAAACATCCCCTGATAGTACGCCTCGTCCTGCCGGTAGCGCTTGTACTCTTCCAGATTGGCTTTGCGGCGCTGTAGCATCAGGTCGTCCAGGATTTTCTTTAAGGCAAGGTCGCTGTTTTGAGTATCGGCATTATTGGCGACTTTGGACTCGAAGTCGGGGTGGTTGCGGACATTCTTGACAAGAGCGACGAACTTTACTCGTGCTTCCTCCGGTGTTTCCTCCCAGCCGGTGTAGAAGCGGTCGTTGAAGGCGCGGATGATTTCATCCAGGGGGTCTTTTTCTTCTTCTTTTCCGTGGGCACCGCGTGGGTTAGGATTTTGTGGGTCGAGTTCGGTTTCAGAATCATCAAGCCCAATCGTGTGGTTGAGGCGGGTGCGCTCCAAACCGTAGGTGGACAGGTCTACGGATTCGAGGAGCTCGTCTATGGCATCGTCAGATTTCGTGCGGACCAGCAGTTTGGGGATGAGGAACTTTAAGAACCAGAATAGCTGCTCCCAGTCCATGCGCTCGTATGGGATGATTGAAGATACCTGACTGTAAATCTTGACAAATTGCTTGGCTTTGATTTTGAAGTCGGCCTTCTCATCGTCTTCCAACTGAAGACCTTCGTTGAAGCGTTCGGCAGCCCGGTCAATTAGCGGGCTGAGGTCTTCTGCTTGTACATTATTGAAATACTGCTCTGTGAAGGATTCCACTTCTGCCCATTCGTACACGCCCACCTCGTCCAATGCACCCTTGATTTCGTGCAGTACGTTGACGTCGGTAGCCTGCTCCAGAGAAGTGACGGTATAGTAAGGGTCAAACGCCTTTTTGATGTCCTCTACGTCGTTAAAGAAATCCAGCACAAAAAGGTCTTCTGATTTTTTACCGTACTTATTCGCTGACCGGTTTAGGCGGGAGAGGGCCTGCACAGCCAATACACCTTGCAATTTCTTATCGACGTACATGGTGCAGAGCTTGGGCTGATCGAAACCAGTTAGATATTTATTGGCCACCACCAGAATACGGTAGTCGTCTTCGTCAAACTTGTCTTTGGTGTCTTTGTCCGGGAACCCATTCATGGAAGCCTCGGTGTGCTCTACTCCGTCTACTTTCTTCTTGCCGGAAAAGGCAATAGCAGCTTTGAACGGGTTGCCCTTTTTGTCCAGTATCTCCCGGATAGCCTGAAAGTACCGAATTGCAGATTCAATATTTTGGGTAATGACCATACCCTTGGCTTTACCTTTCAGCTTGCGGGTGCGGAACACTTTATCAATGAAGTGGTCCATCATAATTTCTGCCTTGGTCGCTATCGTCCTTTTGTCCCGCTCCACGTAGGCTCGCAGTTTTTTCTGTGCCTTGGTGGTCTCAAACTCGGGATTTTCCTCTATCGACTTTTCCAGCTCATAGTAGCTCTTGTAGGTGGTGTAGTTGACCAGTACATCAAGAATGAAGCCTTCCTGAATGGCCTGCTTCATGCTGTAAAGGTGGAAAGGGCGAAAAGAGCCGTTTTCCTGCCGTATGCCGAATCGCTCCAGCGTAGCATTTTTTGGCGTTGCAGTAAAGGCCAGGTAGGAAGCATTGGGGCTCATCTTTCGGCCCTTGATAGCCTGCAGGATTTTATCCTGTGTATCTTCCAGGTCAGGATCTTCGCCTCCGGTCATGGCCATGTTCATCTTCCCGGCTGTGGTGCCTGACTGCGAGCTGTGGGCTTCGTCAATGACTACGGCGAAGCGTTTGTCGCTCAGGTCCTGTATGCCATTGATGATAAACGGGAATTTTTGAATGGTCGTAATGATGATACGCTTGCCCTGCTCCAAATTGTCGCGCAGTTCCCGGGCGCTGTGTGCAGGGGCTACGATATTTTTAACCACCGAGAATTCCTTGATGTTATCGCGCAGCTGCTTATCGAGCAGGCGGCGGTCAGTTACCACAATGACGGAATCAAAGAGCGGGGTTTCCAACCCTCGTGCCCCCGGCAGCCCTTCCCGTTCCGGATAGGTATCGATTAGCTGATAAGCGGCCCAGGTAATGGAATTGGACTTCCCGGAGCCTGCGGAATGCTGAATGAGGTAGCGCTGCCCGACGCCATGACGAGCGGCATGCGCCAGGATTTGGCGTACCACGTCCATCTGATGGTAGCGTGGGAAAAACAGCGTACGCTTGCTCAGCGGGTCTTTGGCTTTACCGTCAAAGCGGACAAAGTGCTGCAGGATATTGGCGAGGCTTTGCCGCGTGAAGACTTCCCGCCATAGATAGGCGGTTTTGTGCCCGCCCGGATTGGGTGGGTTGCCTGCACCGTCGTTGTGCCCTTTATTGAAAGGAAGGAAAAACGTGTTTTTGCCGTCAAGCTTAGTTGTCATGTAGGCTTCATCCGTATCGACGGCGAAATGGACGATACAGCGCCCGAATTGCAACAGCGGTTGCCGGTTGTCCCGGTCTTCCTTGTACTGTTTAATGCCCTGTATGCGCGCCCGCTGTCCGGTCCAGGGGTTCTTCAGTTCCAGGGTGGCGAGGGGTAGCCCGTTCAGGAAAATTACCATGTCGATTTCCTGACGTGGGTTTTCCAGATTGTAGCG
>CAZNHN010000076.1:13757-17378 GCA_964572415.1 uncultured Phaeodactylibacter sp.
TGCTTCCTTTGAGCCAAAGAGAATAATCGACGAAAGGGACGACGGCAACACGTCGTAGAGTGAAAAGCTGAATCATCATTGATGGCTGATGAGTGAATCCCTCTATATTACGGATTACTATCTCTTGTGGCGACCAGAACAAGGTACAGCTTGGCCGCTGCTGGCGAGCGGCAGCTCATAGAATAGCGTAAAGTGAGCGTCCTCCACATCAAGCCCGCGGCGAAGCAAACGCAACAGCCCGTACTTTTTCACCATACGGTCGAAGCGCTGCAGGATTTTCAGCTTCCAGTCCGGCGAGCGTTGTAGTTTTTCCAGCTCCTCGGGCTGCGTAGTCTCCAGGAAATGCCAGAACCGGGTCTCATCAATGGCATATTCGGCATTGAAGTCATTGGGCCAGCCAATCCGGAAGGCATTACCACCGTAGGGCAGGGCGACTTCTTCCACAGTCATGCTACGTTCCTTCATCTCTTCCTGACTGATGCCGGTCAGGGCTTGCTCTATGGCGGATTCCAGGGCTTGTTCGTTGGTTTGGCTAGGCATTCACTTCCGTTATTTTGTTAGAAACGCTTTGCTCTATGCGCTCTATGATCTTGTTAGAAAGACGCTCGAAATCTTCATATACTGCTTTTACCGCATGGTAGTGTGCTCCGATGGCACCGTCTGCCGGCTTTAGTGCGAATATGGGCTTTCTGGCTTCCATTGCCATAGGGATTAAGCTGTTGTAGTGCTTAACCAGGGCAAGGCAATAAGGGTCATTGTCAAAAGTCAACTCCTGCGAAGCTGAATTCAGCTTAAAGGAGGCCCTGAATGCCTCAGGTATGCGGTCTGCAAATTTTTTATAGGCTTTCACCGGCTTATTCGCTTTTACACCGTGTTGCATCAATACATAGCCGAGTGGTTGAATTTTTTCGCCGGGTAAGTCAAGGCTCATGGTATCTTCTTTTCGTTCTCCGAGCCGTTTCTTCCATTCCTTCACCCAGCTTTCTATCCGCTCGCCTATGTTAGACAACCCTCTGAGGGAGAACAAATCGGCTGTACTGGGCACAATCAGGTAGTCAGAAGAAATCAGAGAGGCCCGGTTAATGGCACCAAAATTGGGCCCCACATCGATGAATACATAGTCTATAGCGTATCGTGCTGCCGCATCTTTGATGATCCTGTAAAACGCAGATTGCAGCGCAAAAGGGTACCACTCTCCGGTGAGGCATTCGTACCACTCTTTACTCAGTTGGTCTTCAATAAGCGAGAGGCTTAAATCACCAGGCAGCAAATACAAACGGTCATTAATGGGCTCAATGTAAGCTTCCAGTATGTCTCCCTGTTTTTTCTCAATGCGCCGGAGTGCGTTTTTGATGGTCTTCTCTTCCTCAACTATGGCAATGAAGCGCCCCTCCTCCAGGAAGATTTGCGAAAGATTGGTCTGCGGGTCTAAATCTACGGCCAGCACTCTTTTGCCTAGTTCCGCAAACATATGAGCCGTGTGGTACAGCAACGACGTCTTGCCTACGCCCCCTTTATTGTTGAAAAAAGTAATGGTCCTCATTTTGAAAATATTTTCACAGCAAACCTGCCCGTTTGATCGGTAATGAATTCCGGTTCCGGATTGCCGTTTTGCTCCAATGCTTTCTTTGCCCGCTGTATACCCACTCCAAACCGGTTTACAAATCCTAATATCTTGGCTGCACCAGACAGTACCGGATTCCGGTAGTCATTATTGTTGGGAAAGTCGTTCCGGGCGTTACCGTATAGCCCTCCATTGTTGGTGATCTCTATCCGGTCCGTAAACTGGTATATTTTTATCGGTGCGTTGACCGTATAATCGTTGTGTATTAGCGCATTGAAAACCAACTCCTCCAAAGCCTTAGCGGGATAATTGTATTCGTAGGCTACCCCAAGCTCGGGCAGGTGGCTGCTGACTATGTTGTTTTTGATAAAGGACTTCAGCTGGCCAAACTGGGTTAAAAAATCCCCTTCAAACGTCTTCTCTGCAACGTCATCATCATACAGTTCCGTTCCGTCAAACCGGACATACTGAATAGAAGCACCCGGAATAAAGAAACGGGGATTTTTGCCAAACATCAAAATACCAGCGTGAGTGGGGGCATCATACCGGGGGCTGTAAAACTGCAGCGACCCCAGCTGCAACTGAATACTCCGGTTATTGGCAGCCAAGGTATCTGCATCAATCGCCAACGGCAGGTAACCCAGCAAAAAACCATTGGTATCTAAATCCTGCAGGCTACTCCCAATGCAGGGCTGCACATCGTAGGTTGCGCCCTTTTGATTGCGCTTCTCAATGAGGATCTTTTCCTCCTGCTCCGTAGCGTAATCTTTACGTGGCCCCTTTCGCACGCAGATTTTGCCATTAAACCGGACGGGGGGCAGGGAAGAAGGCATGACTTTCGCTACACAGACGTCTCCCCCGGGCAAGTGAAATATCTTAGTAAAAATGGTGGGCGCTGGAATAATGCGCCCGTCTTTGGAGAAATCAAGCAGCCGCTGCTCGATACTTTCGTCCAGTTTCAAGCCCGCCACGGTATTGTCGGGGCTGACGCCAATCAGCAGGTAGCCCGGCTGATCCTCCCCGGGCAAATCATTAGCAAACGCACAAATGGCCTCGCCAAACTTCTTGCTGTCGGTTTGGCTCACGGTCTTCTCCAGACGCCAGCTCTCCTCCGGGCTTTGGATCATCTCGTACAGTTGCTCCTGATCAATCATGGCCTCTTTTTTTAAAGATACGGATTTCCATTAACTCACCTTTATCTTCCCCCGCACCGCACTATCAATCAGCGTAGCCTTGTACTCCCTGAGCTTGTCGATTTGGGTTTGTTGGAGGGTGATGGCTTTGTCTAACTTGCTAGTCTGGCTTTCAATATAGCTGGCTATCAACCCTTGTTCTTTTATTGGAGGTAAAAGAACAGGGAGCTTTTTGAGTAAATCTTGACTTAATGAAGCCCTAATAACCAAGTTCATTTCTTTTACAAAAAATGCTCTATGTACTTTACTGCTAAAGTAGTATTTGGAGAACCTAGGATCTAGAAAACCTGATCTTGGTCTAAACCGAATTAAAAAACCTGCAAAAGTTGAATTTGCTATAGTTTTCAAACAGGTTGACGAAAAGCCAATCTCTTCTATAGTTTCCGAGGTACGAGTAAAAAGTACATCTCCTGTCTTAACGGAATAATTTTCCCTGTCCTCTTGGGAAGACTTTGCCAATCCTTTTACTGAGTCTGGTAGTTCTATGCTTCTATAAACATCACCATAACTGACAAATGGATAACCTTCACCGAAATAATCAGCTCCTGCGCTTATCCCATTCTGAGTAGTGCCTAAATATCTAAGCGGCCTCACCTCCCAATGAGCCGGCACTCCTTGCGCTGAGCCTGCCGAAGTGCCATCAATCCACTCCACCCCCGAGTCCTTCCATTTGACTCCGCTCAGGGAAAGGGGCACAAAAGCCTGTGCCTCCTCACTCCAGACCGTCTTGCCCGTCACCGCATTCTGAATCACAATCTGCTTGCGCTCTTTGAGCAGGGCGATTTGTTTTTCTTTGATTGCTATGGCTTGGTCGATTTTGGTTGTTTTTTGAGTTGTAAAATTTCCTGACACCTTATCCCGAGC
>CAZNHN010000076.1:17388-21812 GCA_964572415.1 uncultured Phaeodactylibacter sp.
TTGAATGATGATCTGCTTGCGCTCTTTGAGCAGGGCGATGAGCTTTTCCTTCTGCGCGATGGCGCGGTCTATTTTGGCGGTTTTGTCGTCCAGGAAAGTGGCGATGGCGGTTTGTTCGGAGAGGGGAGGGAGCGTTAGGATTAATTCTCCAAAATCCTTAAACCGGAAATCAGTAGACCTTTCCCTGATTCCTTTAGCCAAGGATAGAATAACTCCGTTCAAAGCTAAGTTTCTTAAAAAATAGGCATAATAGAACTGATTCACTGTATTTTCAAAACGCTCGCTACATGCAGAGTAGACAGGTGTGGACTTACCATCAGAATCACTTACGCCTATCGATCCAGCAAAAGCATCCATAGCATGAATAACAAGATCCCCCTTTCGGATTCCCTGGTACCCATGTTCTTTTAGGGCATTGGTAAAGCCATCAGTTCTTCTGTTTTTTCTTAAGGTAACCGTACCGTCTCTGAAACATGTAACAATCTCGTCCTCTGCTCTAACGGGCCGATCGTTCTTGACAAATAACCATTTTCCTTTCTCTGTGTTCCAGTGTTCAGGAACTTCTCCAATCCAGGGCACTCCCGAATCTTTATACGCCGGATAATTTGAATATGTTACTTTTGCTGTGGTAGCCTCCATTACGCCAGGTTTAATATCTCCATAATCAATCCCTCGTTCTCTTTTTCCAGCTCCAGAATCTCTGCGCTCACCTCCTCCAGCGATCGCAGGGGCGTATGCTGATAGAAGTACTTATTGAAGCTGATCTCGTAGCCAATTTTGGTTTTGTCCAGCTCTATCCAGGCTTCGGGTACATGGGGCTTTACCTCCCGGCGGAAGTAGTCGTGGATATCCTCTTTCAGGGGCACATTTTCGTAATCCCGCAGGCTGCTTTCGGTTTCGTAAATCGTGTATTGCCCGGGCTTGCCAGTGGGATAGTAGCCGTAGTCGGGCAGCTCCGCTTCGGTGCAGCCCAGGTGTTGCAGGAGGTCTTGCAGCTTATCGTCTTTAAGCTTTTGTGTCTTTTTGACCACCTTCTCAGCTTCCTCATCGTACCAGGTGATGGCGTTGAAGATGGCTTTTTTCTCCGAGGCGGAAAGCTTGCCGTAGGGCAGTTCTTTCAATGCCTTGTCGACCATTTTCTGGAAAGCATTGAAGTCGCGGTGCTCTTCCTGACCGATTGCTTCCATCAAGGCAGTGGCGATTTCGTGCAGTTCCAGGTTTTTCTGCCACATTTTCGGGCTCACCAGCTTCTCCCGCTTCTTGCGGTTGAGGTTGAGCTCGTTGTCCTCACACCATTGCAGGATGGGCTTCTCCAGGCTTTTAAGCTCGGTATATACCCGCTCGCCATAGGTGTCCCAGGCCCATTCCATGGGTTCCTGCAGCTGCTTGTCGAAGCGCAGGGTAGCTACCCGCTCGGGGGTGAATTGGGCGGCGAGGCGCTGTGGGCGCTCAATCGTTACTTTGTAATAGCCGAAGTCGGCATTATCGAATACCTGTGCGGCCAGCCCGTCTTCCGATTCGCGTTTTACCGGCTGGAAAGCGTGGTAGGCATCCAGAATTTCCCGGATGTGGTCGCGGGTCAGCTCGCAGTTCTTCGCGCCCAGGTTTTTGCGCAGTTTGCTATAGCGCTGTGAGGCATCGATCAGCAGCACTTTGCCCTTGCGGTCCTGTGGCTTATTGTTGCTGAGGAGCCAGATGTAGGTGGTAATGCCGGTATTGTAGAACAGGTTGTTCGGCAGCTGTATGATGGTGTCGAGCCAGTCATTTTCGATGATGTACCGCCGGATGTTGCTTTCGCCCCCGCCTGCATCACCGGTAAAGAGGCTGGAACCATTGTGTACCGAAGCCACCCGTGAGCCGTTCGGGCTTTGGGAAACCGGTTTCATCTTATTGACCATCTCCATCAGGAACAACAGCTGCCCATCCGAGGAACGGGGTGTGGCATCCACTTCTTCGGTCTGCCCCCAGTAGTCTGTGAGCGGCACGATAAAGCGGGGATCGATCACGTCTTTTCCGTCCTTGATGTTTTTCAGCTCTGTGCTCCAGCTTTTGCCGTAAGGCGGATTGGACAGCATAAAGTCAAAAGTCTTGCCGGCAAATTCATCGGTGGAAAGCGTGGAGCCCAGGCGGATATTTTCCGGGTTATTGCCCTTGATCATCATATCCGACTTACAGATGGCGTAAGTCTCGTCGTTGATTTCCTTACCGTACAGGTACACATCCCCAATCGCCCGGATTTCGCCTTCCTCATCTTTGATAAAGTTCTGCGATTCCGTCAGCATACCACCCGATCCACATGCCGGGTCGTAGATGGTCATTACCGGGGGCAGATTGTCCTTCATGGGGTCGAAGATGATGTGCGTCATCAGGTCAATGACTTCGCGTGGGGTGAAGTGCTCCCCGGCTTCCTCGTTGTTCTCCTCATTGAACCGCCGGATTAGCTCCTCAAACACATAGCCCATACCGAGGTTGGTCAGGGGCGGCAGTTTACGGCCTTCGGGGTCTTCGCGCTCTTCGGTAGTCAGGTTGATATAAGGGGAGGTGAACTTCTCCAGTACAGCAAGGAGTACATCTTTGGAGGCCATGTGTTTCGCCTGACTCATCAGCTTGAAGTTATTGATGATCTCCTGCACATTGGGGCTGAAACCTTCCAGGTATTCTTTAAAATTGGCAATTAGCTTTTGCTCACTATTGCTAATGGTCTGTTTCAGCTCCAGCATAGTCCATTTGCTGGTGTTATAAAAGACGTAGCCACTTGCTTGTTGCAGGGCGTGATCGTCCCACTCAGTCAGTCCCATATCCTCCTTTTGGAAGCGAGCTTCTTCCTTTACTGCGTCTTTGGTGGGCTCCAGCAGCGCGTCAAGTCGACGGAGTACGACCATGGGCAGGATGACATCGCGGTATTTGCCTCGTACGTACACATCGCGCAGGCAGTCATCGGCTATGGACCAGATGAAAGAGACGAGGCGGTTGTGGACAGCTGTGTTCATGTATTTTGGTTTGTACTTTTATTTCTTAGGATCGTGTAAGGTTGAGCGTGGTAATGATACGGTTTTTTCAAAAAAACGAAGTTTTCATTCTACCGCTTTCTTATACTGACGATTAAGTGGTTTGCCACAGCAAACCTACTCAATGTCAGCATTTACGCTGAGAAGTGGCTTGCTCCGATGTCGCAAACCACTTCGTATTGCGTATACAGCAGAGGGGCACTACAATTGCTCTTACTTCTATTCTTCGCATCAAGGCCTATTTACTGGTAGAGGCGCTCCGGCTTTTACTCATCGCTATCATTGGCTTCCAGGGCGTTCAATTTTTCTCTTCTCAGTTCGCTCAATGTTTTTCCGGATTCCTGCTTCACAATCAGGGCATACGTCTGTACATATGTTTTATGGTTGATAAGGAGGCTTCATCGGCTTGATTGCTGCTAAGCAGTCATGCATTCGGCAGGTCAGGATCAAAAGCTGTTGGACACTGCTGCTTTTAGCGCCGGTTCAATTTGGCGGATATACGCGACACGAAACCATCCAGCCACCATTGTAAGGCTGGCAGCAATATAGGAAAAAAACGTATTGGTTGGTATGGGGTAGGGGTGAGGGCATTCAATCAACACTTGGATTGTGGGGAGGAAACGGAGCTAAAAAGGAAGGTGTGGACAGGCATGCCCTGAGCGCACCGGGGCAGCAACTTCAACGCCTCCGGTTGAGAGCAGGGAGCAAACTGAGGCTGAATCGTTCCAGGTGGAAATTCAGCTATCCCTTATTACTGATTACTGTTGCAGATGGACGTGGTGGTTTACTACCCCTGCCCACCACGGGCCCGCTCAATCATAATCGCCTCAAGGATATTCTCGGTATTCAGCACGCCGAGGAGTTCGCCTTCGGGGTTGTAGACCGGGCAGATGCTCAGGTTGCGCTGGTTCATCAGGTCGTAGGCTTCATTGAGTTCCATGTCCGGCGAGAGCCTGACCCAATCGGTGTTGACGATGCGTTTGATGCGTTCTGCCGGGCCCATTTCCTGGAGCCCGCGCAGGATGTCGTCCCGGGAGATGGTGCCAATGAGGTCGCCCTGCTCGGTGACGATGAAGTCCTTTTCCTGTCCGTCCAGCAGGGTGTCGATGGCTTCGCTGATGGGCGACCAGGCATCCATTTCGGTGAATTGGTGCATGAGTACGTCCGAGACCTTGAGGTCGGTGAGGAGGTGGCGGGTGGTTTCATACCGCGATTCTCCGCTGGCGCCCAGGAAGATGAACAGCCCGATAAAGATCAGCCAGAAGTCGTACATAAAGCCCAGGAAGACGAAACCAATGGCCAGAAATTGCCCGATCTGAGCGGCTATGGCGGTGGCTTTGGCCCGGTCGTACTTCATCGACAGCAGTGCGCGCAGTACCCGCCCGCCATCCATGGGGAAGGCCGGGATGAGGTTGA
>CAZNHN010000077.1:0-21645 GCA_964572415.1 uncultured Phaeodactylibacter sp.
TAGGCATAGGAAATCGTTCCGGTTCCGGTCCCGCTTAATCGCACCAGATTGGAATTGAAACATTGTGGGGCTTACAAACGTCTGCGCTGTAATGTCGTCGCTTAATCGCACCAGATTGGAATTGAAACTCCGGTAGGGTGTATGCGCTTGGGGCTGC
Source organism: uncultured Phaeodactylibacter sp. (assembly GCA_964572415.1). GTDB lineage: Bacteria > Bacteroidota > Bacteroidia > Chitinophagales > Saprospiraceae > Phaeodactylibacter. The sequence continues at coordinate 158 of CAZNHN010000077.1, forward strand.
ACCATCGCTTAATCGCACCAGATTGGAATTGAAACGAGGCTGTATTGTCGTAACTTACTTCCGCTGCTGTTCGCTTAATCGCACCAGATTGGAATTGAAACAAGTGCCTGCGCCATCTGCCTGGAAAACTACATTTCGCTTAATCGCACCAGATTGGAATTGAAACATATTCAGGACTCCACCGCAACCGTCCAAAAAAGCACCGCTTAATCGCACCAGATTGGAATTGAAACCTGCCGGGTAGGGATGATATCGCTAGCGCTGGTTTCGCGCTTAATCGCACCAGATTGGAATTGAAACAACCAACTATACACCTCCTTCACCTTCAGGCACACCGCTTAATCGCACCAGACTGGAATTGAAACTAGGCGTAAGGTGAAACTGACGTTCAACCTTAATCGCGCTTAATCGCACCAGATTGAAATTGAAACGGGGTGCCACGGAAAACACCGAACACACTGAAAAATCGCTTAATCACACCATATCGGAATGGAGACATAATAAATTCCGCGTGTTCCGTGGCCCACCCCATCCACACCAGACCAAACCCAAAAACTACCTTTTCCGTGTTTTCCGTGGTCCCCCACACCAACCACATTCCACCTAATCAATTCAACCGGCACCCAGGCAAACGTACTAAAAGCTTTCACTATGAACCCGCAGCACCTTCCCGGTTGCACCGGGACAGGCTTCCCGCAGGCATTAATGCCTGGCTTTCAATGTTTTACAACAAAAGTGATCCCGCTGGGGCTCGAACCCAGGACCCCTTGATTAAAAGTCAAGTGCTCTAGCCAACTGAGCTACGGGTTCCTAAATTGGCTATGTTGCGGTGCCTTTTTCGTAAGGCGTTGCAAATATAGGGCAGTTTGGCGGAAAAAACAAAAGAGATATTTTATTTTTTCGCTCTTTTCTCTTCCCTGTTACGCAGACGATTGAAAAACAGCAGCTTGGACAGAATAGTTTCCAAACTCACATATTTTTCGGCGGACGGGCAGCCTGAAGGGCGACCTCAAATGTGGAGTAGCAGCTGTAGTCCTGAATAACAGTCCCGGCACCTATAGCATGAAGCGTATCCAAATCGCCAAGCCGGCGTACACCAACGAAGTCAATCTGCAGGTTCCGGGTAGTAGCCACGTCCCATTCTGCATCGCCCAAATAAACGATTCTGGACAGTGGGCCGCCGTTCAGGTCTTCCGCAGCAGCGATGGTTTCCTCCAGAATGGCTTCCCGGTTGGGCTTGTTGTCTCCGCCGCTGAAAAGGTGGTCTTCCACTGTAATGCCTACGTGCGAGAGCTTGATGTGGGCCGGCGTTTTCCAGCCACCGGTGCCGATGCCGATCAGCCGGTCGGTTTGCTGCAGCTGCGTGATGGCTTGACGGGCTCCGGGGACTTCCCGGAAGTGCTCAGGCTGTTTTTGCCTTTCCTTACGCAGCGCCTCCATATATATGGTTTGAAAATCAACAGTTTCCTCTGTAGATGGCGTACGTTGAAAATGCTGCCGGATGACCGTGCCGAAGATGATGTTGTCAGTGACATGTGGAAATTGGCGCCAGTCGATGCTGGGAAAAGGTTTTTGATAAATGGTTTCGTAAGTCCTGGCAAAGACACGGCTGTCCCGTTTGTCCGAGTAGACCAGGGTGCCGTCAACATCAAATATGATCAGTTCCATTGGATTCGTTTGCACTCCCTTTCGCACCCGGGAAATCCAGCTCCAGCTGAATACCCAGGCTTTCCTGCTCTTTGGAGAGATTAGATACTGCTACGCCGAGCAACCGTACCTGGCCTATTTCCTCAAGGTGCTCCAGCAAGAGCTCCCGCACCGTGCGCAGCAGGGTGGCTTCCCTTCTCACTTCGCGGTTGAAGGTACGGCTGCGGGTCAGGATTTTGAAGTCCGGCGTTTTGGCTTTTAACGTCACAGTCCGCCCAAAGTTGTCGCTTTTCTCCATGTACTGATACACCACCTGACAGAGGTAGGCCAGCTTTTCTTCCATATCCGCCACCTTAGTCAGGTTTTCCTTGAAGGTACGCTCCGCACCGATGGATTTGCGGATACGGTTGGGGTTGACCGGGCGGTGGTCTTCTGCGCGGACGATACGGTAGTAATGCCGCCCTACTTTACCGAACCGCTGCACCATTTCGATTTCCGAAAGGGCTTTCAAATCCCGCCCCTTGAAAATACCCATCCGCCGCATTTTGGTGGCCGTCACTTTGCCGATGCCGTGGAAAGCTTCAATATCCAGTTCTTCCAGAAATGCCAGGGCTTCTTCAGGTGGGATGACCTTCATGCCGTTGGGCTTGTTGATATCGCTGGCTACCTTCGCCAGAAACTTGTTGAAGGATATTCCTGCCGATGCCGTCAGCCCGGTCTCAGCCTCAATGCGCCTGCGGATCTCCCCCGCAATCAGCGTAGCAGACCGGGGCCCACGCAAGGGTTCTGTGACATCTAGATAGGCTTCATCGAGGGACAGAGGTTCCACCAAATCCGTATAATCTTCAAAAATAGCTCTGATCTGTTGGGAGACCGACCGGTAAACATCGAAGCGCGATTTGACAAAGATCAGGTCGGGGCACAAACGCTTGGCGGTGACACTGGGCATAGCCGAGCGTACACCGTACTTCCGGGCTTCATAACTGGCCGAAGCGACCACGCCCCTAAGGCTGGAGCCTCCCACAGCCACAGGCTTACCCTTCAGCTCCGGTCGGTCGCGCTGCTCCACCGATGCATAAAAGGCATCCATGTCGATATGAATGATTTTCCGGCTAGACTCCATGTGTGTAAGATAATCGGCCTCCGGCTAAAATTACGGAAAAACTTCAGATCAGGGTGGCAACCGCCAAAGTTGCCCCAAAAGCAAAACTCCCCGTCACCAACAAGGGTGCGGGGAGCGCAAAAATTGCCTGCTTAAAGCTAATCTTTAAGGTATCACGATTTTTTCTGGTGTGCGGCCGTGACTGTGCTGTACCAACAGCTGATAAAATCCGGAAGGCACGTCAGGTAAAGGCCACTCCAGGGTGTGCCTGCCTTGTGCAAGCTGCACCTGCCGCTGTGCGATCAGCTGACCGTTATTACTGAAGAGCAGAAGCGACACTTCACCCGACGCCTCCATATAAACAGATAGTTGCAGGGGGATACCTTTGGGTTTGGGATTAGGATATATCTTCAGGTCAAAATCTGTTGCATCGCCCATACCAGCAGATTGCACCCCGTCTACAATCAGCTCATCCTCATCCGGCAGACAAGCGTGCCCGGGGTTGTACTTTCCAAGCCGACGCTGCCGGTCAAAATGCTCCATCGGAAAACATGATGTCACGGGTGGACTGTAAGAGCGGCTTCCCGCAATGGCATGCAGCCCACCTGCAATATCATCGTCAATGCCAAGACCATCGTGACTGGCTCCAAAGGTGGCAGCGTAATGCATAACAGCATTTGGATCTATCACATGCTGAAGCTGTATGGCATGCCCCATCTCGTGAATCATAACAGACTGAAAGTCTATCTCATTTGTGGCGGGGGTCCCATCAAAAGACCAAAGCAGATCATCTGCTTCATTGTACTGAGCCCCTCTACGGACAACTATATCCACATCTGTCAATTCCCATTCTGAATCACCACAGCGGGCATAACGGGAAATGGTGGCAGCGAGTACCTGTTCTCCAAGCTGCTCCCGGATATCCCATTCATCATGATCAAAGGTGATGACGTTCTGCCCATCATCAGCACTTCCGTTGAAAGGGGTATGGACCATCGGGCAGCTTCCACTTATATACATTGGCAGGCCAATGGAGTCCTGCCAGGCACCGGCGGCGGTAATTAGGGCATCCATAGCTCCTTCCACATCTACTATCGCCACACCGTTATGATCCGTATTGCTGCTAAGGCTAAACAGGTAACCACCGTCATCACGGCTGTTATGGTCAATTAGCTTGGGCTCGTGAAAAGCACCGGAGCTCATCAGGTTATTAAAAGCATAATTGATGTTGATATCGAAGGGGCTGAATCCGATACTACCAGCACCTGTAAGCAGCATTGGCGCACCGGAACCGGCTTTATGCGGCACCTTCACCTCAATGGACGTGGGGGTCCAGGATACAATATGCCAGGGAAGTGCGGCAGTATATCCATTACCTCCGCGATCAGCATCCCGGAAGAAAACAGTACCTGCGTCCTCGCCAAAACCTTCACCATATATAGTAACAATATCACCAACCCCTGCAGCCACCCATCCGGGGGTAATGGAGTCGACCTGAGGCATTGAGTTTCGATTTATTGCAGGTGGCGTAAATGACCGCACCGGAACCGGCGGATTGCCGGTGGATGCTGTAATTCTGGCATACAAGGCAGATCGGGAAAATATCCTGCCGTCCGGGAGGCAGGCTTCGTCTGCGGCAGGGCTGTAAGTGGCCAACGGACCGTTAGGAATAACTGATTGCATGGGCTGATAAGCAAAACGGGGCAGGCTGTAGACAGCAGGCTTTAGTGCAAATATGGCTACGTCGCCAATCCTCAGTTCGGGAGTGGGCACGACTTTAACAGCAGCATCGCCAACAACACCTCCGAGCGTGACCAGGTCAAAGGAACGCCGGACGTCACCTTTGAAAACCTGATACACTTCCAGCTCATAGCGTGTGTAAATCATTTCCCCTGCGCTTCCCCAAAAGGAACTCGTACTTTTTACCCGGGCCTCTATTACAGAAACCCCAGGTTCAAGCATATTTTCAATAGTGGTTGTATTGTAGGTACACTGCGGGTAGCTTGGGTTAGAAGCCAGCAAAATAAAAACTAGCGTGGTTAAGCAGGACAGTTTTAGCATTGTTTGGGTTTTAATGACTAAAAAACTCTCCTTAGTGTTGAATATAGTGCCACTTTTGAAACAATAACCCTGTCACAAACTCAGTGAAGAACTGTGTTTAGACTGCTTTAGCAAGACAGTCAGGCTGGCTTTTGGTGAGGGGAGAAGTCACTTTTTGAAGTGTATTCGAAAAACAGCCAGCCAGATTTTAGTTTCTGTGTTACTGTAAAAGTAGCAGGCTGTGCAAATAAACTCAATGAGCATTCATATAATTTGTGACATTAATACCACGTAAAACCAAACAATAAAAAATCAATTTCCAATAATATAATTATATAAAACCTTCCTTTTTAGTGCTAAAAATAAAGAATAATCATTCATAAGCCTTACAAAAACGCTAGCCTAAGATTTTTATGTCACTTCAAAGTGGGCCTCCATGCATGCTGCCGAACATTAAAAATACTTAAAAACCCGAACAAAAAACGATAAAACAGAATCACAAAACACTGATTAACATACTTTTATGATATTATATAAAAAACTAAACCAGAACAACTATTTATTTATGTAGTTTTTTCCCGGATGCAATAGGCTCATATTTGTAATGTCAAAACACCAAAACATTTCATCCGATGCAGAAATCTCAATTAAATTCTAAAGACACTGCTGAGCTCTTACAACTATTCCCTCTCTTCGAAGGTGTAGCCCCGAAAGAGCTTGAGTACCTTGCCTCCCGTGCCGAATTCAAGCCATTCAAAAAGCACGAAACGATTTACCAGTCCGGTGAGCGTTCAGATTGTTTGCTTTTCCTGATAAAGGGCATTGTGAAAATTGGGCGTTACTCCGCAGACGGCCGGGAAATCATCAAGCACGTCCTCCACCCTATGAGCATGTTTGGCGAACTTTGCCTGGCCGGGGAAATGAAGCGCAAGGATTTTTCCATCGCCATAAAAAAGGACACGCAAATCCTTAAAATTCCGATGATACAGCTGCAGCAGGTCATGCGCCGGGACAGCCAACTGTCTATGCGCGTACTCAGCTTCATAGGCAATCGCCTGCAAAATACCGAGCAACGCCTGGAATCCTTGATCTTCAAAGATGCCCGGGAGCGCATTATAGAGTTCCTGAAAGAGTCGGCCCGGAAGCAAGGCAAGCGCGTAGGCTACGAAACGCTCATCAAACATGCACTGACGCAGCAGGATATTGCCAACATCACGGGCACTTCCAGGCAAACGGTCACCTCGGTCATGAATGATTTGCGGAAATCTAATCTGATTTATTTCAACCGGCGTACCATTCTGATCAGAGACTTAGCAAAGCTTTCTTAAAAGTTACTTTGAGACAATCGGTATGACCACACCATCAGAACCGAGGATCGTGTTGGGGAAAACCGAGACCGCTTCTCTCAGGGTGCGGTCAAGGACCGGATAACGTGTGGAATAGTGGCCGAGAATAAGCGTCCCGACATTGGCATTCAATGCCATCATGGCTGCCTCCCTTACCGTAGAATGACCGGTCTGCTCCGCTTGTTCCTGATGGCGGTCCTGAAAAGTAGCTTCATGGTATAGCAAGTCAACATTCCGGATGTAGTCTGCCAGCTGTGGCTCATAGGCTGTATCCGAACAGAAGGCGAACGACCGCGGCTTTGGTGGCGGTAAAGTAAGCGTTTCATTAGGTATGCACCCGAACTTGGGAGACAAAAAATCTGCTCCATCCTTTATGTTAGGGATAACTTTGTAGGGGATCTCATATTCCTTAATCAACTCCCCCCGCATGGTTCTTGGGCGTTGTTTTTCCCTGAAAAGGTATCCGGCAGCTGGAACGCTGTGCCGCAATGGCAGGCTGAACACCTCAATCGAAGCGTTTTCATACACCATAAAGTACCGGGTAGGATCCACCTCTCGATAGTGCACTGGAAAAGACAACCGCTCATTAAAGGCGCAGGCTTGCTGAAGGAATTTCCCGACTTCCGGCGGGCCGAAAATTGTAAGTGGTGCACGGCGGCGGTTCAGCCCCATCGAGCTAAGTATGCCAGGCAGACCCAAAACGTGGTCGCCATGGTGGTGAGAAATGAATACTTGATTGAGCTTGCCCCACTTAACACTGAAGTCCCCAAACCGCATTTGCGCACCTTCCCCGCAGTCAATCATGAACAGCTGCTCCTGCACGTTAAGCAATTGCATGGTAGGATAGCGCCCATATGCAGGCACCGCTCCGCTGCAGCCGAGTATGGTAAGGTCAAATCGCATGACTATACAAAAAAGGCACAGCCAAAATAGTTCAGCTGTGCCTTTTTTTGTTTGGGGCTGTTGTTATTTCACTATTCTCCTTCGCCTTCATTGAGCTCCCGCTCAATGTCCTCCATAAAAATATAGTCAATAGCTTCCGAGACTGTAGGCACCATCGTCAGAATGGTGTCCAGGCGTGAAATCTCCATCAGCTTTTTGACAGCAGGCTGTTCAGCACCGGCAAGTACAAAGGTGCCGATTTTCTTCCACAGGCGGTCAGCCGTAAGTATAGCGCTAAGACCCGAAGAATCCACATACTTCACCTCAGAAAGATCCATAACCAGATTCTTTACGTCTTTATCTGCCAGCAATACGAGCTCTGACTTGACATCAGGCGCAATCAGCGAGTTGAAGTTCTCTTCCTGCAGGGTAAAAACAGTGTACCGCTCTTCCGTTTTAATTTTATACTCCATATATAATGGTTATCATTTTGATTGTGGGCGAACGCAAAAATATCAATTAAGGTTCAGTCTACCTAGCTTGTTCGCCATATTTTGCCGCACCCCTTGGGAATAGGCGCCGATTGGCCTAAACACTGAGCCGGTTTTACATGTTTTGATTTCGTAAAATGGTTTTGGCGAGTGCCTGCCAAATTTGCGGATGCAACACTGAATATCGGAAAACTTGTCAGCTTTTCTAAGATTGGCACTATTTTCACGGTAAGTAGAAGGTACAGTTATTCAGGAATTTTGCACGACAGCTTCCCATTTTAGTGATTTACAAAAACCTATTTGCCTGAATTTCATTTCATAAGAATGTTAGTGCGTTGTTAAGCTGTAAAAACAGAAGAAACTAAAGGGAGCCTTCTTTTGTATTCTTGGATAATAAGTTTTAATATTGTTTGGGTAACCCAACAGGCTAAGAGAAGAAAAAAATATGAACAATAAACGTTTTTCTCCAAAAGTAAAGCAGGTCATTTCCAGAAGCCGGGACGCAGCGATACGTCTGGGTCATGACTTTATTGGTACAGAGCACCTGTTACTGGGCATTATGGCTGAACAAAACAGCCTGGCGCTCAAGGTACTGGATTCTTTAGATGTCAATCCTTCCGAGCTTCAGCAAAATGTGGAAGAGTCCGTGCAGCGTATCCCCAGCGGGCAAACGGCGCTCAATGTCGGTAATCTTCCACTCAATAAGCAGGCTGAGAAAGTACTTAAAGTGACTTTCCTGGAGGCTAAAATGCTGAAAAGTGATGAAATAAGCCCGGAACACCTGCTGCTCTCTATCCTCAAGCATAAGGACAATCCTGCTTCAAAAATATTGAATCAGTTTGATGTAGACTACGATATCTATAAGGCTGAACTGGAATATGTTCGTCAGGAACAGGACTTCACCAGCTCTGCCGAACCTTTTGCACAGGCTCCGTCTGATCAGGACGACCCCTATGAAGACGATGAGGGGCAGGGCAGTGGCAGGTATCAGCAGCGCAAAGGGACTTCCAAATCCCGCACGCCGGTACTGGATAACTTCGGCCGCGATATCACTAAACTGGCTGAAGAGGATAAACTGGACCCTATCATCGGTCGTGAAAACGAAATCGAGCGGGTATCACAAATTTTGAGCCGCCGGAAAAAGAACAATCCGATCCTGATTGGCGAACCAGGTGTTGGTAAGACAGCAATTGTAGAGGGTCTTGCCCTCCGCATCATTCAGAAAAAGGTCAGCCGTACCTTGTTTAACAAACGTATTGTGATGCTGGATCTTGCTGCGCTGGTAGCTGGAACCAAGTACCGTGGCCAGTTCGAGGAGCGGATGAAAGCCATAATGAATGAGCTGGAAAAATCACGTGACGTTATCCTTTTCATTGACGAAATCCACACCATCGTAGGTGCAGGTGGCGCAACCGGAAGCCTCGATGCTTCCAATATATTCAAACCTGCTCTTGCCCGTGGCGAGTTGCAATGTATCGGAGCCTCCACTCTCGATGAGTACCGGCAGCATATCGAAAAAGACGGCGCACTGGATCGCCGGTTCCAGAAAGTTGTGGTTGATCCGCCTTCCGCCGAAGAAGCCGTCAACATCCTGGACAACATCCGTCCAAAGTACGAGGAGTTCCACAATGTAAATTACTCTCAGGATGCTATCGAGGCCTGCGTGAAGCTCAGCGACCGCTACATCAGTGACCGGTTCCTGCCGGACAAAGCTATCGATGTACTGGATGAAGTAGGCGCACGAGTGCACCTGAAAAACATCCATGTTCCTGAGCACATCGAAGAGCTCGAAAAGAAAATTGAAGAGCTTAAGGATCAGAAAAATCAGGCGGTAAAGAATCAGCAGTACGAAAAAGCGGCTGACCTCCGGGATAAAGAGTCTAAACTCGTTCGTCAACTGGAATTTGCCAAAATACAGTGGGAAGAAGAAGTAAAGACTAAACGTTACCCTGTAAGCGAAGAGGATATTGCCGAGGTTGTATCCATGATGACAGGTATTCCGGTACGCAGAGTTGCCCAAAGCGAGAGTAAAAAGCTGGTGGGCATGGATAATGATCTTCAAAATGTCATTATTGGACAGAATGAAGCCATTACCAAAATTACCCGGGCTATTCAGCGAAACCGCGTTGGCCTGAAAGACCCTACCAAGCCCATTGGGTCATTTATCTTCCTCGGACCAACAGGTGTAGGTAAAACCGAGCTGGCCAAATCACTGGCCCGCTACATCTTCGATTCAGAAGATGCCCTGGTTCGTCTAGACATGAGCGAGTATATGGAGAAGTTCTCCGTAAGCCGCCTCATCGGTGCGCCTCCCGGCTATGTAGGCTACGAAGAGGGTGGTCAGCTCACTGAAAAAGTCCGCCGCAAGCCTTATTCCGTCATCCTGTTGGATGAAATTGAAAAAGCACACCCGGACGTATACAACATCCTGCTGCAGGTACTTGATGATGGTCAGCTCACAGATGGCCTTGGCCGCAAGGTCGACTTTAAGAACACCCTCATCATCATGACCTCTAATGTTGGTGTGCGACAACTTAAAGACTTTGGTCAGGGTGTTGGCTTTGCCACTCAGGCACGCCAAAGTGCTGCTGATGACAACGCAAAAGGGGTGATTCAAAACGCACTCAAGCGTACCTTCTCTCCGGAGTTCCTCAACCGGGTGGATGATGTGGTCATCTTCAACAGCCTTGATCAGGACGATATCTTTAAGATTATTGATATCACCCTCAAGGATCTTCATAAGCGTCTTGAAAACATGGATTACACCTTAATCCTGTCTGAGGACGCGAAGAAGTTTGTTGCGGAGAAAGGCTATGACCCTCAGTTTGGCGCACGTCCGCTGCATCGGGCAATACAAAAGTATATTGAGGATCCGTTAGCAGAGTTCATTCTCAACTCCAATCCTGATTCAGGTGCAGTGCTTGAGGCCGTTATGAACGAAGACGAAACCGGTCTGAAAATTACGCTGAGCAAAGAAGTGAATACAGACGCATAAAAAGCGTTCAAAGATAAAAGCAGCCCTTCTGACTGATGTCATTGGGGCTGCTTTTTGTGTTTTCAGCCTCTTCCGGGCTCAAATCCGGAAATGACTGAACTATTTTCCGAATATTTTAATTAATTTAGTAGTGTAGGCGAAAGCACTTGTTTCGCCGCAATTTATTCTCTAACAAAAAAAGAAACTATTGGCAAAGAGATCTGGCAGAAGAGGTTTTAACAACCGCACCAACAACAAACCCGAGTTTAGAACCAACGAACACATTCGCGTACCTGAAATCCGGCTCGTAGGCGATAATGTAGAAGAAATCGGAGAAGCTGTAGGTCAGCAACTGGAAGCCGGGACCGTTTACCCTACCCGCGCAGCCAAAGACTGGGCCCGAAAAGTAGAACTTGACCTCGTCGAGATTTCTCCGAATGCAAAGCCACCGGTCGTAAAGATCATTGATTTCAACAAGTTCCTCTACGAAAAGAAAAAGAAGGAAAAGGAAATCAAAGCGAAAGCGGCGAAAACGGTGATTAAGGAAATCCGGTTTGGGCCGAATACCGATGATCACGATTTTGACTTCAAACTTCGTCACGCAAAAGGCTTCCTGGAAGACGGAGCCAAAGTAAAAGCTTACGTACACTTCCGGGGCCGTACCATAGTTTTTAAAGAACGGGGAGAACTATTATTGCTTCGTTTCCTTAAGGAATTGGAAGACTACGGCTCTGCAGAGGCACTTCCTAAAATGGAAGGCCGCCGGATGATCGTCATGATTTCACCGAAGAAGAAAAAGAAAAAATAGGCACGGTCTGCCCTGCCGGTTTTACCTGACTGACAACCCTACCGCTAAACTTTTTCACAAACAGTTGAAATTTGTTTAGCGGTAGGGTTTATTTTTATTACCTTTGCATTCCCTTTTTGGGGACATTTCAAGACAAAAGTAACAGTAATGCCAAAGATGAAGACACACTCCAGTGCCAAGAAGCGTTTCAAGCGCACCGGCTCTGGCAAGATCAAGCGTTATCAGGCAAAGACTTCGCACATGATGCGCAACAAGAGCAAAAAAGCTAAACTGCGCCTTCGCGACTCCACAGTTGTACACGAGCACAACGAAGACCGGATAAAGCGCATGCTTTGCATTTAAATTGATTTCTAATTTTTTAACGAGAGCGCAGGACGAAAGCGTCGCCCATTTGGTAGATGGCACCTCTGCGTTGTACTAAAAAATCCAACTATGCCACGTTCAGTAAATGCCGTTGCCTCCCGCAAGCGGCGCAAGAAAATTTTAAAGATGGCCCGCGGCTACTTCGGTGCCCGGAGTAAGGTCTACACTGTAGCTAAAAACGCAGTGGAAAAGGGTCTGACTTATGCCTACCGCGACCGCAAAGCCAAGAAGCGTGCTTTTCGCCGCTTGTGGATTGCACGTATCAATGCCGCGGCACGCCAAAACGGGATTTCCTACTCTCGTTTGATCCACCAACTTTCTGAAAATAACGTCGAGCTCAACCGTAAGGTCCTCGCTGATCTCGCTATGAACCACCCTGAGTCGTTCAAAGCAGTTGTTGACTCCGTGAAGAAATAAAACCTTCTGGTTTTCCAGAATAATGAAGAGGGAAGTAGCCTGACGGTTGCTTCCCTTTCCTAATTTGACTAATGATGCAAAAGCTTCTACTTCTTTTCCTGCTCGCTTTCATTATCTTCAGCTGCTCTCCCGACAGCGAAAGTACAACTGAGCAGTCTTCCGATACGGACAGTACCGCCGCAGCTCCTGTTGAGATGCCCGAAAGAGCCGATACTGCGCCCGAAACCAACCCAATAGATATTGATACTTCCCATTTTGAATACGAGAACGGAGCATTGCGCCTGACCTGGAAAATGCTGTCTGATGTAGTTTTCACAGATGAATACAGCGAGGAAGTGCAGGCTTACGTCCCCTACCCTACTTTCGGTGCACAGCTACAGGCAATTGAAGGCCGGGAAGTCCTGGTCGAGGGCTATGTCATCCCACTGGAAGAAACCGGCGATGAAACCATCCTGGTACTAAGTGCCCAACCTTACAGCAGCTGTTTTTTCTGCGGTGGTGCCGGGCCTGAGTCGGTTATGGATATCAAGCTAAGGCCTGGTGAAGGACAAAAATTCACTACCGATGACCGGATGGCTTTCCGGGGAAAACTCCGGCTTAACGATGATGACCTTTATTTCCTGAATTATATTCTTGAAGACGCTGTTGTTGCCCCCCGATAGAAAACCAAAAAATGATGGCGTGTACCGAATTTCTCAAAGAGATTTCAGAAACTTTTTTTATTTTCTTTCCGTAAACACTCGTAGATTTGTTTGTTGTATATTGGTAAATAACATTTTACAAGCTTTTTCTCTACCCCCTACGCCCCCCTTACGCTTGGAAGAAATCATTTCTTTGTAAATAACGTAATATGCCTCTGGTGAAAATCTACAAGATACTGCCGATTACGCTTTTTGCTATGCTGACGCTTAGCTCTTGCAAAAAAGACGAACCAATCGAAACACCGGGTACAGACCAGGAACTCTCTGTATTACTGGAAGATCTTTCCCTGACTGGCGGACTGTCCTTTTTTCAGTTGCCAGATGCCGATGATTACAGTCAGATCCCGCAAGATCCCGCCAACCCGCTAACAGAAGCTAAAGTCGAACTCGGCAAATTGCTTTACCATGAAACCGGCATAGCCCGCAACCCTCAGGATGTAGCAGGTCTGGGTACTTACTCCTGTGCCTCTTGCCATTTCGCCTCTGCCGGTTTTCAGGCAGGGCGGCATCAGGGCATTGGGGAAGGTGGGCAAGGTTTTGGCTTTAATGGAGAATCCCGGGATAAAAGTGAGGCGTATAATGTCCTCAACGTTGATGTTCAGCCCATACGTAGCCCGACGACTTTGAACTCGGCCTATCAGATTGCGATGCTTTGGAACGGGCAGTTTGGAGCCAAAGGTATTAATGCCAACACTGAATATGCCTGGACGGCAGGAACGCCTAAGGAGACCAACCATCTCGGTTTTCACGGCGTGGAAACTCAGGCAATTGCCGGGCTTTCCGTACATCGCCAACTGGAGGACACCTCAGATGTATCCGACCTGGCGAATTATAAGGAATTATTCGATGCGGCTTTCCCGGAGCGTCCGGAATCCGAACGTTATAACCGGGTGGCGACCGGCTTAGCTATTGCCGCCTACGAACGAACACTGCTGGCTAATGAAGAGCCTTTCCAACGCTGGCTGCGTGGCGATACGGATGCAATGAATGCCCTGCAGGACGCCCTGGAAAAGGAAGGCGCGCTCGTATTTTTTGGAAAAGGGCAATGCGGTAGTTGCCATACCGGCCCTGCCCTGAATAGCATGGAATTCCATAGTATCGGACTAGGTGACCTTATGGACTGCCCGGAAGAGGTATTTCTGACCTCCGTTAATGCCGCCGAACACCTGGGTAGAGGAGGCTTTACCAACCGGGCAGAAGATATGTATAAGTTTAAAGTGCCACAGCTGTATAATTTAAAGGATTCTCCCTTCTATGGACACGGTGGAACACTACGCTCCATACGCGAAGTGATTGAGTATAAAAATGAAGCTGTACCCCAAAAATCATCCGTGCCTGCGGCTCAACTTTCGGACGAGTTTGTCCCGCTTGGGCTTACAGAGGATGAAATTGACGCACTGGTTGCTTTTATCGAAAATGCACTTCACGACCCTAACCTCGAGCGCTACGTCCCTGAAACACTGCCGACCGGTCTTTGCTTCCCTAATGCAGATCCCATGTCAAAGGAAGACTTGGGTTGTTACTAAAGACCTCCTTCAACTGCTACAAAAGCCCGGCGGAATCATACTGCCGGGCTTTTGCATTAAAACTTAACCCACCATCCTTCTTTTTCCGTGTCCGATCGGGTATAATCCACCTGGCTTACCAGCTGCCCTCCGGCATTCTTAAGTATGATCCGGCCTCCGGCATTCAGCAACCGGACACGCCCTAAGCCCACTCGCACAACGCTACCCGCCTGAAGCGTATAAGTCGCCAACCGATCGGTATTGCCGTTCTTGTCTTCAATGGTCCAACCGCCTAACGCTACCGGCTGGTCCGATAAGTTGACCAGCATTAGCTTTTCGGCGCCGGACTCCGGGCCTCTGGGGTTGATTAATGCAGCGACAATTTGTACAGCCTGGTCTTCAGCCTCCGGAACCTCAGGCTCATTGGGAACTGGGTCGGCTATCGGAGCAGCCTGCTGTACGGCCCTGGCCGCATTAACCTTTCCGTAGCCAAACCATTCGGAATACCCGCTGGCATCGTAGCTCCCTTTCAGATTGCCAAGAATGGGATCCGGATTCTGGTCTGTTATTTTGTCTGTTGTGTTTTTCAGAAGCTCGAGTAGTTCAGAAGCTGAAAGCTTCGGATTTGCAGATTTGACAAGCGCGGCCACGCCTGCTGCCAGAGGGCAGGCACTGGAGGTCCCCCCAAAGTTGCCCGTATAACGGCTACCCGGAGCAAAGCCAAGCCCTGTATCCTCATTATCCGTGGTCCAAATCCCTCTGCCAGGCAGTCGTTCCTGCTGATTGAGCGGGTTCCAGTTGTCACTGGGAGCTGTGACCGTTATCCCTTCGCCCCAGTTGGAATAGGCCGATTTGCGGGCCAGGCTGGTGGAAGCCGCTACTGCCACAATATCGGGGTGAGCAGCATAGCCATTCACAATGGGCCCGGTAGTGGTCTTCAACCCCTGCGAGGGGTGGCGCCAGGTAAATCCGGTATTGTTCATATCCCGAATTGGCGCATTGTAGTTGCCGGCGGCAAAAAAGACCAGGCAGCCGCGCCCATCCGGCCCTCCATTGCGGTGCAGGCGTTCCATCTGATTACTCAAGAGCGTACTCAGAGGTGCATACACAGGAACCGGCCCCCAGCTGCAGGATAGGATATGCGCATTTCGCCCGGCGTAGTCAAAAATATCGAAAAGCATATTGTCATCGGCACTCAGCGGAAAGCGGATGGGCAGAAAGCTGCAACCCGGAGCCGCTCCGACAATCCCCGTCCCGTTTTCTTCCCCTATGGCTACACCGGCACAAGGCGTCCCGTGAAAGTCCCCACTTGCCCGCTCCGGCCCCGGATAGCTATCCCGCCCTGAGTAGTCGCGCCCCCCAACAACTTTCCCGGCACCCGACAAATCAGGATGAGAAAGGTCAAAACCATCATCAATAACGGCAACCGTAACCGCACGATCCCCCCGGCTGATCTTCCAGGCTTCCGTGCAGTCCACGCCTGCCTCTCGTACCAGTTCAAGGCCTGCCCGTGCCTGCAGATGCCACTGCTCTGCAAAAAGCGGGTCTGAAGGCTCATACTGTGGGGCAAAGCGATTGATTAGGTTTGGTTCGGCATATTCCAGGCGGCCATCTTCTGCCAGTTCGTTACTCACTTTTAGCGGGTTTTTGCGGGCAGCATGAGTCACCTGTACCAGGCAGGCTTCCTGATTATTATCATAGCTTTTCAGAAAACGAAGCCCGTATTGCTGCAACACGGCCTCTTTTTCCTCTGTGCTGAGTACTTCCCTGAATTTAAGGATCAGCTGGTCCGTCAGATAATAACGGGTAGCCGGATCCCCTTCCGGGCAATAAGCGTGGTGGCAAATCATGGGGCAGGCACTATGCGTGCGCAGATGCTCCATCAATTCATCGCGCCTGCCCTCCTCTGTTTCCACTTTGTACACCTGGCCCAGTACCTGTTTGACCTGACGTAAGCCAGGCTGAGCTGCCAGGACCGCCCGGGCGGGGGCGTCAGGCAGGATTGCCGTAAAAAAATGATCCGCACGTTCCAGTTTTATGCGCTCTGAGCCACGGTACAGATAATAATCGAGGGCCATAGTGTGTTTTTTAATGGATGTTTAGCGTACTAAGCATATTAGACTATGTTTGGAGCCTGAACAAGCGTACTATCCACGAAAAGGCTTGCAGATACCCCTATGCTCACAATAATACGTTTTTTCACCACGGATGATCAAAAGGTCCATATCAAATTTTCATTAAATGAAGCAAATGCTGTTTCTGCTTACCTCTATGTTAGTGCTTAATTGCACCGTTTCAGAAATGCCGGTAGAGCCTTCATCGGAGCCGGGAACGGCGAAAGCTATGCTGAAAGCTGTAAATGACCTGCGTGCGCGGGGCTGCCGCTGTGGATCAAAACGCATGCCTCCCGTACCTGCATTACAGTGGGACGATCTCCTTGCCCTGGCTGCTCAACGGCACGCCGGGGATATGGCTTCAGGGGACTTCTTTAGCCATACCGGATCAGATGGTAGTCGGGTAAGTCAGCGTGCAAGGGAGGTTGGTTACACCTGGCGGCAAATCGGTGAAAATATCGCCTATAACTATCCGAATGCCGAAGCGGTAATCGCAGGTTGGCAGGAGAGCCCGCCTCATTGTAAAAATATGATGTCTCCAGATTTTAAACAGATGGGCGCGGCTTATCAGGATGGATATTGGGTGCAGGTGCTGGGTAGGAAGTAGCCTCCCTATCCCCGGATCAGCAATGCCCGTTATACCTAAATTCTTACAAATCCGCAATCTTTCTAACAAGCACCTTCGCATGCGCTTCCATCACCTCGTGGGAAAGCCCTGCTGTATGGGGGGTGAGGATTACATTTGAAGCCTGCCGCAGATATTGAAAGGGAGCGGGCAAGGTGCTCAGCTCCAAAACATTAAAAGCCTGTTCTTCATACTCCAGCACATCGAGCGCAGCGCCCAGCACCTTGCCGGACTGCAACTGCCTGACCAGAGCTGCCGTATCAAGCACCAGGCCACGGGCAGTGTTGAGCAAGTAGAATGGCTTGGCGAAACCCGTAAGCAGCTTCTCATCAATAAAGTAGTGATTCTCTGCATCGTAGGGAATGTGTACGGTAACGATGTCAGCCTCCCTTTGCAACTGCGCCAGGCTAACTTCCTCCACCCCATCATTTCCGAATCCGCGTTTGAACTTATCGTAAGCGATCACCCGGCAGCCAAATCCCGACAGGCGCTGAGCCACAGCCGATCCAATATTCCCATAACCAATAATGCCAACGGTACGATGCCGCAGCTCAAAGCTTTTATTGCTTTTGCGGTCCCAAATGCCCTGCTGTATTTCCTGGTGCGCTTTATTGATATGGTTGAGCAGCCCCAGCATCATACCCATGGTTTGTTCTGCAACGGTATCCCGGCTGCCCTCCGGTGAGTTTAGCACGGCAATGCCCCGGCTTTCGGCGTAAGCCACATCCACATGCTCCAATCCGATGCCCATCCGGGCGATGAATCGCAGATTGGGGCAAGCCTCCAGAAAAGCGCGGTCAAGGGTAAAGCGGCTTCGCAGGATGAGCCCCCTGGCCCTTTGCAAATCTTCCCGCAGGCTTTCAAAGGTTTCCGTATAAGCAGCACGCACCTCATACCCCGCCTTCGTAAGCTGATCAGGTAAATATGGGTGCGGTTTGTCCAAACAGATAATCAGACCGGTCGGCATTTGTAAAAAAAGCTTTAGATTGAGTGCAAACGAAAAACATGACAAAGGTATACTTTCTACTCGTACTGATTTTAGGAATCAACGCCTGTACCATGAAGGAATCATCTGACCAATCATCCGCTACCGAAGCTCCTTCTTCGGCCATGCTGATGATCGGTACCTACACTCAGCAACTGGGGCACGTGAATGGCAAAGCCGCCGGGATTTACACCCTTGCTCCAGATGGAGACAGCCTTTTCACCCGTGCTCATACCACTACCGGCATTGAAAACCCTTCCTACCTGACGATCGATACCGCCGCACGCATGCTCTACGCCGCCAGCGAACTGGTGCCCGGAGGAGCCGACAGCAGTGGCTACATTTACAGCTACAAAATAGGCCCGGAAGGCGGGCTCACTTTCCTTAACCGGCAGCCTTCCTACGGTTTTGCGCCCTGTTATGTCAGCATCAGCAACGATGGCCAATTCGTGATGGCAGCGAACTATGTAGGTGGAACAGTCGCCGTTTACCCCCGCGATGAGGATGGCAGCCTGGGTGAAGCAACCAATCAGCAGACCTTTACCGGGGCTGGCCCGCATGATCAGCAGGAAGCTTCTCACCCGCATTGTATCATACAGGCTCCTAAAGGCCCCTGGGTGTATATTGCAGATAAAGGGACCGACCGGGTGATGAGCTTCCGGCTAACAGCGAAAGGGCTGCTCCAGCCAACCGATCAGCAGTTTGTACAGACTGCTCCCGGAGCCGGCCCCCGGCATTTGGCTTTTCACCCTACCCTGCCAGTGGTTTACCTCATCAATGAAATCAATAATACCGTAGACGTATTCCAAATGGAAAAAACCACCGGCGCTTTGTCCCCCATCCAAACGCTGACCACGCTGCCTGAAGGCTTTACGGATTTCAGTGCCGGTGCCGACATCCACGTCAGCCCGGATGGCCGCCACCTTTACGCTTCCAACCGCGGGCACAACAGCCTCGCTATTTACCGCATTCAGGCTGAAAGCGGACAGTTGGCCCCGGCAGGATGGGCGCCTACACAGGGCGACTTCCCCCGTAATTTCATGATCACTGAAGACGGGAGCCAGGTATTGGTCGCCAATCAGAATAGCGACAACATCGTCATCTTTAACCGCGACCCATCGTCCGGAAAGCTCAACCGGCAGTCAGCGATCAACTGCCCCACACCCGTTTGCATAAAATCTGTTGAACTATGAAAGGTAATATCCCTTCCAGAAAGAAGGTCATGATTAGCGTCAAGCGCCCCTTCATGAACTACCTGAGGAAAAACAACCGCACGGCCGAGCTGCCCATGCAGTACGATGACCTCCTGCGCTATGAGTCCTCCATCCCCCTGCTTGATCAGGAAGGCAACGATACGCTTTGGGAAACGGTCTACTACTCTCAGTCCGACTTCGAGGACGTCAACCAGGCCATGAAACTGATCTACGCCCTGCTCAAAACTGATGGGGACGTGGAAGTCCTCGATCACCTGACAGTAGCCCGCATCGACTTCTGCACCTTTGGGAACACCAAGCCCTTCCGGGTACGCATCATCAACCGGCTGAATGACAACTACGACCATTTCTACATTAAAAAAGCGGATGCTTCCCGGGTGTATGGGCTGGAGCTGGAGTGGCTGCTTTCGCCCAATCACGTCACCTACCTGATAGACGGGGCCACGCTAATTGAAGAGCACGTGGCCGGCATCCCTGGTGATGATTTCATGAAGAACAACCTGGAAGAAACGACTTTCAATCAGATTCGTATTGCCAAGGAGTTTATCAAGTTCAACGAGCGCTGCTTTATCCGCCTGCTCGGGGATATGCGCGCCTACAACTATGTGATTGCTATTACGCCGGACATTGAAGGCTCCCAGTTCCGTATGCGGGCCATCGACTTCGATCAGCAGTCGTACGAAGGGCGTAAGGGATTCTATTTACCTCAGTATTTCAAAGAGAACAACCCCATCATCTACTTGGGGATGAAGCATATGCGCCCACCCGCCGTGAAGCAGTACCAAATGGAAGAGCGTAGTTTGATTGCCGTGCGTGTCAAGGCATCAAAAGATCAGTATGAGGAATTGATGGACGTGATGATGAAAGACCAGTTGTCTACACCGGAAAAGATCAAGCAGTTACGCGAAGAACTGGCTTACCACCATAAGCACGAGGCATTCCACCAATGCGAAAGTATGGGCGAAATCGTGAAAACGAATATTGAGCTGCTGTTACAGAAGGACTTCCGGGACAGCGATATTTTTGAGCTGCCGCCACAATAGGATACAATAAAAAACCTCCCTCCGCCATTATTGGTGGAGAGAGGCTATCCCAAAAACCGATTATATATGTCAAAAATCCCAATTTAATTTGGATTAAAAAAATTATTGCCCACTTTTCTGAAATTAATTTTATCATTCCACCCTAATCAACACTGCTAAAGGATGCAAACCAGCCTGTCTTCAGACGAACTAAAGCGCTACGCCCGGCATCTCTCTTTGCCTGGATTTGGCCTAGAAGCCCAAGAAAAACTCAAGCGCAGCCGTGTGCTCGTGCTCGGTGCAGGTGGACTAGGCAGCCCGGTATTGCTCTACCTGGCAGCAGCGGTCGTTGGGCAGATTGATATCGTGGACTTTGACCGGATAGAAACCAGCAACTTACAGCGGCAGGTTCTTTTCACCTCCTCAGACCAAGGTGACTATAAAGCAGATGCAGCCGCCCGGCGCATTCAAGCCTTGAATCCACATATCATTGCCAATTCCATTGTAGCCCCCTTCAGCCGGGAAAATGCCATGGACCTGATCGAGCCTTGTGATTTGGTTATAGACGGGACGGACAACTTTCCCACCCGCTACCTGAGCAATGACGCCTGTGTTCTGGCAGGGAAACCGCTGATCTATGGTTCCATTTACCGTTTTGAGGGGCAGGCATCGGTATGCTAAGGGCAGACGGAAGCCGTGGGCCAAATTACCGGGACCTCTTCCCCAGCCCGCCACCGCCCGAGCTCGTGCCTAATTGTGCAGAAGGCGGCGTATTGGGCGTATTGCCCGGCTTGATAGGCAGCCTGCAAGCTAGTGAAGCCATCAAAGTATTGGCACAAATTGGCCAGCCTTTGGATGGCAAGCTCTACCTATTTGACGCCAGCAGCATGATCAGCCGTACGATCAGTATACCGAAGAACCCTGATATTAAGATCACGGCGCTCATTGATTATGAGCAGTTTTGCAATCCGGCGGGGACAAAGAAATTACCGGCTATTACGGCAGAAGAGCTGGCAGCATGGCGTGCGTCACGCAAAGCGCACCTGCTTGTAGATGTGCGGGAAGCCTCGGAATACGAAATTTCGAATATCGGAGGGCGGCTGCTGCCTTGGTCGAGCCTAAAGCAGCATACGGATCTACTTGACCCGCTGCGCAATCAACGGCTAGTCGTGCACTGCCGCAGCGGCCAACGCTCAGCACAAGCGGTACGTTGGCTGCTGGAAGAGCAGGGCTTTGAGGAAGTCTACAATTT
>CAZNHN010000078.1:0-627 GCA_964572415.1 uncultured Phaeodactylibacter sp.
CAATGCGTTCAAGCCTATCAACTACCTCGTAAGCGCGTACATTTTGCCACCACTGGCTCTGGATTTGCTGGAAGGCTACGCAGGCACGCAGGCGCTCGACAGTGCCATGCATGCTTACTACCAAAAGTGGCAGTTCCGGCATCCGCAGCCAGCAGATTTAAAGCAGGCTTTGGAGGAAGCGCTGGCACAAGACCTGGACTGGCTCTTCGGGGGGCTGATGGACAGCAAGGGGCATATCGACTATGCCATTACAAAAGTGGAAGACCAAAGCCAATCCTACCGGGTGAAAGTGGCGAACCGTGGCACTATTGAAAGCCCGGTTGCGCTGTCCATTGTCAGGGGCGACTCTGTGGTGGCCACGGTATGGTCCAAAGGCTTTAGCGGCAAGCGTACGCTGCGCATTGATAAGGCAGCCGGCGATTTGCTGGTCATTGATGCGGAGCGGCATGCCCCGGAACTCTAC
This sequence comes from uncultured Phaeodactylibacter sp., assembly GCA_964572415.1. Taxonomy (GTDB): domain Bacteria; phylum Bacteroidota; class Bacteroidia; order Chitinophagales; family Saprospiraceae; genus Phaeodactylibacter. The sequence goes on from CAZNHN010000078.1 coordinate 464, forward strand.
CGCCGCAACAACGACTACCGGCTGGATGGACCGCTTAGACGGATCCGTCGGCCGGATTTCACCTTCCTCCCCGCCGCCACCAACGAGATCGCCTGGAGCGCCGAGGAACTGACCGCGGCGATCGAGTTCTACCAGTCGCTCGTGGACAACCACGTCGTGCCCAC
>CAZNHN010000078.1:637-15021 GCA_964572415.1 uncultured Phaeodactylibacter sp.
GCTGGATGGCCCGCTGAAAGGGATCCGGCGCCCGGATTTCACCTTCCTTCCCGCAGCCACCAATGACACCCGGGGCAATATCCTCTGGGGCCCCGCCCTGGGCTGGAACAACTATGACAAGCTCATGGCGGGCCTCGTGCTGAGCAACCACACCCTGCCCGAACAACGGCTGGAATGGCGGGCAGCGCCCATGTATGGCTTTGGCAGCCGGGACTTCACAGGACTAGGTGCGCTCCACTATAATATTTACCCCCGGGAGCAAGGCTTACTGCACCGCATCCGCCTGGGCATTACCGGGCAGCGCTTCCATACCGATATCCTTTCCCGCTTCAACCAGGAGGAGCCTATCGGCTACGAGCGCCTTCAGCCTTACCTGCGCTTTGATTTTGCGCCCGACCCCACAGACAATACCTACGCCCGCCTTCAGTTGCGTGGCATTTGGCTGCGGGCAGAAACGCCGGACTTCCGAAGCCCTAACGAACCTTTGGCAAGAGACTATGAGACACAGTGGCTACAGGAAGCCCGGTTTACCTATGAGCAACGCCGGAAAATCAATCCCTATCAGTGGTCCGCAGCTTTGGAGCATCAGGCTTTTGAGAATGTCTTTGGAACGGATGAGCGTTACGTGAAAGCCGCTTTTGAGATCGACTGGAACTTCAATTACAGCAAGCGGGAGGCCGTGCACCTTCGGCTGTTTGCCGGTTACTTCCTGTACAGTACGTTTCGGGAATCTCAAACAGTTAGCCCGGCCGCCTTTAACCTTTCCTCCAACGGGAATAACGATTACCGCTTAGATGATCTCTACCTGGGCAGGACCGAAACGGCAGGTATATGGTCTCAGCAAATTAGCCGCAGAGACGGTGGGTTCAAGGTCCCTCTACCACATGCGCCCGGACTGGGACGTAGCAATAGTTTTGTTCTGGCAGCCAATTTCAAAGCCGACCTGCCCAGTCAGGCCATGCTGGGCATTCCGCTTAAACCGTATCTGGATATTGGCTACTTTGATGACAACCATTCCGTTGGGGGCGCCCCTTCTTTTTCGGATCAGTTGATGTGGAATGGCGGATTGATGCTGGAGCTGTTTGACGAGCGCGTGGCGGTCTATTTCCCGCTCATCAGCTCCAAGAATATTGCTGATCAGCTTGAGGAGCGGGGGGACTACTTTACCCGCATCGGATTTCAGCTGGACCTGCAGCGGATGAACCCCTGGAAGCTGTTGGACCGGCAGGAATTGTAGCAGAAAATACCCATTGCATCCCTCCATGGGGCAATGGGTACTCAGTTTCAGTCGGGTGACTTATATTTGTTATTCTTCTGTGCAATCCAGGCACTGCAGCCCCGCTTCGGTCATTTGCCAGGTGCTGCCGGGGTTATCGTAGATGCGGGGGCGATAGTTTACTTTGTCTGCATCATCGATGTAGAAGCGGGTTTCCCCATCAAAGCGGATGAATTTGCCCACCGGTATTTCCACTATAGCCCGCACGCCCTGCACGCGCCACTTGGTACCACGCGGAATATGGAAGTAGGTCGGTACGGTCAGTGCATCAGCCGTTACCTGCTCCTGGTAGTTGATAGCAGCAGCGAGTTCTTCGGCCATCGCCAGGTTGGTGCCCCGGGACTCCAGCCGCTCTTCGAGCACAAAGCCTCCGCTTTCGCCCTTCCGGATTTCAATATCCACGTTGTCGCTGATCAAGGCATCGTGGTAAAAGAAAAGTTCGCCATCAATATTGAATTCATCATTGCCCGGCACCGTTTCATCAATCCGGAAATTGAGGGTATCGGTGGTGATAGCAGTGAGCTCCACGCGGCGGTCCAGGTGAGCCTCGTTGCTGAAATCACGTGCCATAAAGGCCATGACCCCGAAAAAGCTGACAATATTCAGCACCCAGAACGCGGTAAGCCCGATTTGCCAGGGCCGGCTCATGCGGGTGCCGTACAAGGTACGCAGTATGGTGAGCCCTGCACTGAGGAGTACCACACCGATAATCATGAGTATGTTAAAAGCGCCCAGCATGGTCACCATGGGCCATTCCGGCGCAAAGTAATCCACGTAAGGCCAGAAGAAGACCCCGCCGGTAAACATGGCAATCCAGGAAGCCAGTAAGCCCAGTGCGATCAAAGCTGCGCAAAGGATAAGCAGCGGCTTCCAAAGGTTACTGATGATTTGCACCAAAACACCCACGACCTTTCCGATGAAGGAGACGATCTGACGCAGTACCTCACCTAGTGCTCCACCACCGGTTTCCCCTTTTTTTTTACCACCAAAATCATTGCCGAACTCAGAGACCTTATTGGAGATATGCTCAATCTCCTCCTCAATGATGCGGCCGATATTGGATACATTGATCGGTTCTCCGCGCATGGCGAGGCGGTCGCTGGCCGTTTCCGCTTTTGGTAAAATGGCCCAGAGTATGATGTAAGCCGGGATGCCAAAGCCTCCTGAGATCGTCACGATGATAAAGATCAGCCGGATCCAAAGCGGGTCACTGATGCCAAAGTAGGCGGCGATACCAGAACACACCCCACCGATTACTTCATCCTCGGGATTGCGGAACAGGCGGCGCCCGGTCCGGTAATCATGCGTGCGGTGGTGCGCCCGCCCGGGGCCTTCTTCTGACAGGGTTTCATCGATGGGCTCTGCGCCAAAGTCTTCAGGCGTGCCCATGATAACGATGGCATCCCTGACATCCTTCAGTGTGACTATCTGTCGTTGCCCCATGCCTTCCTGAAAAAGCTCTGCCATGCGGGCTTCGATATCCTGAGTGATTTCCTCATAACCATCAGACTGCCTGAAGTGGGCGTGTATGGTGTCCAGGTACCGGGTAAGGTGTTCGAGGGCATCCTCATCAATAGTAAATGGTACACCGCCCAGGTTGATTTGCTGTACCTTATTCATCGTGGTTGAAGTTTTGCGTGGAATGATCGACCGCCTGCACCAGGGAGCCCCAGGTCTGCAGTAATTCAGCAAGGAATGTACGGCCGGTTTCGGTAATGGAGTAGTATTTGCGGGGCGGGCCCATATTGGACTCCCGCCAGTTGTACTCCAGCAGCCCCTGATCTTTCAGGCGGCTGAGCAGCGGATAGAGTGTCCCCTCCACGACGATGAGTTCTGAGGCTTTGAGCTCGGCGATGATATCAGAAGGATAGGCTTCCTTCTTCGCTGCGATCGCCAGTACGCAAAGCTCCAGAACGCCACGCCGCATCTGTCGGACCAGCTGCTGTCGGGTTTTATTTAGATCTTTAGCTTTCATGTCCACAAATATACGACCTAACCAGGTACTATGCAATACAAAGTACCTGCCAAAACCTAGTATCTTCTATGAACAACTACCTTCTTCCGATTAACGAAGCGGTGTTTTCCGACGGGCAGGCACAAAAACAGGATCAGCAGGCGCTTTCGGCGTATTGCTTTAATGCTTACCTTTGTAGCTCGGAATCACTTAGAAATCATCCTTATGAAACATTTTATACTATTTCTTACGGTCTCCCTTACCAGTTTAGCGAGCTTGTGTGCTCAGCCGGTTATTGAAAATGGGACCTTTCCTCAGGTGGGTGATTCCCTGCGCCTTTCCGTAGACAACCTGCCTTCCGGCATTGACCTGGAGTCCGCTGCGGCTAACCAAAGCTGGAATTTCACCACGCTGCAATCGGCTTTTGTCAACACCACTCCTGTAGTGACGGTACAGCAGGCGGATGGCTACTTTGGCTTCCCCGGAGCAGACTATGCGATGACAGGCGCTAATGCCAACTTCTTCTACCGGACTACTGCCGGTAAAGTGGAACTGCTGGGCTTTTACGGGGAAGACCCCGCTGGCCTGGGCATCGAAGGCATTTTCCGCTACGAGCCCCCCCTCATTGAACGGCGGGCACCTCTGCAGTACCTGGATGTCAATACGTCGAGTACCAATATCAGCTTTGCTTTCTCTGCCGATGATTTGCCGGATCAGATAACGGACTTACTGCCTATTTCTCCGGACTCCATTCGTATACGCCTTAATTCCGAGCGTACCGAAGAAGCAGACGCCTGGGGTACTTTGACCATTCCCGGAGGTATCTATGATGTATTGCGTGAAAAGCGGACAGAAGAACAGCAGATCCGCCTGGATGCCAAAATTGGTTTCTTCAACTGGTTTGACATTACGGATATTGCGCTTGAATTACTCCAACTGGAAGCGCTTGAGCCCCGCACCACGATCAGCTATCGTTTCTACAGCAATGAAGCCGTAGAGCCTATTGCGGAAGTACAAACGCTAAATGAGGGAGCAACGATCGGCAGCGTCACTTACAAGGCTGGCACCATTTCCAGCCTGCGCCCGGTTGAAACGGCCCTGCCTGGCGTATATGCTTACCCCAATCCGGCAATTGTGAATGTCCGTTTTGAGTTTGCGAACCTACCTGCCGACAACTACACCGTGAGCATTTTCAATATTCTGGGTGTGAAGGAATGGTCCCGGCGTTATTACGTAGACGGCGGGCGCACGGAGAAAGTGGATATTTCTGCATTGCGCAAAGGCACCTATTTTTACAGCATCGCGGATAGCCGGGGCAAGACACTCGTTACTAAGCGGCTCATCGTTGTACGCCCTTAAACTTTAGCCTTTTTGTATGCTTTTGGCAACCCCCGGGAATGCTTCCGGGGCAGGGAAGCAACTTGAAACCAACCAAACTCATGAATAAATACCTCTTAATTGCTTTACTGCTAACGAGCCTGCTCTACAGCTGTGGTAGCGATACAGCAGGTAAAGCAGATGCCGGTGCGGCGAACACCACCCCGCCACCTGCCGAAACCACCCCGGCGCCTACCTACCCCAGTATACCCGCTGATACGGTCAGAGCCCTCTTTAATGAGTGCGACTATATTGATTATGTATTTTACTACACCAATTTCAGCGTCAGCCAAAAGGAGAAGCGGGATATTCAGACAGCGATTACCTACATCGCTTCGGAAACTCCACAAATTAATCCTGATTGCCAGGCAGTCGGGCGAGTGTTCTATCAGGTGGATGGTGATAACCGGTTGGAAGCCGACTTGTATTTCAACCCTAATGAGGGCTGTATCTATTACCTCTTTTTCCAGGATGGGAAGCCTGCTTACGCCAACCGCATTATGCCTGCCGGGATTGACTTTTACACCCAAATATTCCAAAGCGCACAGTCGGCGCAGTAAAACAGCTTATGGATCAGGAACAGTATGCCGTTATTGACCTCGGCACCAACACCTTCCACTTACTTATTGCGCAAGCTGGTACGGACACTCCTATCAGGGAAGTTTACCGGGAGCGGCAATTTGTACAACTTGCGGAAGAGGGTATCGCCACGATTGGTGAGGCACCCTACAATCGGGCACTGCATACACTCCGGCACTTTAGAGAAGTACTGGAACAGCACCATGTGCCTGTGGAGCAGGTTAGAGCCTTTGGTACAGCAGCACTGCGCACAGCAAGTAACGGTCCGGACCTCGTTCGGCAGATCAAAGAAGCCACCGGTATTACCGTCACCACGATCAGCGGAGATGAAGAAGCCCGGCTAATCCACAAAGGCGTTCAGCTGGCGGTGCCTGATGTGGAGGACCGCCTTTTGATCATGGATATCGGTGGAGGTAGTGTGGAGTTTATTATTGCAGAGCAGGACCGCGTACTTTGGGCGCACAGCTTCCCAATTGGCGTGGCAGTCCTGTACCGCGATTTTCACCGTTCAGAACCGATCAGCCCTTCGGACATTAAGCGGTTACGTTTATTCCTGAAGGAACACCTGCAACCGTTAGCAACCAACCTTGCTCAATTCCCCACGCCCTACCTGGTAGGAGCATCCGGAACCTTTGATGTGCTGGAGCAATTCGTAGGGCAGCCACCGCTAACTGGTCACAACAGCCGGATTTCAAAAGCGGCTGTGCAGCCCTTTTATTCCGAAGTAACCGGAATGACTCTGGAGGAACGGCACGCTATGCCTGGACTGCCCAAAGCTCGCGCCTCTATGCTCAGCGTTGCGCTCATTTTAGTGGATGAGGTACTAAAAATGGCGAATACGGAGGAGATTATCGTTTCCGCATTCGCCATGAAGGAGGGGATGCTCAGTGAACTGATGCAATAGCAGCCTTACTTATCGTCTCCAAAGAAGGCCAGAATCTTATCTGCCAGCTCCAGCCCGATATTGGCCCGTGCTTCCAGGGTGGAAGCGCCGATGTGGGGGGAGCAGGAAATTTTGGGATGTTCCATCAACTCCTGCCGGGGCTTTGGCTCATTTTCATAAACATCAAGGCCGGCACCGCTAAGCTTACCGCTGTTCAGTGCATTGAGCAGGGCTTCTTCATCAATAGCACCGCCGCGTGCGGTATTGATGAGTACAGCTCCGTCCTTCATTTGGGCAATTTCCTCTGCGCCGATGATTGCCTTGCCGCCTTTAAAAGGCACATGGATGGTCAGGTAGTCTGAGTTAGCCAGGACTTCTTCCCAATCGTAGGTGTCGAGGTGAACGGAAAGACGGACGTTGCCGGAGTTGTAGACATTGATACCAATATCGGCTTCATCTACGACCAAGTCGACCGGCATTACTTTCATCCCCAGCCCGACCCCGATTCGGGCGACTTCCCGCCCAATCCGGCCAAAGCCAACAATCCCAAGCGTTTTGCCATGAAGTTGCAAACCGTTAGAGCAGGCTTCTTTCATCCCTGCAAAGTCGCTACCGCCCTTCTCGTGCATTTGCCGGTGTGCCAGATGCAGATTACGGCTAACAGAGAACATATGCGCAAATACCAGCTCAGCAACAGACTTGGAAGAAGCTGCCGGCGTATCCATGACGGTGATGCCTTTTTCGCGTGCGTATTCTACATCGATATTGCTCAGCCCGACTCCTGCCCGGGCAATAATTTTTAGATTTGGGCACTGATCGATGAGTGCCTGTCTGATTTCAGTAGCGCTGCGAACGATCACGACATCGTAGTCCGGCAATACCTTAGGCATTTGGTCAGCCTCCACTTTTTCAACATCTACAGTGTAGCCTGCCTCATGCAGTAAGGTTATACCATCCTTATGAAGCCCGTCCGTAGCCAATATCTTTACCATTTATCTTTGGCATTTAGGTGATTGAATATTTGGATTGGTGCCAGGTGGATGATGCCAGGGAAAGCAGTGCATCCATTGAAACCAAGTCAACCACTAAGCCTGTTGGCGCTATGCAACCGGCTGCGGTTCAGAATACTCCGAATAATAGGTCTTTTTACGGAAAACAACTAGTCTTTTCTCTTAAATTCTGCGATTCGCTGTCTAATCCCGTGCGATGGTTGCCCATAGAACCACAACAGCACCCCCTCCGGTGAAGGTGGGGGTGCTGCCGTTTGATTTTTTTTGTATTGATTTCTAAGGCCTTAGCTGATGCGAATTAGTTATCCACTTTTTCGCTGTAAATGGGGAAGTTCGCTCCGGTATAGTGGCTGAATTTTTTGCCGGAAGTCACCGGGAAGCTGTACTTCTTCATAAAGGTTTTGAGTACAGCAGCCAGTTCAAGCTCATTGACATTGCGGCTGTCCGGGCGCAACAGATACCCCACGTGATCGATACTTCCATCTGTATTCCAAAAAGCATGCAGCCATACCTTTACCCCCTTCAAGTCAATGTTTACCTTCTCAGCGTGCTTTTGCAGTTCCAGCATCATGGACATCCAGTGGCTGAATGCCTCTTGTGTGTCGTAGTTCGAAACTTCCAGCAGGGTCTGCTGGTATTCCTGTTTGGCCACTTCGTAGCTCTCTTCGTTCTGTCCCAACCGGAAAACAGCGGGCAAGTCAGCAGATTGAGCCGTGGCGGCAGAAATCCATAATGTTGATACCAAAAGAAATGAGCATAGCAATTTCATACGGAAAGTAATTTTTTTGGCTTCCCGACAAACGGGAACCCCATGGTTGAGTTTTTGAATTATGATTACCTTAAGACATAATGTAAAGTTAGCAATATATAATGGGCGAATAACTTTTCAACTTGTTAAAATCTATCCGGCAACTGTCTTTTACAAAGGCAGTTGATGCTAAGTTTTATCGATTTTGCCGGGTTTGTGGTCTAAAAAACAAGCAACGGAGCCAGATAATACCTTTATTTGCAGTCTATGGTAATTGATGTCATATTCGCGGTATTTGCCCTTTGGGGGTTTTATCTCGGATTTTCCCGGGGTATCATCAAAACGGTCTTTACAATCCTTTCGGTTGTTTTTGGCCTGATGATCGCATTTCGTTTCGGCCCGGATATGACGAAGTTCCTGGAGTCTGCCGTTAATGACAACGCGCTAATGTTCCTGGCAGGCTTCCTGCTCACCTTTGTGCTGACGATGGTCATCATCCGCCTGTTTGCCAGTTTTCTGGAGGGCGCGCTCGAGTCTGCCAATATCAATTTTATCAATCAGGCGATCGGAGGGGTTGTTATGGCCGGACTCATGGTATTGCTGTACAGTGTACTCCTTTGGTTTGGCGACCGTTCCCACCTCATCAATGAGGATGCCAAGCAGGAATCCATGACCTACACTTACCTCGAGGAGTATCCGGAAGTCGTTTGGTATTACGGTGGAAAAGCCAAGCCCATTCTGGAAGATTTCTGGGATCATTCCGTAGATTTTATGGACCGGCTGGAAGACGCTAAGGTACGGCGGGAAGAAAGCGACCCGGTTATTTATGACTTGCCAGACGAAGATGAACCAAGGCGTTAAGAGCCAATCTTCCCCATTTCCACCCCTTCGGAGTAAGCCACGCTGATATTGTGGTTGTGAAATGCAGCTTTGATCCGGCGGTAAACTTCGAACTTGACTTCCCAAAAATCATCTGGCACCACATACGGCCGTACCGCTACAATGATACTATGGCTGTCATAGGCTTCAATGCCTACCTCCGGTGCAGGGTCTTCCAGGACTTTGGGAATGGATTGCAACTGCTCCATGATAATCTGTTCCACCCGGGGGAAACTCTCGCTGTACGGCATCGTCACACTCAGCTCAATGCGGATGTAGCCTTTCCGGGAATAATTGGTCACGATATTGTCCACCACCTGTGCATTAGGGATGATGAGGGTTTTGCGCCCCGGTGTCACCATGAGCGTATTGAAAATCTGGATTTCCTCCACCTTCCCGAATTTATCGTCTACTTCAATCCAGTCTGTTACTTTATAAGGTTTAAACAGCAGGATGATAATGCCCGCCGCGAAGTTGGACAGGCTGCCCTGAAGAGCCAAGCCCACGGCAAAACCGGCCGCTGCAAGAACGGCAAGGAAAGAGGCCAGTTCGACACCAATAAGGCCCGCTGCTGAAAAAACGATCAGTACTTTCAGGGAAACGCCCGCCAGTGAAGTCAAAAACGGGATCAGGCTTTTGCTCAGACCGGCCTTTTCCATAGCCAGCGCGAGGCCTTTTGTCATACGGTTGACCAGCTTGAATCCAATCCAAAGCACCAGGCCCGCCAGTGCAACTTTGGGCAGGTAGCCAATGAGCAGGCGCCCGCCTTCTTCCAAATAAGCAGCAATCTTTTCCATAGGAGCTCAAATTAAAGCCCCAAAAATAGTTGTGTCGTTTGAAAAACCGGTATTCCCGTCAACTAATCTTCCTGAAATTGTATGGAAAGCGATTCAGGTGCAGGATCGCCACTGATTTGTATCAGATAAGTGTAGGCACCGCTATCGTAGGGGGTCGCCCCCACATAGTCAATAGGCTGCAAAACCAGGGTGTCCTCTTCCACAATCGCCTCCAAATAGGCATAACTGTAAATAAAATCGAAAGGGAGATAGGCAGTAGTGGCCCCGGGAGCAATGTCCTCATACATTTGAGTACCACCACCTCCGGGGGTCACTTGCAGTGCTGTAATTGCAAAATCACTGATGTTGGTGATACGCAGGGCGGCACCCTCGTGCCCCGGCAATACGCTGTCTTCCGAATTATCGCAGGCGAAAAACGCTGCCACGAAGGCAAGGATCAGCAATCTTTTCATCTTCAGGTCTTTATTATTGCAATGAAGACGAAAGGTACAACGAAAAAGGTTGGATCGCTACTTCAGTTTGGATAACATTTCCCGTGCATTGGCATTATCCGGATTGATTTCCAGAGAGCGCTGATAGCAATCCCGGGCTTTAGCTTCCTGGCCGTTTTGGTAATAGGCCTCTGCCAGGCTGTCGAAGGCATTGGCAGAATTGGGGTGCTGCTTAGCGTTGTAGGCCATCACCCGCAGCGCCTCTTCCTTGTGCCCTCCACTCAGGAAAAAGTATCCGATTTGATTGACCTCCCATTCTCCCAGATAAGCGCCTCCGGAATTGGCAAGCTCATTGAAATGCCCGATGGCGGCTTCGGCACCTTTCTGCTGCAGGGTTTCCCGCACGACCCGTGCACCATCGGGGAGGGATGGCAGCAACTCCAGCAGTTCCATCTCCCAGGTCACTTCTTCTCCGGGAAGATTGAGCGCTTTTTTGCTCCGCATGGCTTTTTCAAAATCCTTTATCGGGATGTGGAAGCGGTATTTCCCCCCTTTCTGCATCACTGAAAAGGCTTGCTGAAGCTCAGGGGAAAGAGCCGAAATACGCTGATAATCCGGCACGCCGATCTGATAGGTGGATACGAGCACCTGACCGTTGGAAGCGAGGAGCTGATTGTGCGTGAGTGCTCCGTGCTCGGAGGTCAGTGCAGGGCCGCTGCCTGGTTTGAGTTCATCGTACATCCAGCCGTTGGGCGTTTGTTGCTGGGCATGCAGCCCAAGGTTCAGAAAAAAAAACAGGCATAGGGGGGATAGCCAATTCTTCATCGTGTTGTTTTTTGGTGTTGGTTCTAAATGGCCGGTCTAGGCCAGATATATTATAAATTTTCCTATAAAACTAAATTATTTATACACGCTTTGCCATTTTTTGTTCAATTTTAACATACCCACCCTGTAAAAGACTATTGTTCAATGTTAGACCTTGGGGTCTATAATGAAGCGTAAATCCAGCAATCGCAAGCGGTAGCGTTTGCCCACACGCACTTTTCGGTACCGCACTAATTTGGCAAGTGCATAACCTAATCCGGCTGAGACAACGGTCACGGCAGCATCTGTAGTACTGTAGTTTGTTTCCGGGTCGCCATCGGTGGCGTAGCCAAGCAGCGCTAAACCCGACCAGGATCCGCCGAATATCATAAGCGAAGTGCCAACGACTTTCCCCCAACTCCTGGGGAATCGCAGCTCAGCAATATGGTGCACATTGACGTAGCGGTCTCCAAAAACAATAAGGCTATCTTCGACCCTGATGTCCTCAATATAGCCTTCTCTGAAGTTCTCTTCTCCCTCAAGCCGGTAATCAATGACAGACCCGATGTGAATTTTCTCCGTTTTCGGGCTACCGTATTTCTCGATCTGCAAAACCTTTTGAGCGGTAAGGCCATAAGTGGAGCAGAGTAAAAACATCAGGGTAAATAGACGCATATCAAAGAGTTCAGTTTATCAAAAGAACATTTATCGTGCACTTGGGTTGGCTGCCCGCTCTTTTTTAAGAAACCGGCGGATCATTATCTGAATAGCTTGCTCAATCTGCGCAAAGGGTAAGGGCTCCCGGGCCACATACAGTAAAACAAAGTCATAGCCTGCCGTATCTGAGGGCAGTTTTTGATAGAGCCGGTGTTTATTCAGCCGCCAGGCTTCCCGGACCTGCCGCCGGATGCGGTTGCGGTGCACGGCTTTGGGGAATTTGCGCTTGGGCACACTGACGGTCAGACGGACCGGCACTTCACCTCTTTCCTCGCTTTCGCGAAAAATCAGGCGCACAGGGTACTGTGCAAAAGAAGGCGACTTCCCCGAAAACAGCCGCTCAATGGCTTTTCGGCTTTTTAGGCGCTCGGCTTTCAAAAACTTTTTTTTCGGTTTCATTGCCTGTAATTACTGGGTTTTTCCGGGTTTATTAAAATTTTTTTTCGTTCCGGTTATGGAATTTGTGCTTTTCTCCGACAAATAAGTAGAAGCCCTGCTGAAAAGGGCTGCATTTTTCACCCATTAAACCAAACCACTTATGGAAAAGCAAGTATTATTTACGGAAACTGTCAAGGGCGCAAGCCGTACCTACTTCTTCGACCTGAAGGAATCCAGCAATGGCAACCCTTACCTCTCGATTACAGAAACTTCCCGGAATCAGGAGGGGGAATATCAGCGCCACCGTACTCTGGTGTTCGAAAAAGACTTCGAGAAGTTCGCCTCTGCCGTAGCCAATACCATGAAGGCCTACGCCGGGCTGGAAAGGGCAGAAGTGGCCTAAGCAAGCGAGCTCTCTAACGTGCATAACTCTGTTAACACTCGGTGCCCTGCTTCCTGTTTTGAAGCAGGGCCTTTTAAAAATACCCCAAATGACTTACCCTCCCCAAAACCTTTCTATAAAAAGCTGGGCAGAAGCGGACCGGCCACGTGAGAAACTACTGCATCAGGGCAAATCAGCGCTTTCTGATGCTGAATTACTGGCCATCCTCATCGGCTCGGGTACACGGGAAGACTCTGCTGTCGCACTTTCCCAGAAAGTACTGAATTCTGTTGCTCAAAACCTCAATGACCTGGGGCGGCGGAGTATCGCTGAACTCCGCACCTTTAAAGGTATTGGCGAAGCCAAAGCCGTTACGATTGCAGCTGCCCTGGAACTAGGGCGCCGAAGGCAACTTTCCCGCATTGCGGATAAGCCGCAGGTGAACTGTAGCCGGGATGCTTTTGATGCTATTGCTCCTATCCTGGTCGATTTGCAGCACGAAGAGTTCTGGATTCTCAACCTCAACCGGGCCAACCGGGTTATGGGTCGCAGCCGTATCAGTACCGGTGGTATGGCAGGTACCGTCGTGGATGCAAAAATCCTTTTCCGTAAAGCGCTTCATGCAGAAGCCAGCGCGATTATCCTCTGCCATAACCACCCCTCGGGTAACCTCTTCCCCAGCCAGGCAGACCTGGACCTGACCAAAAAACTGGTGAAGGCCGGCAGGGCAGTGGATATACCGGTGCTGGACCACCTCATCGTCTCGGAACGAGGGTACTACAGCTTTGCTGATGAAGGTAAACTCTAGCTCGCTGCAACTTATCGCCTACTGCCGTGTTTTTAAGACTATCCTGAGAATAATGTGATAACACCGGAATGGCATCAAGCGATAAGAATAAGGTAGATTATAAACTGCTGGGGCGCGTTTTTGCGCTTGCAAAGCCCTACCGAACGGTCTTTATTGCCGCAGCGACTTTAGCCGTGCTGCTGGCTCCGATATCTACAGCCCGCCCGTACCTGATAAAGGTGATGGTGGATGATTATATTTTTGCCAGTGATATTCCCGGGTTGTCCCGTATGGCTATGATTCTGGTTGGGCTTCTGTTTCTTGACTCGCTATGCCGGTACTGGTTTATATACTCAACTAATCTGCTTGGGCAATCTGTTATCCGTGACCTGCGGGTCAAGGTGTTCCGGCATATTACCAAGCTCCGGCTGACTTACTTTGACCGTACGCCTATCGGGACGTCTACCACGAGGACCATTAATGATATTGAGGCTATTAATACCGTTTTCTCGCAGGGCTCAATTACCATTATCGCGGACTTACTGACGCTGGTGACGGTACTGGGCGTCATGTTTTATACAAGCTGGAAACTGACGCTCATCTGCCTGACTACGATGCCGTTTCTGATTCTGGCCAGCTATGTTTTCAAGGAAAAAGTTAAAAAGTCTTATCAGCGGGTCCGTTCGCATATTTCCACCATGAACGCCTTCCTGCAAGAACGCATCTCCGGTATGCGGATCGTGCAAATCTTCAACTCAGAACAGGAAGAAATGGACAAGTTTAAAAAGATCAACCGGGATTATACTCAGGCAAACCTGGACAGCATTCTTTATTATGCTGTATTCTTCCCGGTGGTTGAAATCATCTCAGCCGCCTCTCTTGGGCTTATGGTTTGGTGGGGAGCCCAGGATGCGCTGAAGGCCAGCGGCGTCACCTTAGGGGCACTGATCGCTTTCCCGGTTTATTTGGATATGCTATTCCGTCCCATACGAACGGTAGCCAACAACTTCAACAACCTGCAAATGGGGCTTGTGGCTTCTGAGCGGGTTTTCAACCTTATTGACCGGGATGACCGCATTGAAGATCAGGGTGAAATTAAGCCTGAAAGGCTGGAAGGGCATATTAAGTTTGAGAAGGTTCACTTTGCCTATCAGCCACCGGAGTATGTACTTAAAGATATCAACTTCGAGGTTAAGCCGGGAGAAACGCTGGCCATTGTCGGTAGTACAGGCTCGGGTAAGTCGACAATTATCAATATCCTTAACCGCTTTTATGAAATACAGCGCGGCGAGATCAAAGTTGATGGCACGCCAATTCAGGATTTTGAACTGGAGGCTTATCGCAGGCGAATTGCTATTGTCCTGCAGGATGTTTTCCTTTTC
>CAZNHN010000078.1:15031-20037 GCA_964572415.1 uncultured Phaeodactylibacter sp.
GAAGATGTGTGCCCCGAAATCGGTGGGATCGGATGCAGTGCAGGATGTTTTCCTTTTCTCCGGGTCTGTACTGGAAAATATCACGCTTCGGGATGACCGTTTTTCCAGGGAGGAGGTGATCAATGCTGCAAAGCTGATAGGAGCACATGAATTCATTGAGAAGCTTCCCGGCGGTTATGATTACAAGGTTATGGAGCGCGGTGCTACGCTTTCCATGGGGCAGCGGCAGCTCATTTCTTTCGTGAGAGCATTGGTTTTTGATCCGGATATTCTTATTCTGGACGAGGCCACTTCCTCGATTGACCCGGAGACGGAATCGGTTATTCAGTATGCTATTGAAAAGCTAATCGCCAAGCGGACCTCTATCATTATAGCGCACCGGCTATCGACCATCCGCCATGCCAACAATATTATGGTGCTCAGCCGTGGAGAGGTGCAGGAATTTGGCTCTCATGAGGCCTTGTTGCAAATTGAGGATGGCAAGTACCGGAATCTTTACGAGATGCAGTTCCTTCAGGTAGCAGAAGGGGAGTAGCTATTTGATGCCTCGCAGAACAAGCCTATTGAAAAACTCCCTGTGATACTGCCCGGATCAGAAAGAAGCCATCTTCGCCTTGTTTCTGGTATAGTGGCATCAGGATCAAACCATCTTCAATCGCTTCTATCGGACCATTGCGGTCAAAAGCGAGAATTTCTCCCTGTTTTACCTTCTGGAAATTTTTATAATCGGGAACCATACGGAACTCGTCCCCGGGTTGTATAGAATGGGTTGTAATCAGCTCTGATACTTTTGGCAAGCCACGGGCATACTCAATAAGCAGGGCATCGTGGCGGTTCTCCACATCCTCAGAGCGTACGCAGCCCACTGTTCGCATACAATTGATGATTGCTGCGATTGCCCGGTTCACAGAGAGGGTTTCCTCATGTTGCCCGGACTCAAAACAGACCGTAGTGGTGGTCACGCCGATGTTTTCAGTATTAAAATAATGCAGGGTGGTCCCCTGAATACCTTCCAGCAGGCCTGTGATTACCGGAGCATGCAGCTCAACAGCGATATTGACACTTTTGGGGTCGTCGGTAGCGATAGAAAAAATACCACCGTAAGCAGTCGTAGTGTGGAGATCGAGGACGATGACTTCATCAGGTCGATAGTCATGGATTTCTTCCATAACAGCAGTATGCAGCTCCAGGATTTCCAGCTCCTCGTGCCTGAGCTGACTGACCGGGGTACTTAAAACCCTTTCCACCATTTCGGGGCGCCACTGCCGGTTGAGGTCACGGTCCATAAAGCGTACTCCATTTTCAATAGCCCGCAGGTTGCCTTTGAAGCCAACGATACGGCCCCGAAAATGAAAGTCGGGGTTGGACTCAGGTTCCAGTTCCAGTAATTTGAAAAGAATACTCAGTGCCTGTATACCCGCCGGCTCATTACCGTGCATGCCGCCGAAACAAACTAAGAGCGGCCCTTTTTCCTGACCGGTATGCCTTCCTATTAATCGCTTTTCCTTCATTGCTCCTTGTCTCGTAGTTCTCTGCAGACGAGCGTGCTGATCACTCATCAGTCCATTTTGGCAATATACGAGAGTTCGCTAAAAAAAGGAAGCGGGAGCAGAATGGTCAAAGAGAATGATACTTTTTCAAGAGGCCACCGCCGGAGAAGATTTAGGGTTGGGAAGACGAAGCTCGAGGTACTGTGCTTTAAAGCCGAGCTTCTGATAAATAGCAAGTGCGGGATTATCTGATTTGACATGCATAGCGATATCACCATCTGCATACCTGATGCCCTTATCTATTAGTTGCTTTACCAGAGCCTCTTGTTTGCGGTGATTGGCTTTGACCGTTACGAAAACAAAGATATTCTTAGGATTGTAGGCTTCCATGCCAGTGCGATTGGCAACAATCACGCCGACAATCTGCTGTTGATGCCGTGCCGCCAGCACAAATCCTCCGAAAGATGGTTTAAGTTTCATGGCATACTCTACTGCTTCCCGGATACTGTCGCGTTCACTATCCCCTTCGTGTTCCGTAAGAAACCGAATCACCTGACTTTTCTCCATCGGGCTAATCCCGGAAAAGGCATCGTATAACTGATACTGATAATCCATCTCAAATTGTCTTTTCGCTTTCTCAAAGCAGTGAATTAATTCCTGGTCAACTTCGTGTAGGCTTTAATGACAGCCATTTCCAAACGCAACAGTAGCCAAAAAGATTGTCAACAACCTAAAGCTGTTGCACTGTTCACATGGTGTAGCCTGACGCACTGCCAAAGCAGATCAGTAAGTGCTACGGGATTATAGTATTGTTGAAAGTTTTTGGGAAGGCAGTCACAGGTGCCAAGACCGTGATCCGCAAAAGTGTACTTCGTTTGGGGGGCTCCGATCAGGAGCAAGTAGCGTAGATAGTTAGGAATGTTCAGGGATGCTTTCATTTGACAGAGGCTGTCGTTAGCCGTTTCGCTGCCTGAACTTACCGTTCTTTAGCTGAAAAGCGGCAATCCTCGGTGTCAAATCAGGTAAACAGAGTGTTGATCATAAAGTGAAGTTTTGTCGCTCTAACAGCGAACAGTAGACAAGTTAAAGATTATCTTTAGCATTTCAAATTTTTGGCTCATTTCTTTCTGATTTTCAGCAGAGTATCACAACAAACAATAATATGAAAGCTATTTTAAGCCTCCTTATCCCTACCCTCAGCCTTGTCTTACTGCTCCCGGCATCTCCTGCCTCGTCATGGCAGGACAAAGTGGAGCCCGCTCTGATGACAGAACTGGAACGCGATGGCTATGCCTCTTTTATCGTATTGTTTCAACAGCAGGCAGATGTCTCGGCTGCTCGTCAGCAGGGCAGCAAAATGCAAATGGGTACTTACGTATTTGAGCGTACCCGTGCCGTAGCTGCCACTGCTCAAAAAACAGCTATTGCCCTGCTTCGGGCACAGCAGGTCCCTTACCGTAGCTTCCAAATCGTTAATGCCATTCAGGCCAAAGGGAGCTTGTCGCTCGTGAAGGCTCTTGCTGCACTGCCGGAAGTCAGGGCCATTCAACCGAATCCTACAGTAGCGGTGGACCTTTTGCCCGAAGAGCGCGAACAACAAGCCCTCGATTTCCGCGAAGGTGTGGAATGGGGCATTGCGGCCATTGGTGCTGATCAGGTGTGGGATATGGGCTTCACCGGGCAGGGCGTAGTCATTGGCGGGCAGGACACCGGCTACGAATGGGACCACCCCGCTATCAAAGAGAGCTACCGCGGCTGGGACGTTACGCTTTCCCAGGCCGACCACAACTACAACTGGCATGACGCCATTCACGAAATCGACTCCATGAATGGCCCGCCCTACATCGCTGAAGCCAACCCCTGTGGATTGAGTAGCCTTGTACCCTGTGACGACCACAACCACGGCACCCATACGATGGGCACGATGACCGGTACCGTTAGCGATGAAGGTAAAGGCATAGGCGTGGCGCCAGGTGCCAAATGGATAGCCTGCCGCAATATGGAGCGTGGATACGGCAGCCCGGCCTCCTACATTGAATGCTTTGAGTGGTTCCTGGCCCCCACTGACCTGAATGGGGAAAATCCGGACCCTTCCAAAGCACCGCATGTCATTGCCAACTCTTGGAGTTGTCCCGAGATTGAAGGCTGTACGCCTGCCAATTTTGAGACCATGCAGATTGCAGTGGACAACCTCAAAGCAGCCGGTGTAGTGGTAGTAGTTTCTGCGGGCAACAGCGGCAGCCAATGCCATACGGTCAGCACCCCCGCTGCTATTTTCGAGAACAGTTTTACCGTTGGGGCTACCCGACAAACGGATACAATCGCCAATTTCAGCAGCCGGGGGACGGTCACGGTGGATAGCAGCAACCGGCTGAAACCTAACATCGCCGCACCGGGCGTAGGTGTTCGTTCCAGCATCAGGAACGGAGGCTTTGCGACCTTCTCAGGTACAAGCATGGCGGGCCCGCACGTAGCCGGCGCTGTTGCCTTGCTGATTTCTGCCAACCCGGAACTGGCCGGGCAGGTGGAAGCTATTGAAGACCTGCTGGAAAGTACAGCCCGCCCCATGCTCAGCGATCAGGACTGCGGCGGGGTATCCGGTATGGAAGTGCCCAATGCCGTCTACGGTTATGGCCGGATGGACATCCTGGCTGCCGTACAGGAAACGGTGAGTACTTCCAGCAGGGAAATATTACCAACGGCACTGGCTTTGCAAGCTGCCCCCAACCCGGCACGCGAAACAGTATTGCTGACGAGTAGCATAGCCCCAAAAGTCCCGGCCACGGTACAGTGGATGGATGCCCGGGGCCGGCTGGTTAAAACCATGAACTGGCCTGCACAGGCTTCCCAATTGGAGGTGGACCTCCGGCATTTGCCGAAAGGCGTCTACATCGTACAGGCCCGGATTGGTGCACAACTTTACAGCACCCGGGTCGTGAAGCAATAAGGTTTGGCAGGGTGTGCAGAAAGTTATTACCTTTGCACCCGCAAAAAATCAGGTAAAGCCTGATCTTTTTGAATAGTATGGTTAGCAGCCGGGAGCGATCCCAGCAAGCCTGCAACTTGTGATTCGTTAACGTACTAACAAAACAACATGCCTATATTACACAACCGCGTCAACAACGACGAGCTGAAACGCCGTATGCTGGAAAGTGACGAGGCGCGCGTCACCCTGTCTTTTTACCAATACCACAACCTGGAGGACCCGAAGCAGTTCCGCAATGAGCTATTCCTGCGCTGGAGCAAGCTGGATGTTTTTGGCCGGATCTACGTGGCGAAAGAGGGCATCAACGGGCAGATTTCCGTGCCCGAGTCCAAATTTGAGGCCTTTAAATCGGATATGTACGGTATTCCCTGGCTGAATGGGGTGCGCCTGAATATTGCCGTAGACGATGACGGCAAGTCCTTCTATAAGCTCAAAATTAAAGTGCGCGACAAGATCGTGGCCGATGGGCTTGACGATGAAAGCTTTGACGTCACCAAGCGCGGCAGCCATTTGAGTGCCGAAGAGGTCAA
>CAZNHN010000078.1:20047-21544 GCA_964572415.1 uncultured Phaeodactylibacter sp.
CACGAACAGACCGATTTGGGCCAGCAGGTTGGTAGCCCAGCGCCAGCTTGCCGACCGCACCCAGCGGCCGCCGATCAGGTAACGCTGATGGACGATCCGGATACCGTGGTGGTGGACATGCGCAATCATTACGAGAGCGAAGTAGGCTACTTTGAAGGCGCGATCCGTCCAGATGTGGAAACCTTCCGCGAAGCCCTGCCTCTGGTGGAGGATATGCTGGAGGACCAAAAAGACAAGCCGATCATCATGTACTGCACTGGTGGCATCCGCTGTGAGAAGGCGAGTGCTTACTACCTGCACAGAGGCTTCCAAAAAGTACACATGATCGATGGCGGTATCATTGAATATGCAAGGCAGTGCGATCAGAAGGGGCTACCTAAGAAATTCATCGGCAAGAACTTCGTCTTTGATGAGCGTATGGGCGAGCGCATCACCAATGATGTGATCTCCCGCTGCCATCAGTGCGGCGCGCCCTGCGATACGCATGTCAACTGTGCGAACGACGCCTGCCATATCCTGTTCATTCAGTGCCCGGCCTGCGCCGAAAAGTACGATGTCTGCTGTTCAAAAGCCTGCAACGACTTTAAGGCATTGCCCGAAGAAGAACGGGAAGCACTAAAAGGCAAGGTGGAGTTCAATGGCACCAAGTTTGGGAAAGGCCGGTACAAAGCCCTGCGCAAAGATGAGCCGCTGGATGTAAGTTAAGTTCCGCCTTCGCATAAAGCTATGGCGGAGGGACGGAGTTTAGAGTTGAGGGATTAGTGTTTAGGGGTGAGGGGCTTGACGTACGGATTGAAATGCTTAATTTAAAGGCTCACAACAAACCATTGAACAAAAAGGGTTTCATAAGTAAAAGGGATATTTTTGCGCGCTGCGGTTCCCGCCTTTAGGGGGATAGGGGGCGTGCGAAGGCTGAAAAAATCAATCCCTTTGAAAAATATCCCTGGTATGAGCTAACAAATGAAACCAATGAGTATCAACGTCCGTTCCCGCCAGCTCGAAGGCGCTGAGGTCGCCTGGTTCGCCCCGCTTTGCAATGGCGATGATGAGTTTTTAAGCCGCCACGACTTCCGCTACAAAAGCAACTGGAGCAATACTTCCAATGTATTGCTGACCGCTGACCGGCTCGGCTACCGCAATATCCTCTGCCCTTCTTCCTATCAGGTTGGGCAGGATGTCTGGACTTTCGCCAGCGCGGTCGCCCCGCTTACGCAGCAAATTAATATCCTGACTGCCATCCGCTGCGGGGAGCTGCACCCGCCCATGCTGGCCCGCTCCATAGCTACGCTCGACCACATCCTGCGCGGCCGGCTTACCATCAATATCATTTCTTCCAATATGCCGGGAGAGGAGCTGGAATCCGCAGCCCGCTACCAACGCTCACGGGAAGTGATTGAAATCCTGAAGCAGTGCTGGACGCAGGACCATATCGACTTTAAAGGCGAGTTTTATAACATCCAGCTGCCGACCACCGATCCGGTGAAGCCCTACCAGCAA
>CAZNHN010000079.1:0-21436 GCA_964572415.1 uncultured Phaeodactylibacter sp.
AGAACTGGATTTTGAATCCAGCGCGTCTACCAATTCCGCCACGTCGGCAAGTTATTACCGTTCAACCGGTGCTGCAATTCGTTAATTGCGGATGCAAATATAGAGCAGTATTTTGAATAAGAAAAGCAAATGGGGTGAAAAAAGTTCCGTAGTACGGCACCCCATTTCCTTTAGCCTGACACTCAGTGTATTCCTAACCGAAAAAGCTCCGGATGATATCCAGCCCGTTGGCATACAGGACCAATCCGATTACAATAATAAAACCAATGACTGTCGCCCGCTCCAGAAACTTATCGCTTGGCTTTCGTCCCGTGACCATTTCGTAGAGCAGGAACATCACATGTCCGCCGTCAAGTGCCGGGATGGGCAGTAAGTTCATGAAAGCCAGGATGAGAGACAGTACCGCCGTCATCGTCCAGAAGCGCTCCCAGAGCCACTCATTACCAAACATGGAGCCGATGGTGCCAAATCCGCCCAGGCTTTCAGAGGCTTTAATGCGGCCGCGGAACATTTGCCCAAAGGCTTTCACCTGATCGCCCAGGAAAGTCCAGCCCTTTTGTACACCGGCTGGCAGCGCCTGTGCAAAATTGTATTCCTTCCGCTTGGTGCCAAATAACTCGCCTGCCGTAACTCTTTCCACACCGATCATGCCATTTTCAGTGGTGGTCAGGGCCATTTGCAGGGTGTCGGTTTCATTGCGGAGTACAGTCAGGCCTACTTCCACCCCATCTTTGCCGCGGATAGCCTTCGCAAAGTCGATAAACCAGGGGGTAGGTTGCCCATCCAGGCCAATGATTTGATCGCCAGCCTCAATCCCTGCGTTATCTGCCGGGCTGTCTTTCATTGCAGACTTTACCTTGAATGGCATTCGGGGGTAAAACAAGACCTTATTTTTATATTCATAGCTGGAGAGGAGCGTAACGTACTTAGGGTCAATGGGGACTTCTACTTCCCGGCCTTCCCGCTCAACAGTGATTTGGTCAGCATTATTGATGATAATTTCACGCACGACCAGCCGGTCGTTGAATTGCTCATAGGGCTTGCCAGCTATACTGAGAATATGGTCTCCATCGCGCAGCCCCATTTCCTGCCCCAGGGAATCCACCTGAATGCCGTATTCGAGGTTCTCGTTGGGCAGGTATTCCTGACCGTATACCCAAAGCACAAAACCATAGAGCAGGAAGCCGAGAATAAAGTTGACCGTCACACCACCCAGCATAATAATGAGCCGTTGCCAGGCTGGCTTGGAACGGAACTCCCAGGGCTGCGGTTCCTGGCTCATTTGTTCGGTGTCGAAGCTCTCATCAATCATACCGGAAATCTTGACATAACCGCCCAGGGGCAGCCAGCCGATCCCGTACTCTGTTTCTCCAATTTTTTTCTTGTATAATTCGAACCAGGGGTCAAAAAAGAGGTAGAATTTCTCCACACGGGTACCAAACAGGCGAGCCGGCAAAAAGTGGCCCAGCTCATGCAGTACAATCAAAATAGAAAGGCTAAGCATCAACTGCCCGCCCATGATCAGATAATCCATATATTATTTTCTTCCTTGCAGGATGGTTAGTTTATCGAACAAAAGAACAGCTTCTTGCTGGTTATGTTGTTTAGGAGCGTGCAAAGGTAGTTAAATATTATATTAGCGCCGCGGATTTCAGGACGAAACGAAACTGAACAGCAAAGAGGCGGAAACAATTTAAGCTGCGTGGCAGGCGCTATTTCCGTCAAACTATTAAGTGAGGATATGAATATTTTTTTTACAGATCAGGTGAGGGGGGAGGTGGCTGCACTTCCCGAGAGTGAAGCCCGGCATTGCATTCAGGTGCTTCGCCATAAAGTGGGCGACCGCATTCACTTTATAGATGGTCAGGGTGGGCTGTATGAGGGGGAGATTGCCGAGGCGGGCAAAAAGACCTGCCTGCTGAAGGTCATTTCCCATAAGGAAAACCATGGCAAACGCCCTTACCGGGTACATCTTGCCGTTGCGCCGACCAAAAACATCAGCCGGATGGAGTGGCTGCTGGAAAAAGCCACTGAAATTGGATTAGATACCTTCACGCCCTTGTTATGCAGTCATTCCGAACGCCGGGTGCTTAAGCTGGAGCGGCTGGAAAAAATTGTCCTCTCCGCTGCAAAGCAGTCCGTTAAAGCCTATTTGCCGCAGCTGAACCCTCTGACCTCATTCGAGGTCTTCCTAAAAGAAGCTCCGGCAGAGGCGGGCCGTTATATTGCTTATCTGGGGGAGGGCGTTAAGGGGACCTTAAAACAAAACTACAAGACCGGGCAAGACGTTTGTTTGTTAATTGGCCCGGAAGGCGGGTTTAGCCCTCAGGAAGCTGAAGCAGCCGTTAGGACGGGATTCACGCCTGTTACTCTGGGCGAAAGCCGGCTGCGGACCGAAACGGCAGCCCTCGTAGCCTGCCATACTATTCATCTTTTAAACGCATAACTCATGTTGAAAACCGGAATGGCGATTTTTGCTGTTTTTTTGCTGGCCTTCACTACCCCTTTTGACCCCGGGACAGGAACTTTGAAGATGGGGCTGCTCAAATACAACGGCGGGGGCGACTGGTATGCCAACCCAACTGCACTGCCTAATCTTGCGGCTTTTTGTAATGCGCAGCTAGGGACTGACTTTGACACGGAATATGAGGAAGTTGAAGTGGGAAGCGTGGAGCTGTACAACTTTGCTTTTGTGCACATGACCGGGCACGGAAATGTGGTATTTTCAGATTCAGAAGCAGAAAACCTGCGTAACTATCTTTTGGGCGGAGGCTTTCTCCATATCGATGACAACTACGGCATGGACCCCTACGTTCGGGTAGCTATGAAGAAGGTATTCCCGGAGCAGGAATTCGTGGAGTTGCCCTTCGAGCACGAGGTTTTCCGCCAGAAGTTTGAGTTCGAGAATGGCTTGCCCAAAGTGCACAAACACGATGATAAGCCAGCACAAGCCTTTGGTTTATTCCACGAAGGCCGGATGGTTTGCCTGTACTCTTTCGAATCAGATCTGGGTGATGGCTGGGAAGACGAAGACGTGCACAATGACCCGGAGCCCATCCGCCGCCGGGCTCTTCAGATGGGGGCTAATATCATACAATTCGCCTTTCAGCAGTAAAAGTTACTGCCAGATCATAGACCGTTTGCGCCGGATATAGTTCCGTACATTAAGCCAGAAGGCTACGAAAATATACAGAATTACCGGCGACCCCAGGGCTACAAACGAGATGTAGATAAAATTGATGCGCACGCGGGCAGAAGCAATCCCCATTTTGTCACCGAGATAGCTGCATACACCAAACGCCGATCTTTCCAGTAAGTCTTTTACGTATCGCATAAGCCAATTTTTGGTCAGGCACTTCACTTCCATGCAATGCCGGGCAGGCTACAGCAACCTGTCATCCGGTATAACGCTTAATCCGGTTGAGTCGTTGCCGGCAAGCGGGATTCTGGTCAAAAATCACAACCGTACCCGCTATTGCTATGGAACAAGTCCCTAACAATAAAGCAGGCAAATGGATTACAAGACCGGTAAAAAAATCAGTTTACCCGGTTGCAGCCTGTATTTATTCGGCGATAGCCGTCATCGCATCATTCATAGACACCTGCTCATAAACGGCAGCGCCATTTTCCAGGGAGTGGCCAGGCTCTTTCATGTTACCTTCAGAACCGGAAAAAAGGAAGAACGCACCGGCGGCGCCAAAAACGAGAAGCAAAGCAATGATAATGGTTTCGATGTTGGACTTGTTACGTGCCATGATGTTTGGTTGTTTGTTGCAGCAGCACTGGCGTGGCTGAAAGCTGCGGTTTGGAAATACGGGGGGCTTTCCCGGCGGGGCGGCTGAGCGCTCCGACGCGGCATAAGGAACCCGGGGCAAGTGCGGGGCACTTTACCAGGCGGAAGGTTTTGAATAGGCACAGCAAGGGCTTTCAGCTTCCGTTGCACCGGAGGCTGTTAGTGGAAGGCAGGCATAGCTTGCCCCTTTAGCGCCGTGCGGTCAGGCACGCGCTATTCAGGCATAGGAGTAGCAGGGCAAGTGGATACACTTACAGGAAGTACAGGCATACATCGGCCACAATGATAGCCGGGCATTTGCCAGGCTATCAGCCAGAAAATGTACAGGGCCTGCAGGGTACGCTACCGTACCTGGCCAATACTGTGTTTGAAAGCTGTGGTTGTAGATGGCCTGCGAATTGCAAGCGTAGAAGTGTTGTTTACGGAGGAGATGGTGCAGTGCAGCCTTTAGGGCAGTAGTTGCCCAGGCAGCCTGCACCCGGTTTGTAAGGGTTCTGCATAGGTCGTCTTGGTTTACTGAATGATTATGATTGTTGGCATACAGTTTTACAACTGTGCCTATGCAAATATTATAAAAATTATCTATATAAGTATAATCCGACCGTGATTTATTAAAAAAAATCTTCATTTGTTTCTCTGTATTGTGTTCACTTACAGAGCTGCAAAATATATGCCAAAAATATTATGTGTTTATTTTAAGCCTGTGCTGACGGGCTGAGGCCCTGTTTTTGACGGGAGTAAAAGCCACAGCCTGCCGTAGGATTTCAGGTTGCTGGCCTCCCGTTCCGCTGCATCTCCAATACCGGTGTAGAAGTCGACATGCCCGGGGCCCCGGATGGCTCCACCGACATCCTGTGCAACAAGGAGGCGGTAGTCATGGCCGATCACGCGCTGTTTGCGGTTGTCAAAGATAGGGAAGGCGGCGAGCAGGCAACTGCCCAGGGGAATATACCTTCGGTCTACTGCGATCGAATATCCTGGAGTCAGAGGGACATTGCCAGCCCCGGAGGGTTCGGTTTGCTGACGGATAAAGAACGTGTAGGAGGGGTTCTGAAAAAGAATAGTATCGGTAAGGGCAGGATTTTTTAAGAGGAATTTTCGAATGCCCCGAATAGAGAGGTCAGGGATACTGAGGTCTGCCCGGTCTTGAATGTATTTTTCAATGCTCAAGTACGGTTGGCGGTTACTACCGTTGTAAGAAAAAAGCTCCCGGCTGCCATCCGGGTATTCTACAAAACCAGACCCCTGTACTTGCATGTAATAAAGGTCAACTTTATTGGAGGCGTAAGCGAGTTCCAGCCCCATGCTGTCCAATACCCCTTCGCCTTCGATTTGGGCGCGGGTAGGCAACGGCCCTTCCCAATCGAGCGGGCGGCTGTAAATTGGATATTTGTATACCCCAGATGGTTTCCGGGCTACTTTAATAACGGGGGTGAAATATCCTGTGAACTGTACATTCCCGCGCTGATCCCGGCCCCAAATTTGATGAGCATTGAGGTATTTTGCCATGCCAAAGGGCTGTGCGTGCTGCCAGGCAGCAAGCATTTCGGTTACTTCACGGAGGGCTTCGTGACGTATTCTCAGATTGCCTACCTGATAGTTGCTTCGGCCTCTGGCGAGTTCAAGTAATTTAAGGTTTTGCCGTAGCGCTTCAACGGCTTGCCCAT
This sequence comes from uncultured Phaeodactylibacter sp., assembly GCA_964572415.1. GTDB lineage: Bacteria > Bacteroidota > Bacteroidia > Chitinophagales > Saprospiraceae > Phaeodactylibacter. The sequence continues at coordinate 5,461 of CAZNHN010000079.1, forward strand.
CAATGATAGGTAAGGTAAGAGAGTCCAGCGGGGTAATACTGTAAATCTCTTGCTGCTTCGGGAGTCCTTGTACTTTGCCGGACCGGTCAATTTTCAGTCTTTTAGGCTTTGGGCGGGCATCAGGCGTATCAACCGGCAATTGCCCGGACTCCGGATCGGGCCCACAGCCAGTAAAGGTAGCGAGCGCCAGGCAAATAATGGCCGTACGTATTTTCATGAGAAGGTAGGTTGATGCCACCAACAATTATACTATAAAATTCATGGACTTCCAAAGGGCTTTTGGGCGGTGATGAGCCCATAGTACCATAGCCCCTGCCGTAATGCCTGAAACTGACGGATACTACCTATAATATTATTGTGTTGTGCCCGGGTGCGGATGCCCAAGGGATAGAGCAGGTAATTGGCCCATAGCCATCGGCGGGATATATGATAGAGGTTTTTTAGCGAAATAAAAGCATAGCGGGTATAGTCCTGTATTTGAACGTTGCTAAAGGCGGTGTTTTCCAGATGAGCCTGATGCTCTCTTGTCGTATCAAGATCAGGGATAGCCCAGCGGTTGACCCAATCCAGGAGAAGTTGTTCCTGCGCAGAGGTGTATGGCCGTTGATAGCGGATGTACTCGGCAATGACGATTCGCCCTCCGGGTTTCAGCAGCCGGGAGGCTTCGCGGTAGAAGGCGGCCTTGTCCTCCGCGTGGCAAAGGCTTTCGCAGGCCCAGATAACATCTATACTGTTGTCTTCCAGTGGGACTTTGCAATAGTCGCCTTCAATAAAATGGCAAAGGTGAGCAAGCTTGCGCTCTGAAGCCTGATTTTTGGCGGTAGCCACTTGGGTTGCAACGGGCGTGATACCCGTTACACGGGCAGATTTCCGGGCAGCCAGCCACAAACTGCTGCCTCCATTGCCGCAACCGGCGTCAAGCACCTGTTGACCGGGTGTTACCTGGGCCTGTGCCGCCATGATTTGGTTGGTATTCAGCAGCGCCTGATCATGTGTCCGGTGGTTGCGGTCATAAAATCCGAAATGGACAGCCTGATTGTCCTCATTGAGCCAGGCGACTTTGTAGTCAAACCGGGTTTCATCATAATACTGAATGATATCGCGAAAATGGGCAGTTGGCGGGGAAGTAGTGGGCATGAACTCCTTGGTCTGTTTCTACCGGCAAAATAGGGAATTTTCGAAGACCGGCATGAAAACAGCGCAGCCCCGGCAACCATTTGGCTGACGGGGCTTCTATAAGTAGAACAATGAGTCTGTGTTATGCTCTGCCTTTAAGCATCATGTTCCAGTACATGAATGGCAGGCCGTACTTCTTGAGCACCCACATTGGGTAAAGCTCCTTAGAGGTATCGAAGAACTTAGACAATGTTGGGTCGCTGTCCCGTTCTCCATCATAGTTGAACTCTGCAAGCACCATTTTGCCGTAACCGGTCACGAGCGGGCAGGAGGAGTAGCCCTGATAATCGTTGTTAAGCTGACCATCATTGGCGATGGCATGGAAAAGGTTCTCCACTACGACAGGAGCCTGCTTGCGCACAGCGGCACCAGTCTTGGCGGTTGGCAGAGCAGCCGCATCTCCCAGCCCAAAAACATTTGGATAACGCTTGTGCTTAAGGGTATTGATGTCCACTTCAATCCAGCCTTTGGTGGGGCCCTCCTGTACAGCGAGTTGAGATTGCTGTATGAAGTCAGGAGCAGCCTGAGGTGGTGCCAGGTGAAGCATATCGAACTCCATCATAGCGTGCCCTTCCACGATTTCTTCCTTTTCAGTATCGCGGTAGTTGTAGCAGACTGCAGAAATCTTGTCGTATTCCTTTACGATATCGAAGTACACCCGTTTGTTCTCCCCGTCAATTTTCTTGATCCGGTGGAAAAAGCGTAGTTGCAGCCCCTTGCGGTCAACGACCTTCATCAGCGTAGACTTGAAAGGTTCCACCCCGAAGATGACGCTACCGGGTGTGATAAACAGGATGTCTGATTTTTCGCGAACCCCCTGTTTCCGCCAGTAATCATCGGCCAGGTACATGATTTTTTGTGGAGCACCGCCGCATTTGATGGGGGTGGCAGGTTGGGTGAAGACTGCGTTGCCCCCCTTAAACTCCTGCAGGACTTCCCAGGTATAGTCGGGGTCTACATAGTTGCTGCAAACCTGATTTTTGTTCATGGTTTCTTCCAGCCCTTCAATCTGCTTGTAGTCGTATTTGACGCCGGGGCAGGCTACCAGGTAGTCGTAGAATACTTTGGTGCCATCGCGGAGGATCACCTCATTCTGGTCAGGATTAACGGATTCTACATACTCTTGGATCCATTGCGCCCCTTTGGGAATGAGGTCGCCCATATTGCGCTCCGTATCTTTATAATTGAAAGTTCCAGCGCCCACCAGCGTCCATGCCGGTTGGTAATAGTGTTTGGAAGCCGGGTCAATAATAGCGATGTCCAGGCTTTTGTCTTTCATCAGCAATTGTGCAGCCACAGTAATGCCAGCCGTGCCCGCTCCAATTATTACGATTTGATGTTTCATGTGAATTGGCTTTAATAATGTTTGGTAAAGTAAGTGCCAATCCTGTTTTTCTTTTGTGTGCTAAGTCACAAATGAGGGTGATAAAAGTCATCAAAAGCATTGAAAACCGTCACTATAGGGTCAATGTGTGATACCGGTGTGGAATAATGACTTAATGTCGGCATAACCTTTAGTTAGTAATGAGAGCACGCTTTTTTCTAAAACGCTAACCCAAACCGGAAGTCTGACCGAAAATCGAATATGAAACTGCTGGATTCACTATTCTTTCTAACATTTCTGCCATAGCCTATACCGAACTGATAGCCAACGTACCCTTTTTTGAAGATCCGCCGCTGAAAACCCCATGCGGGGGTTAATAAAACATATCCATCCCGATATTCGAATGGTTCTGATACCGTTTTAGGACTCCACCGTTCATGGGTATTAACGTAACTGGTTCTTAGCGTGAAGTAATTGGCAAAAAGATTATTGCCCGACTTTCCCTGGGCAATACGCTTTTTCAAATTGTAATAGTAGCGAGGCTCAAAACCTATGTCAAGAAAGGCATAATGGAGCGTATTAAAAATACCGTTACTGTAAGCATAATTACCTGTGATATCAAGCTGAACAGAGAATGCCGAAGCACCGAGCTTCTGCTCAAAAGCAACGGAGAGCCTCCCGGAATAGCCATATCGGCTTAGTCCGTTGATTAAATTTGCAACATTAATCTTGAATAGTTGCTGCTCTTCCTGGAAGCACATCAGTACATCGCACAAACGCCCTTCTTCTGGCCTGCCTTTTCCAAAGGCAACTCCATAAGTCACTTCTGCCTGAAAAACTGCCCGCCACCGGTCATCGTACTCCAATTCAGTGATAAAGCCTTGCTCATTTACTTTTCCATCTACCACCACATTTTCATTATAGCCCGCTCCCAGTCCAGCTCTGAAACTAAAGTAGCCCCTGCGAAGCACCCGGCGCTGTACGCCAAAATTAAGCAGAGCAGCCACACCGTTATCTCCAGGGAAAAAGTTTCCGTTAGCCCGGTCTCGAAAAGCGGATAACTGCAAGCCAAGGTAATTTCCCGAAAGGTTATTTGCACTTTTCCCTTCGGCTATTTTTCGCCGCATGCCCAGGTACCATCTGGGTTCCAGGTTTAAACCTATTTGATCCAAAGTGAAATCGTCATACCCTAAGCTGCCGGAAAGAACAAGCCCTGTATTTATTGAAAAATAGTCATTGAGTTTTCGCTCGTACTCGACAAAGAAATTGGAAGGTGGGAAGTCTCCGTAGTTAAAATGAAGCGCGGCAAAGCCAAAGCCTGTAGAGGAGTTTGACCCAATCAGTGGCACCTTCCATAAGCTTCGGGTTTCTACCTGCTGCATGAAAAGATAGTCCTGCATATTAGCAAAAGACGGTGCGACAAAAGAGTCCCTTTCCTGCCGGTGTTCTATTTGTAATTCGTCATCTTGAGCGCTGAGCGAGCCAAGCACACAAAGCATGCCCAGTATGAAGAGGTATATTTGCTTCATGGTGTTTAGGTTTAGGGTTTGACTATCAGCATTCAGCAGTAGTCAAAGGTTAGTTAAAGTAAGCTTAGTATGTATTGTTATCCGGCAACTCCTTTTTGAGGCGTACATCGCCGAAGGTGACGGAAATAGTAATATTAGGGTAGTATTCCTGCCGGGGCTGGAAATTAACTTGCTTAACTTCCTCGGTATCCTTCATAAACTCCAGCTTGAGGTCACTTGGGAAATAGATTTGGCCGTGTGTGGCGGCAAGCGTATAGCCATACTCCAACAGCCGGGGGTCAAAGAGCGCAACGTGGCTTTTGTCGGCCTCAATATTCAGGTCAATCAGCTCATGGGCTGCTGAAAGGATACGGATTTCCCCGTATGCAGCTCGGATATTATAGCGCCCGGAAATCTGCTCCAGGTTGATGTTGGTTCGGCGGGTGTCCATATCTACTTGTCCGCCTACTGCTTTCGCATTGATTTCCCCGAAGCGGGTAGTAAGGTCTACGGTGCCAGCCAGGTTCTCCATGCCAATGGTGCTGAACTCTCCATGGAAGCGGAAACGGTTGCGGAGATTGGCAACGTTAGCTACGCCAAAGTAGTTCTTGAGATACACCGGGCAATTCTCCGGTACCTGTATGGTGTATCGGGCATGCAGGTTAGATTTGGGTTTTTCTTCACCGTCCTTGAGAGCAACATAGTTGCGGAGGTAGATTTTGTTCTTGACCCGTTCCGCTAAGTAGCGGATTTTCTCCACATCGGCCTCTGCTACTTTACGGTCTGGATGCTTAGCAATCAGCTCAAGGGTAACGGCAATTTCGGGCTTGTCCCAGGTCTCAATCAGCACGTCTGCTTTTTCCCCTTCAATATTGACCTCGTAGCTGTCTCTGTACTTGAAAGTCTTTTCCAGCCGTTTGGTGATGACGTGCAGATTGGTGGTTTGAGCAGCGAGCCCATTCCAGCAAAAGCACAATCCACCTGTAACCAGCAGAACCTTCAGGGATGAAGCCGTCCTGAAGAGCTGTTTCCAGGCGGTATTATTTTCAGTGATTCGATTGGTCATTTCCATTAAATTTGGGCAATCATTTCCCGGATTAAACCTGATCTCTCTATTTCGATCTCTGTCATCTGCCGGATGAGCCGGGCATCTCTTCCGTACCGTTCCATCATTTCGGCGACCTCCTGTCTTGCTGCTTTCAGGTCTTCCCACTCCGAAAGCAGAAGATTGTAGGCGGGTGACTGCCGGGCGACCGGATCGTCACGGAATTCGTTTACCGCCCGTTGCATCAGAGCGTCAGCTTGGTCCCAATCTGCCTCGGGCGCTAAAGGTATTTCAGTGGCTTGCTGGTCGTAAGTGTAGGTGGTTTGCAGTGGCACTACATCCCGTTGTGGCCAGGCCCACCAGAGCCCCAGTAGCAGTGCGATGGCGGCTGCAGCCCTGGCCAGCACCACCAATTTGATCCTGCGGGCGGGCGGCCTGATCTCCCGTTCGATAGTCGTCCAGGCTTCAGCCGGAGGCGTATACTGGGGGAGCTTTGAAAGGGCGTCCTTTAGCCGTTTTTCGGCGGCATCCGCTTCAAGCGTGTCCGCAATGCGTGCCCAGTTCTGAGGTGGCGGTGCATAGCCTGGCAGCTCATTCAGGGCGGATTGCAGCGGAGCTTCGCGGGCATTTTTATCCAACTCCCGGCTGATCTCCTGCCAGCAGTCCGCCGGGGGAGCGTACACCGGCATGCGGGAAAGTGCATCCTTGAGAGTTGTACGGTTTTGCTCAGTCATCGGATTAGGAATTGTAATGTTCTAATGTTTCCCGCAGCCGCTTTTTAGCATGGAAAAGCTGCGATTTGGAGGTGCCGACCGAAACGCCCAGCATTTCTGCCACCTCCTTGTGTGGGTAGCCTTCAATTTCCACCAGGACGAATACCGCCCGGTAGCCTTCCGGTAAGGCCTGAATGGCTTTTTCCAGGTATTCTACATCTAATTGGTGCCCCCAGTTGATGGCTTCTTCCTTTGCGTTCTGTTCCAAAGGTTCAAATCTTATTTGCCGTTTGATGTGGCTAAGTGCAGTACGTACGACGATCGTCTTTATCCAGGCCCCAAGCGTGGATTCCCGCCTGAACTTAGGCAGTGCCCGAAAGACCTTAATAAAGGCATCCTGTAAAACATCATTGGCGGAATCAAAATCATTGGTGATCCGGTAGGCTGCTGTGTACATAGCTTTACAGTACCGCTCGTACAGCGCTCGCTGCGCGAGGCGGTCGTTGGCCAGGCAGCCTTCAATAAGTTCAGATTCCGTCATCCTGTTCGTTGCATAAACCATGAGCCTGGAGTTCTCCTTAGCATTCGGTTCTAAAGAGGCATCCGGAAGGAGAGGGGTTGTATGAGGCGCAAAAAATTATCGGCCAAGCAGCAACCCGAGTGAAAAGATAAGCCGCTCGGGGCGCTGATCAAAATCGTAGCGTTCTTCATTAAAATACATATGGTCGCCAAACCGGATGAAGTTGCCCTGGTAGCGTACATCCAGCATGATGTTCCAGATGTCGAGTCCCACGCCCAACTGATAACCGTAGGTCAGGTCTTCAAACCGCTGCTCGTAGTTGTCGTAGGCAAGGAGGTCGGAAGTACTGTTAATGTATAAATGGCCTAGCGGGCCACCGCTTAATCTAAGCGCTCCTATCCGGTAATGAACCAATAATGGTATGTCCAGATATTGGTATTTTTCTGATAGCACTTTATTGACAGCGCCTGAGCTTCGGAGTTCTTCCACTTCGTAGTCTACACGGTTGGAGTTGAAAATCACTTCGGGCTGAATGATCCATTTTTCTCCAAGTGGGATTTGCAGTACGAGCCCGCCCTGAATGCCAAACTGCGCCTCGTCTACGTCGAGGTTCAACTCAGGAGCGCCTCCTCCTCCTGGGATATTGTTGGGGCTTGAGGGTACATTCAGGTTGACCAGCCCGGCACGGATGCCCAGTCGGACCTGAGCAGATAAAGTCAGGCTGTACAGCAATAGCAGTGTGATTAAAGTCGGGAGTTTCATACGCAGATGTTTTAATGGGTTATTCCAACTGTTTTGTTAAGCTCAATATCCGGGTTTCTGCTTCCCTGCCGGGCCCTTTAATCGGACCAGGTGAAAGTTTATGGAGCTAAATAAGACTTAATTGATCTGGGGGCAATTTTTTTCGATTAAAGGTGCCGCCAGCAGTGTTCAAAGCAAGCGGACGAGACCGTTTGTTCTCCAAAAGTAAACGAAGCAGGCGCTTTGGGGTTGCGTTCGTATTTTTATTAACCACAAATTTAGGCTATAATTGCCATCTTGGATGAAATCAGATTTTGCCTATGGAAATCAAGCAAACCGCATTTGCCGGAAGCTATGCTAAAGAATCACAGTGCCCGCGCGATGGAAAGCCGGAGTATGCGTTTATCGGCCGCTCAAATGTAGGCAAATCTTCGCTGGTCAATATGCTTTGCCAACGCAAGAGCATTGCCCGTATCTCCCGTACCCCAGGAAAAACCCAGCTCCTCAATTACTTTTTGATTAACGGGGAATGGTACCTGGTCGATTTACCTGGATATGGCTATGCCAAAATTTCTAAGAAAAAGCGGCAGGAGTGGCAGCGGATGATCCGTACCTACCTCAAGACCCGGTATACTCTCCAATCGGCTTTTGTCCTTATCGACAGTAATGTGCCCCCTCAGCAAATTGACCTTGATTTTATGAACGAGCTGGGGGAAGAGCAGATACCTTTTGCCATCGTTTACACCAAAGCCGACCGCCTGAAGCCACAGGAACTGGAGGACAACCTGGAGCAAATCAGAAAAGCTATCCTGCAGCACTGGGAAACCCTTCCACCTGAATTCATTACTTCTTCCAATACGGGCCGTGGCCGGGAAGAGCTGCTGGAATATATTGACCAGGTCAACCAGCAGTATTTTGAACACCATGAGGATCTGTAGAAATGGATGATCCTTAATGTAGAAGCCAATGAAGAAGAAAGAACAGCAAACCGGCTATGAACATGTGATCCCTGAGATCGAAGACTGGCCGATCTATAAACTAAGCCAGGATCGCCGTAATTTTATTGCGAACATCGATCAGTTCATCACAGACCGCTTTATGCGGCAGCCTACTCCCAAGCTTACAGATATCCTGTCTAAGACTATTTACCTGGAGCGCATCCGTATGAAGGAGGAGCCCTGGAAAGTAGACCCGCCCAATGAGCGTCAGTTTTGGCGCAAAATCCGGAATCAGCTGATGGGGCAGTCCCTGGACAGAAGTGAAGAAGAAGCGCGCCGAACCAACGAAGAGCTGCTTCGTAAGATTGTTCACCGATATTCTGAAGAGATCGTAGGCACTTTTCAGAAAGGGACTTTTTTATTTGCCCGCCGGTTTTTAACCTTGTTTTTTACCCGTTTGCTAAATACAGCTGCCAGCCGGAACTGGCGGCGGTTTTGGGGTAGTAAGCACCGGTTGCAGGACCGGCTGTTGGTCAAAGGGCATATGGAAACGATTCGGTCACTCATGAAAAAGGGGACAGTTGTCATTGTGCCTACACACTTTAGCAATCTGGATTCCATTCTGATTGGCTACGCCCTGGACTCTTTCGTGGGCCTGCCATCGTTTTCCTATGGTGCAGGCCTCAACCTTTACAATACCGGGTATACGGCTTACTTTATGAACCGCCTCGGTGCTTACCGGGTCGACCGGCGTAAGAAAAACCCAATCTACCTGGAAGTGCTGAAGGGGATGTCGAAACTCTCGATTCAGCGCGGCGTCAACAGCCTCTTCTTTCCGGGAGGGACGCGCTCGCGCTCCGGGGCTCTGGAGACCAAGCTGAAGCTGGGGTTGATGAGTACGGCAGTAGAGGCCCAACGGGCTATCTACGAGGAAGGCCGGCAGGAAAAAGTCTTCATTTGCCCGCTGATTTTGGGCTACCATTTCGTTTTGGAGGGGCAGTTCCTGATTGATCAGCACCTTAAGCGAATGGGCAAGGAGCGCTACATGCAAAGCCGGGATGAGTTTTACAGCTTTCGGAAGCTGACCAAATTCATCTGGCAGTTCTTTTCTCAGGAAAACGACATCACCCTTTCTTTCGGGCAGCCTATGGATGTGCTCGGCAACTACGTGGATGCCGATGGCCGCAGCTTTGATCAGTACGGTAATGAAATCAACCTGGAAGAGTATTTCTATACCGCCGGGAAGGTTACTAAGGACTTGCAGCGGGAATCAGAGTATACCAAGCGATTAGGGGAGCGCATTGTGGAGCGTTACTTCAAGGACAATATCGTGTTGACCAGCCACCTGGTGGCTTTCGCCGCTTTCCAGATTGTGAAAAACAAAAACAGCCGCCTTGACCTTTACGGTATCCTGCGCCTGCCGGCAGATGATTATGTCTTTCCCCGGTCGACTATGCGGGAAGTAGTGGGGCAGTTGCGGCAACGCCTTATTGATATGGCAGATGCCGGGGAAGTGAAGTTGTCAGAACAGGTGATGTATGATATCGATCAGCTCATAGAAGATGGCATCAGCCGCCTGGGGACTTACCACATTGCCAAGCCATTGCGCTTCAATAAAAAAGGGCAAATCATTAGTGAAAGTTTCAAGGTGTTGTATTTTTATCACAACCGCCTCACTGGCTACGGGCTGGAAGAGAAGGTGCAATGGAAGCAATTTGACCTTGAAATGGTTTAGCCCCTATGATCAAACGTTTTTTTCTTTCGGAACGGAATATGATGGCTGCAATCCTGGTCAATGCAGTGATCATATTTATGTTATATTTTCCGGGCTGGCGGCACAATGAGTGGCTGGAACGGATCGACCACATTTTTATTCTCTTTTTTCTTCTGGAGGCAGCCGTTAAGCTGTACACACTTAAACCCCGCCCTTATTTTGCTGACCCCTGGAACCGTTTCGACCTGATCATAGTCCTGGGCAGCCTGCCTTCTTTACTGGTGCAGGTCATACCTGTGCCCGATACCTCGCTGCTGATCATTTTGCGCTTATTCCGCCTGATTCGCCTGATTCGCTTTATTCGCTTCGTGCCTCACCTGAGCAAGGTGATTACCGGTTTGGGGCGGGCGCTGCAGGCGTCGCTCTTTGTGCTGCTGGCTCTGTTGTTCCTTAATTTATTGCTGGCAATATTTACCTGCCATTTTTTTGCGGATGTTGCTCCACAGTATTTTGGAGACCCCCTGATTGCATCTTATTCTATTTTCCAGATGTTTACCGTGGAAGGGTGGAACGAGATTCCCGCCACGATTGCCCAAAGTTTAACCGAGCAGCAAGCGCAGGCTGGGATTTTTAACACGAGCGTCCTTATTGGCCTGACCCGGCTCTACTTCGTACTGGTGGTGTTGCTGGGCGGTGTTTTTGGCATGTCTCTGGCTAATGCTGTCTTTGTAGATGAAATGACTATGGACAATAATGATGCCCTGGAGCGTAAGGTCGATGACCTGCACAACGAAATTAAGGAACTTAAAGCCTTGCTGCTGCGTAACGAACAAAAAGAAAACCCATGAACTTCATCGTTTACGATCTGGAAGCAACCTGCTGGGAAGGGCGGCCGCCCAATAAAACACAGGAAATCATTGAGATTGGTGCGATATCAATAAATGGTTACGGGGAAGTTACGGGCTCTTTCAACAAATTTATCCGGCCGGTGCTCAATCCCAATCTATCCCTTTTTTGCCGGGACCTGACCTCTATCGAGCAGGAATACGTTGACCGGTCCAATGAATTTCCGGAAGTGATTGAGCATTTTCAGGATTGGGCAGAGATTTTTGATGAAGATTACCTGCTCTGTTCGTGGGGTGCCTTCGACCGCAAAATGCTCATACAGGATTGCGAGCTGCACGGTATGGAGTGGGAGTGGGCAGAGCACCACCTGAATGTGAAAAAGGAATATGCCAGAATGCGCGGTCTGCGCCGCCCGCGTGGGCTTCGCGCTGCCGTGGAAAAAGAGGGTTTTGAATTCACCGGTACCCACCACCGGGCCATTGACGATGCCGAGAACCTCGCCAAACTGTTTGTTAAGTACCTTGATGAATGGCAATATTGAAAAACCGGCAATGCGCAGCTGCATCGCCGGTTTTTCGAGAACAACTTAGCTCAGTTTTAGAAGCTCATGCCAACGGTAAGCTTATAAAAAGAGTCATTAGCTTCAAGTACATCGCTACCGAAAGCAAAGCGTGTCCAGGTACTGCCGTTCGGATTGGAGAATTGCAGATATGGGCCGACCCACTGATAGACATCGGAAGATTCTTCCACATCAGATCCGCCAGACAGGATGAGGTGCTCCCAGTGTGCGCCAAAGGACAGAAAATCCAGCGCTTTATAGCCTGCATTCAGCCAGTAGTGAGTATAAGCCAGGGTAGAGCCTTCTTCCCGTATGGGCGCATAGTAGCCGAGGTAAAACTCGCCTTCCAGGTTATCAGTGCTAAGCCCTACGGTCAGGTTGGGCACAATTCCATCACCCATAATTCCCGGGCCGGCAGCGGCACTGGAGAGGAGGCTCCCGCCTAAAAAGCCTATCTGAGGAGTGATGCTGATAGACTCAGAGGCTTGAAAGCTCACCCCCATGCCAAACTCTGTCCAGTTGCCCCAGCCGCCACCAGTGCCTCCGGACCAAAGAATACCATAAAAGGTGAAGTCCATCTTGTCGCTAACGCTGTAGCCCCCGGAGAAGAAAGGGTAGAATCCGAAAAACTGATCGGAATTCAGGGTGACGTTCATGCTGAACTTGTTTTCTTCCTGCGCCTGTGCTTCCTGAGCTGAGAAAACCAAAGCCAGGACGCAAATTACGGCAAGTGCTAAACGCTTGAGGTGGTTAAAATGCTTCATTTTTAGTGAGATTTGTTGGTTGTGAAATGAGTGTCCAGGTCACTGCCTGTGCAGCAACCGGTGCTATGCACCTTTGGTGAGCCAGTACAATACAATGCCTGGCTTTACGTCGGGCGCAAAGCGATATGGGTAACAAGTAAAAGTCTTGATGCCCCCCGGTATATGGCTTTTATACCAGAGGATAGCTTGGTCAGGGTTGGTCTATTTGGAAAGAAGTATATTGCTGTAATAGGATAGTGTCAAAAGTAGGGGCAGAAGTGGAGTAATACTACTCTGATTTTTTATACTGTGTTATGCCAAAAGTTTGATTCGGGCTTTAAAATGTTGTTAATCAATTGATAAAATCATTTTAGATGTTATGTCTAAGTTGGTTTTGTTACTTTTGGATGTAATTGTATTGCTATCAGGTTTAATTCTGGTATGCTCAAAATATGAATAGCCTTGCCCGATTAAAGGAAAGGCTATTCAGAGTTATTGCTATCAGCATTGGATTTGGAATTATAAGGGTTTCAGCTCCAGGTTTTTCCATTTGACCCGGATGCCGCCACCATCGTGGATTTGAAGGCAAATGCCGCCTTCGCCCGTCCCGATTTTTTCGTCCTTTATCCTGACCATACGTTTGCCGTTAAGCCAGGTGGTTACCCGGTCGCCTTTGGCTTTGATTTTCATGGTATTCCAGGCATCAGCCATCAGTGCTGCTTCTTTCCGGGCATTAGGCTTGATCAGCCAGCCTCTGCCGTAGGACTCGTAAATGCCTCCGGTATGCTTATTGGGCGGGGCTACTTCCACCTGCCAGCCTTGTACTTTCGTGCCATCAACCGTGGAGCGGAAGAAAACGCCGCTGTTGCCGTTCGCCTCCTGCAGGAATTCAAGGGTAAGCACAAAGTCGTCGTAGAATTCAGTAGTGCAAAGGTAGCCGTACTGTTCATCCGGACCACTCTCAGAAATTAGCAGGCCTTCCTCGACGTACCATTTTTCGGTACCGTAGGCTTGCCAGCCGTTAAGGTCTTTTCCGTTAAAAAGCTGCTGCTGTGCACTAAGGCTGAGCGAAAGCCCCAACAGGGCAAATCCAAGTAGTATCCTCATAGTGGGCGTATTTTAATGTTTTTAAACCAGATTTTGCTGCCGTGGTCCTGCAAGCCGATTAGCCCGGATTTGGCAACGCCATAGTCAGGATAGCCTTTCCACTTGCCGACCTCCTTGCGCATCTGCCAGTCGGCAGACCAGGGTTCGAAACTGAGCATTTCTGCCCCATTGAGCCAGTAGGTTACTTTCTCCGGGGTGAAGCGGATTCGGCTGCTGTTCCACTCGCCTGCCGCCTTAACGGGCTTGTCTTTTTTAGGTACATACATACCGTAATCAGCCCCCACGTACTGATTGTCAAGCAGCGCTTGTTCAAATCCAATATCGTCGAGCAACTGATACTCCGGAGCATTTTCATACATGGCATGGTACTGTTCTCCTTCCAGAATATGGTAGAAAATCCCGCTGTTGCCGGTTTTTTCGATCTTCCATTCCAGATAAAGGTCAAAGTTTTCAAAGTTTTGCTTGCCATATACAATATCCCCTCCGGAACCTGTGGTCATGAGTACCCCCTCCTGAACGGACCAGGTGACCGGAAGGCTGTCCTGATTGTAGCCCCGCCAGCCCTCAGTGGATTGGCCATCGAAAAGGAGCATCCAGCCTTCTGCTTTTTCGGCTTCGGTCAGGATGTTATCAGCGGCGGGCGCTTCAGGCTCCGGAGTTGCGGCTGAGGCCTGTTCCTGTTCAGATGTAGCGCCTCCACACCCCACAATGAGAAGCGTTAAAGCTAAGAATAATAGGTTCTTCATACAGTTGATTTTAGTTGATTAGTCGTTTTGAATAGCGATCGGTCTGGATTTAAACCACTTTCATATTCACCGGGTCCCAGTCAATAAACCGGTTTTCAAAGTAGCTATCGTTGCACAAAAGTGCCGGTGCACAGGCCCGGAAGCCGAAGATGGGGTCCTCCACGACCTGCCCGCCTTCGCGTATGGCGCGGAAGAGGTTGCCAAAGTGGTCGTAGTGGGCGCCTTTATAGCCTTTTTCCACTTCGTAGACCATCTTTTGGGGTGGCAGGATTTGTTTGCGGTCGCTGCGGGTACCTGTTTCTTTCTCTTTGGCGTCCAGGAAGGGGTCGTCACTGTGCACGGTTCGGTTGCGCTCTACGGTGACGTCGTTCCAGCCGATATTCATAGAGCCTTTGCTGCCGTTGATTTTCAGGTAGGTGGAGCCGCTTGTGCCATCCACAAAATTACAGCGTAGGGACAGGTTGAAGCCAGGGTGTGCTTCGCTGTCGGGGTAGTCAAACATGCCCAGCAGGACATCCGGCACTTCCCGGCCGTCCTTCCAGTACCGCAGTCCGCCCATGGCCGCGATGCGCTCCGGGCCAAGAGAGCTGGTGATGAAATGGAGGCTGGAAAACAGGTGTACAAACAGGTCGCCCGACATGCCCGTGCCGTAATCCCGGTAGTTGCGCCAGCGGAAAAAGCGCAGAGGGTCAAAGTCACGCTTCGTGGTATTGGAGATGTACGTGGCCCAGTCGACCGTCTTTTCGCTGGCATCCCCAGGCACCGGGTATTGCCAGGCACCGGCAGGGGAGTGGCGGGCCCAGAAACCTTCGGCATAGTTGATATCTCCGATTACCCCGGCTTCCAGCAGCTCTTTGGCCTTTTCATTGCCAAGAGAGGACAAGCCCTGACTGCCTACCATAAAGATGGTGCCGGATTCTTCCCAGGCTTTGATCAGCTCCCGGCCTTCCCCAACGCTGTGCACCATCGGTTTTTCACAGTAGACGTGCTTGCCCGCTTTCATCGCATTAATGCTAATGGTCTTGTGCCAGTGGTCGGGCGTGCCGATGATGACCATGTCCACGTCCTTGCGTTTTAGAATGTCCTTGTAGTTTTTGGTCAGGAAAAGGTCCTGCCCCCAGCGCTCTTTAGCCGCTTCAAGCCGCCCGTTGTAGAGGTCACAGGCCGCAACGATGCGTATGCCCTCGTGCTCCAGTGCGGTATTGACATCCACGGTGCCCATACCCCCTGCCCCGATCACAGCGATATTCAGCGTCTGTCCCAGTGCAGGGCGTGGTTTGGGTTTTAATATTTCATAAGGTACAGGGGCTTCCTGTGCCACCGACCTGGCGGCACCAGCCAGCGCAGCGCCTGCTAAGCCTGCTTTTTTGATGAATGATCTGCGGTTTTGGCCCATAATTTGGTGGTTTCGTTTTGTGGTTTGATGAATTTAGCGCTTTAAATTAGGAAAATGCAAAAGGAACTCCTACAATGAAGCCGTGTTTATCCTGTTAGGAAAGGAAAAAGGGGAGCATTATAAACCGTTGCCGCTCCGCTATCCGGCATCGGATCAGAATATTGGTCGCTCGCATAGGAAGCGGCGTTCTTATCCAAATCGGCGAGGGCGTTTGCTGGTATCTGGTTCATACTCCCCCGCAATGGGTACGTGCTCCAGGTCCAGGTATTTCTCCAATATTTGCTCCAGGTCTTGAGCTGATTCTCTTCCGACCAGCAATGCACTGGGAAACACAATATATTCTTCTCCACTCCTGAGGCGGATGATAAGGTCCCTTGAGGTGTACTTTGGACGTCCATGGCTTTTATAGGACCGCGCTTGCACATACAAACCCTCAATAGCAATGCGTGAATAGTCCCAATTTCTTCCCGGGAGTATGATTGGCCCTTCTTGGCGCCTGATACCGTTGGGCGCAACGGTTAGCTGTACGTTGTTTGCCATGGATGCCACTATATTTCGGCTACCAATGGCAATACCCCAGGCAAGGCCCGCCAGCATAACGAGGCGAATTATACCTGCAGCAGTTCCGCCTGTCCCAAATTGTAGTATAAACTGAAGCGCCCATACTAAGAAAGCAGCCAAGAGCGCTAAGCCCAATAGTTTCATGGGGAAGCCACCCCCACGAACCCTTAAAGTCAAGGTTCGTCCGTCCGTTTCTATGGTTAAGTGCTTGCGCGCTTGGGGACGAAAGGCAGCAATTATATTTTCTTTATCCATTTTTGGCCCACAATTTGGTGGTTTCGTTCTGTGGTTTGATGAATTTAGCGCTTTAAATTAGGAAAATGCAAAAGGAACTCCTAC
>CAZNHN010000080.1:0-9023 GCA_964572415.1 uncultured Phaeodactylibacter sp.
CCCCGGCAGGAGTTAGCCCTTCCGCCTGACTCTTCCAGTAGGCTTCATCCTGCCCGCCGTTCATCAGAGAGTCGTACTCCGCTTTGGCGGCGTAGTAACCTTCCCGCGCCTTCAGGTAGCGCTCCCTCATCTTGGAGGGGTCGATAATGATGATGGGCCCGTCGGTATCATCTGTCTGGCAATTATTTTGAGTACTTATTGGAACTTTCGATAATTGGCCTAACGTATTCACCGGCTCCTCATCCGCTGCCCCATCATAGTAATGGTAAGTAATGCCATTGTTGCTGTCATTGAAGAAGTCGCCCCCGGCAGAAGAGATGCCGGAGAAGGTGTTGCCGGCCGGGAGGGTGGGGCTGCCTTGTAAGGAGGCTATGCCGCCGCCCAATACAACGTAATCATTTGCATTGTTGCTGTTATTGGTATTGCAGCTATACTGTAAGCCGAGAAAGGAAAACAAACTGCTGTAGTTATCTCCCTCAGCCTGGTTAGCTATTTCCAGATTCCGGAAGGTATTCCTTTCGATATCGTTGGATTCAGAGCCAGAATCAATTACCAAGATGCCGTAGCGTTCCTGGGCAGGGCTATTATCCCCTTCGAATAAATTGTTCTGTATTTCGTATCCGGTACAATCGTCAAGGTTAAGGCCGTGGTGGGCACTGCTGCCCGGGTAAGCTCCAATACCCTCTATGAGGTTATCGCGGATTTCCAGATTATTGTTTCCACGACTTTCTATGGCGGTCTGGTTGTTTTTAAGCGTACAATCTGTTACTCGTACCAAGCCGCCTGTGTTTTCGATTAGCCCGTTGGTATAGATGCCGACTTCGTAGCCATCAATAGTAGTGTGGGCGACTGAAAAATTTGCTCCTAAACTGGAAATACCATAGCCATTATCGGTCGAAGGGCTAGCAACAGTAGTAAACAAGCAGTTGCTGATTTGCAGCCGCTGTATATTGCTCAACAGCATTTGGTTAGGCCAGTCTGAGACATTTGGGAACAAGGCTTGGAAGCCTGTTCCCCGAAAGAAAGTACAATTGCTGAATGAAGAAAAATTTGGGTGGCCATAGTCAAAGAAACTCACCGTGCCAGAGTTGAGGATATCTGTTTGGTTGGCGAGTACAATACCACCGCCAGTAACAGGGGAGCAATAGCATGCTCCAGGATACTTCCGGCGTTCAACCGGACATAACCGTGCTCACCACCTGAGAATGGTGCATCCGTACCTTCAACAGTGATTCCTTGCCATAGCTCGCCATCGCACTTGCTAAATATTTTCGCACCATCTACTATGAGCCCACCGCCTGCCTGTACTTCAATTTTTGCATCAGTAGGCAGGCGTAAGTCACACTTGATTGTTAGTTTTCCTCCTTTTTCTATGGTGATACCTGAACGAAGAATTTTGGGCCCTTCCCAGACTACATCTGCCCCGCTCGGGATGATGATGGTGGGTTCTGTGGAAGTGCAGATGACCTCTTTGGAGAAGCCGCCGTTGCTATCGGGGAAGAGTTCTAGTAAAAAGTTGCCATATTGCTCATAAAAAAAACGATGAATACGCCCTATCTGGCACTCTGTTAAGGCGCAGCGCTCAGCAAAATTACAATCCAGTAAATTGTAGTCTGTTCTATGTGGCGTATCGGCGCAACCATCTACAAATGGTTGACTTCGGTGTGCTTGCAATGGGGATAAATGGTCGACTGACATCACATGAAAAATCTCACCAAGGAGGCCTCGCCCAATAGCGGCAACCTGGTCTTGATATATAGATGAATCGGCTACATCTGCCTCACAGGTTTGATCACCTGGGGTTATGGTTGCTTGGTAAATGTTATAGGCGCCTGCAATTGCTGCAACTAGTGGGTCCCCTGGTGCAGCGCAGCTGCCCATATCAGTGGTTGAACCTCCGCCACAGGGCCAATAACAATCAGAGTCATCTGGCACACCATCACTATTCATATCAATCCAGGTTCCTCCGGTAATTAAAACATGAAATGCTTCATCAGATGCAATAGCATTGTTGTTAAGAGCTAATGATCTGGCTTGATTATAACTCGATGACAAATGGTTAAATGTAGAGGGTACAGGGAGGGTGTCATTAATTCCTAGTTTTACTCTTATTGAATCACTACAACCTAAAGTTCCATACCCCCAAGCTTCGTTGTCTTGGTAGAAAAATACATCTACTCCTATGGTACCGGTATTTGCCAGCCTAAACCGAGAATCAGGGATATGGGGTGAATAGTCAGTCGGGTCGTCGCACAAGTTACTTAACACATAGTTGGCTCCGCCATTACCACTAAACCAGGATCTTAAAATGTCGATATCTGCTTCAGTAAAGTTCCTCGGCCCTGAAGGGGGGGCGGCCTGAAAGATATGAAGTATCGTTTTTAGATACCGGACAGGCGTATGTTCAGGAAAATTAGGATCGGGCGCAAAATTAAAAGATTTATCGCAAGAACTTGTAAGTGCAGAGTCTTGCGCAGGCCAGCACGTAGGGTAAAAGTTGGAGCCGAAAGTACCATCAGGACCTTTGCAAACTGAGCATTGCCCTCTAGTGCTCGTTTTTGTATTTTCTGTGAGTTGGCAACCGGACTGTGCAGAAAACGCTGCAGTAAGAATAAGATCATTTCCAGATACTGTTGTTTCAAACAGTATACCGGAAAAGGTCATTTCTGTTGAACTTGGAGGCAGGCTGCCCACTGGTTGAGACACCGGACCATTGACCATATATTGTCCATCGATAGATAGGGTGCCAGTAGCAGGCGGATCCGTAAAATAGACTACGACATCAGCAGTAAAGGTATCGTCATCGTATTCAGTCGTACCCTGATCATTGCAAAAAGAGCGATAAGTAATCTTAATGCTATCCACTGAGCATGATACACGTGGTGCAATGCCCTGCACTTCCATCCCACCATCCCAACTACCCATTTGCATAGCCAGCCAGCTCATCAAAGCAAGGGCAGTGCCCAGCCCACTGAAGAATAAAATTCTGGGGGGGGGTAAAGAAAAATAAGTTTTTCATAATATAACACGGTGTTTAGTTACAGAAGGCGCATTCGAGCGAGCGGCTTGAACGCGTTGTGGTTACAATGTAGATAAAAAACAGGATAGTGCCAATTCCGGCTGAAATAAGTTTAGGTTAATTAACATTTGTACTTTAGCCTAAAAGTCAGCTGTAAATTTGGTTTCGTTCTTGTTTTTCAATAAGTATAGGGTGGACTTATCCCGCTCCATGCAGCGGGCTCACAACTCCAGCCCATCCAAATCCCCCAAATCCGGCTGCTGAAAGTGCTTTTTGGTGTAGGCACGCTGCTTTTGGCGCTCCAGTACGAGGCGGGCTAGGGCAACGTTGGCAGGTTCCGGGCAGTGGGGGGAGAGGGCGTAGTTGACCTTGGATTCCTGCACATCGAGGCGGTAGAGGTTGCTGAGCAGCACTTCCAGATTGTACTCAATCATCCCGGCGATCTGATCGGCCAGCAGGCGGAGGAGGTCTTCCTCGGTTGCAATAGGCTCTTCGCCTTCCTGCAATTCAAAATCGCGCAGGATGAGTTCTTTGGTGCCTTGCAGGTCTTCCGGTGTTGCCATTACAATCATTTTAATCTTTACACCCTGCAAGGTAGCACGATTTGGAAAAGACGCCAAAGACCAGCCCCTCTTATCCTCAAAACCCTTATCTTCAGGGAAATCAGCTAAAATCAAAGCCATGAAAAACCTGATCTGTTTATTGGCCCTGTCGGGCTTGCTGTTGGCCTGCGATGCACCGGAAGCCACTGAGAATGAAACTGTGACAGAAAGTGAACCCGCTACGGAAACGCCGGCCTACCAGCCGATCGACACCGATGAAGCCCTGATGGCCACTGCCCTGATGGCTGCCCCCGAAGCCAGCCGGGAAGGCGCTAAAGTCATTGGTTTTAATATGGCCGGGGAGTTCGTCACCTTTAAGGAAGG
This sequence comes from uncultured Phaeodactylibacter sp., assembly GCA_964572415.1. GTDB lineage: Bacteria > Bacteroidota > Bacteroidia > Chitinophagales > Saprospiraceae > Phaeodactylibacter. The sequence continues at coordinate 3,946 of CAZNHN010000080.1, forward strand.
GACGAACGAATTCATCTGCCTGACCGATAACCCCAATCAGGAGGGTTTCAATGCTGCCTGCTACCACCGCAGCCTTGAGCCTTTTATGGCGCGGGGCCGCGAACTCCGTGCCGAGGGCAAAAACGCCAACGAAATCTTCGATATCCGCGAGGAGGAGGCGAAGGCGGGCGAACTTGACATGGGAGAGACAGGAGCTACCCTTCACATCTACTACGGCCCTAAAGCGCAGTACGATCCGGCTACGGGCGAGGTGGATCAGGCACAGTACCGCTACGTGGTCTATATGCCTTTCGCCACCGCTGCTTCCACCGGACTGCCGGAACGCCCCGTAGAGCCCCACCATCCCTGGATTATGAATCCGGGCACGCACCGGGCGCATATTATGATTACGCCTTTGACGGAGGGGGAGTGATTTGATTAATAATCAATAGAATTGGAAAAATAGCTGAGATTTTTGAAAAATAGCAACTTAATACATAATTTTAACAGGAATTTTATGTATTAGAGTATGAAAATTCATAGGTTTATTCAGCAGGAGCTGAGGAGAAAGATGGTTTCAGGGAAAGTAGTAGTGCTATTAGGGCCCCGACAGGTGGGTAAAACAACATTAGTAAAGGATATACTTTCCCAAGAGCAGGAACCTTTCCTTTTTATTTCCGGAGAGGATCGAATTACCCAGCGTTGGTTGGGCAGTCAAAGTATTGAAGTGCTGCGTCAGAACATCGGACACAATACACTCTTGGTTGTAGACGAAGCCCAGCATGTGCCTAATGTTGGGTTAAACCTTAAGCTTATTGTTGATCATTTGCCACATGTGCGGGTTTTGGCAACCGGGTCTTCCTCATTTGATCTTTCTAATCAAACTGGTGAGCCGCTCGTTGGCAGAAAATGGCCATTCACATTATATCCTGTTTCCCAGCTTGAACTTAGTGCAAATGAAGCGCCATTCCAGACCGAGGAGTTGCTGTCGCAACGCTTGATTTACGGCGGTTATCCGGAAGTAATCACAACGGTTGGTCTTTCAGAAAAGCGAGAACTGCTTAATAGTATAGTGAATAGTTATCTTTATAAAGACCTTTTGATGTTTGAGGAAATTCGGAAATCTCAGAAAATTATTGACATCTTAAGTCTGTTGGCTTTTCAGATTGGTAATTTAGTTTCTGTACACGAAATCAGCAAAGCTATTGGCCTAAATACCCGTACCGTAGAGAAGTATTTAGATCTGCTGGAAAAGGTTTTTGTGATCAAACGGCTTGGAGGCTATTCAAGGAACCTACGAAAGGAAATATCCAAAAGTTCAAAGTATTACTTCTGGGATAACGGTATTCGCAATGCTGTCATCAATAATTTTAATGAGCTCAACTTAAGGAATGATGTTGGTGCCTTGTGGGAGAATTATCTGATTATTGAGCGTATGAAAAAGCAGCACTACAAAAAAATCTTCTCCAATAATTACTTCTGGCGAACTTATGACCAAAAGGAAGTCGATTTCGTTGAAGAACGTGATGGCGGGCTATATGGCTTCGAGTTCAAATGGTCAAAATCATCCTCTAAAACGCCTGCACTTTGGGTTGATACCTATCCAGAGGCGAGCTTTGAAGTGATTCACCCAGGCAATTATCTTCCATTTATTGCGATCCAAGAATAGCCGCCGTGAAGTCCGTACAAGCACTCCAGCGGCGGCATAGGTATTACTGCGGCATCACTTTCATACGGCTCAACAGCCATCGTCCATTGACTTTTACGGCATGGTGGTCGAAGCGGCCCCGGAAGGTCTCCGTTTCGCCAGTCTCCTTGTTGGTCATGGTTTGCGTGAAGCTCCCTTTGGTGCTTGCTTTACCATCGGAAAGCAGGGTGGCAGTCATATCGTCGGCAAACTCAATCGTGCCTGTGTTGCCGGCAAAGGTTTTTGCCCAATTCGCTTCTATATCGGCACGGGTGGCTGTACTGATGCTGCCATCCTCGTTGACAAACTCGACCTTTTCAGCGTATACTGCGGCCAAGGCTGCTGCATCGCCGCGCTCGTAGGCGGCTTCCCAGGCGTTGCCTAAGGCTGTCATTTCGGACGTAAGGTTCTGGGCTTGCAAGCTGCCGACAGCAAGGAATAACGCGATGAGGATTAAGTGATTTTTCATGATTTGAAAAGTTTTATGGTGTAAAAATCGGTGTATTGATGTGGGGTAAACGTTATCGAGTGGCTTCCACCGCCTGATTCGTATCTGTAAATTGCTGGAAGGCTACAATCTTGCCATCCTGGAGCGTCCACAGATGCGCCGTTTGCGCGTCGAGTTTTTTGCCCGTCGCCTTGTGCTTGGCATCGTAGCGCAAGGTAGCCAGTACTTGGTCGTTCGACATCTCGTGCAGCTCTATATCCGTGAGGTTCCAGTATTCCCATTCCGCGCCGATGCGGGCGAATACGCCATTGAGCACGGCTTCGGGGCCGATGTAGGGGTTGTTGTCTGCATAGGGGGAACCTTCGGCCTCATTCCAGAGGATATCTTTGGACATTGGTGCCAGAGCCGCTGGTATATCCCCTGTGGCGAAGGCTTGGTACAGCCCGTCTATCACGGCTACATTGCCCGGCGCTGATACAACGCCCATTTGAGAAAGGATAGCCATATTGTCCATGAAGTCCCGCTCCTCGGCAATCCGCCCGTCGGGGCTCATGCGTACGATGGTGCTGCCCGTCATTACGACTTCATTGCCCGAGGCTGGAACGCCAAAAAAGTCGCCCGTATGCTTACCCCGGAAGGTCCAGTGCTTGGTTAGTTGGTCGCCCTCTCCAAAGATGTTGTTGACGGTGAATTGGCCATCAGAGAAAGCCGACAGCAAGGCTTGGTAATAACCCTTCATACCTTCAATGCCAACTACGTTTTCCGGCTCGGCGTACATGATTACATCGGGCATGAAATGCTCCTCATTGAAAAGCTCGAACCCGCCTTCGTTGATGATGGCATCCCAGGTCTCGGTGTACATCTTGATATTGGCGGCTACTTTGGGGTCTGCGTGTTCCAATGGCGTCAGTACGGAATGAGCGATTTTCCACTCGCCATCCTTTTTCAGCATAGCATTAGCGTAAGCCGCGGAAAAGTGGACTTCAATGTCATACACATTCGTGATGCCATAGACTTCATAAGTACCTGTGGCCACAAAGGCATGTTGCCGGTCGGACCAGCTCAGTCCTGTCTGCCGGAGCAGCAGCGTAGCGTTGTTGAGCCGGAATTGCTCGGCGTAGTAGTTGGCGATATTATCGGCGCCCTTGGTCTTTTTGCCTTTTGTATCAATGCGCTCGGCATCAGCGGTATACATTTTCCCGAGGGCAGCGTGGTCGCCCTTATTGTAGGCGGCCATGAACTTGCGGGCGAAGGCGTGCATGTCGGCCTCATCTTTGGGGGATTGGGCCTGTAAGAATGTGGTGCAGCCGAGCAGGGCTGCGAGGAAGAATAGCTTTTTCATAGTTGAATATGGTTTGTAGTTTAAGAAACAGGATATGTTATTAAGCGCTCGCCGCTTTCATGGCTTGCGCGTAGTGGCTGAAAGTCTCACTCAGCGGTTTGAACTGTACGCCTAACTCCCGGGTAGCCATTGCCTTGCTGTACACCTGTCGGGCTGCGCCGGCGGGTGCCGACCCGTTCAGCATCAACGAGATGTCGGATATGCGGTAACTTTCGCTGGAAATCAGGTAGTTCTTACCATGCAGTTTGTTACGGGTAGCTGCCTGGTAGACCGATTCGGCCACGTCCGCTACGTCCACGTTTGCCCAGTACACATCCTGCTCGTAGAGCATCTCGAGGAAGGGGTTCGGAGCGATGTTGTTTTTGAATAAATACTGCAAGCCCATCGAGGTGGAGTCTTCCCGCTTCGACAGCGCTACACCCATAACGCCCACGGGCGAGACCGTGGTGATTTCAAAACCTGTATCAGGATTATCAGCGATGAACTGCTCAACGGCCCGGTTGGCGAGAAACTTGGCTTGCGCGTACGGGTGGCTTTCTTCACTGAAGTAGAAAGGGTCCGTTTCACTTACCGTGTCCCCCTCGGATTTACCGGCGGGCAACATCGGGAAGTTGGTATTCATAGCCGCTACCGAAGCGATGAACACCACTTTCTTTACACTCGGTGTTTCACTGACCACCCGCAGGAAGTTCTCCGTACCTTTGATAGTGGGGTCGAACAAGTCCCGCTGCGGGTCTTCTACGTCCAACTGAAAGGGCGTGCCACCGTGTACGAGGATGTCGCAGCCTTCGGCAAAGACCTTCAACTGGTCCAGGTGTTGAACGTCAAGCGGCACGAGCTCCATGTTCTCCGAATGGGGCAGCGCAGACAGGTGCGCGTATTTTGCGGTGTTGGAAATGTCCGTGGCCGATACTTTGGCCCGGAACCCATTTTCTAAAAATTGCTTGGTGACGTAACTGCCGATGAAGCCGGCGCCACCGATGATACCTACTTTTTTCATAGTGTTGTTTTTGGTGTAAGCTGCCGGGCACCACATTGGCACCCGACAACTATAGTATTAAATTTTACTTCCCCGCTGCCTTCAAAGCCGCACGAGCTTTCTCAGCCCTTTCTTCAGCGAGTTCCATTCCCATTTCAGCGGCTTTATCGTAGTATTCCGCCGACTTGGCATAGTCCTTAGCTACCATGTAATACTCGCCCATGCTGTCCCAGGCATTGGGTTCATCGGGCGATACTTCAAGGTATTTGTCGAAAGCAGCTTTGGCCTCACTCATTTCTCCGAGTGCCATGTAGGAGTACCCCAGGGCATTGTAAGTGCCACCGTGACCGGGGCGCAATTCAAGCAAGCGGAGGTTGTACTCCTTAGCGGCCTGAGCGTCTTTGCTGATCCAGGAGGCAGACACTGCAGCGAGTTCATAGGCCTGTGCGGTTTCCGGGTAAGCTTCCGTCAGCGAGTCCATAGATTCGGCGATGTCCGCTTTGGGATCTTTTTCAAGCGTTTGCAGAGCCTGCCGGATAATACGCTCCCCTTTATTGAGGCCTTCCGCATCAACTGCGAGGGCGGACTTGATACTAGGGACTGCATTTTCGTACTGCCCAAAGGAGGTTTGTGCCAAGGCCAT
>CAZNHN010000080.1:9033-13001 GCA_964572415.1 uncultured Phaeodactylibacter sp.
AGTGTTGAAATTTATGTAAAGAATATTTGACCTTACTGTAGATGCTGTTTCTGAAAGATTATCCAAGGTATCGCTTGGCGCTTGTTGTAGGTTTATTTTGCAACCTCCGAAAAGGTTACCCGATGCTTTGACGATAAAATGGGATTTCCCTTTCGCTAAGTGGGAACGGGCCTTATTATTCAAGAGTAATGGCCAAAGTATTATCTTTGGTAATCACTGGAATAAAGATAGTGGCATGCATACCTTTAAAAAGGCTAACTTTCCGAACATCCACTTTGCTTTTCCAAAGGCGGGCAGCCGTTTTCCAAACCTGATTGATTGCCCTATGAGCATCCTGAAAACTTATTTTTGTCTGCTATTCTGCACCCTCCCGTTGGCGTGGGCAGTTGCGCAAAACGGTCTGTTGGATAGTTTGGAGCAAGCTTACAGGGCCACTACCGAGCCAGAGTAGCGCCTGGAACTGCTTGGGCAAATGACCGACATCGCGTTTACCAAGGACCTTCAGCTGACGATGGCTTTGAAAAACTTCGAAGCGCTGCTGCCTGCTGAGTGGTTCCAGCGTACGCACCGATCCTACCTGGTCAATTTGCGCCATATTGAGGAGGTGGTAGAAAGCGAGCTGATTATCGGTGACAAGCGACTGCCACTTGGGAGCAATTGGCGCGAGGCGCTTATGAAGCGGCTGTTGAATTAGGAGGTGAGAGCTTGCAGCGTGAAGGGATGTGCTGCCCCTGTTGTCAGACTATAACTGCCTGTAAAGCCGGCTCTCGGGGACTGTGTTTTGCTCAAGTTTCCTGAAATAGGCCTTTCTAATGCATAAGATCAAGCTTAATTTTATAAGGTTTGATCTGGTAATCGGCGTATGCGAATCAGCTCCAAACCCTTGCTTGAGTTATTTGCAGAAAATGTTTGTCGTAAGTAACAATAACGCTGCCCGTTTCGATAGCGATAGCAGCTATCCAGATATCATGGATGGGAACGGGGTTGCCTGCCTTTTTTAGGGATGAAAAAACATCGCTAAATATTTCAATAGTTTCATCTGTGGGGAAATACCGTTCAACAATACTTTTGGATTCAAATTTTTTCAGGGTATCCCGATTCCATGCTTCTCTGGTTCCATTTTTGAATCCAAACAACAACTCCGCCACTACAAAAGCAGGTAAGTAAATTTTGTCGGCTTCATTCAAAGCTTCCAGTACTTGCTTGTCTCCCTCCATCAGGTGGCTATAGGCATTAGTGTCTAAAACGATTTTTCTCATTGCCACATTTCTTCGTCAATTTGATCGAAGGTACCGACCGCCTTACTGAAAGATTCGGCTTCTCCGCCTGACCACAACCCACAAAATTCTGCAAAATCCTGTCGGGGCTCTTTAGTGTCTTCAAGGTTTAAGGCCTCTCTAAGGAGTTTTTTTATTACTTTGTTTTGGCTTAAGCCCGTGCGCCTGGCAATATCTTCAATCGCATTTGACACCTCAGTATCCAGATTGTGGATCGTCAGGGATTTCATAAGACTGTATTTTGTTGGATTAACCGCTTTTGGTTCAAAACAGTTCATTAAGTGAACCAAAATTTGAAATATACGCTCAACCCAGCGATCATTGGGGATAAATGGTGGGTCGTTGATCCAAATATTCATCGTCCGGGAAATTAAGATGTGTGATACTTGAGCAAGCTATTATGTCGTTGGTATAACCTTTGCCTTTCCCTTCCCGGGCTTTATGGCCGATCGCTTTCGGATAATCCCGCGAGGGTAAGGCTACATTAGGATGTGGGTGGGCGCTTTTTCAATCGACTCCCGTCTACTTTTTCCCTACCTCAGCCCCATGTCCAAACAAAAAGACCCACAAACCATGCTAGAAAAGCTGGGCACCACCCAGCTCAACGAAATGCAAATCGCCGCCCACAAAGCCATCACGCAGCGGGAGGGACGAGCTAGTATTAGTCGCTCCCAAGAGAGTAAAGATCGTGGTGATTTTGGAAATCACCACGATCTAACAGCCTACAACGTCCCCCTTAACTCCTGCTCCCGCTCGATGGCTTCAAATAAGGCCTTGAAGTTGCCTTTGCCGAAAGAACGGGCCCCTTCCCGCTGAATGATTTCGTAGAATACCGTTGGGCGGTCCTGTACCGGCTTGGTGAAGATTTGCAGCAGGTAGCCTTCGTCATCCCGGTCAATGAGGATATTCAGGCGCTTGAGTTCCTGCAGGCTTTCGTTGATTTCGCCTACCCGATCCAGTACCGTTTCGTAATAAGTGTCCGGCACACGCAGGAAGTCTACGCCCCGGCGGCGCAGTTCGTCCACCGTATGGATGATGTCATCTGTGGCGATGGCGATGTGCTGTACGCCGGCACTGCGGTAGTAATCCAGGTACTCTTCAATCTGAGATTTCTTCAGCCCCTGAGCGGGTTCATTGATGGGAAATTTGATGTAGCCATTCCCATTGGAGACCACCTTGCTCATCAGAGCAGTGTACTTGGTGGAGATGTCCTTGTCATCAAAAGTGACGAGTAGTTTGAAGCCCATTACATCCTGGTAGAACTTTACCCACTCGTTCATCTGCCCCAGCTCAACGTTGCCTACACAGTGGTCGACGTATTTTAGCCCAATCGGCTTAACTTCCATTGGGCTTTCCATGGCTACGAATCCTGGCAGAAATGGGCCGGCATAGCTGCTGCGCTCCACGAAAGTATGGAGGGTCTCCCCGTAGGTATGAATGGAGGCCGTCACCACATGCCCGTTTTTATCCTCAATGCGCTGAGGCTGCGCAAATGACTTTGCACCACGCTCTATGGCTATACGGTGCGCTTCTTTGGCATCGTCCACCCAAAGCGCAAGGACTTTCACCCCGTCTCCGTGCTTGAGCACATGCCTGGCCACCTCATGATCGGGCGTCAGTGCAGCGGTAAGCACAAAGCGGATTTTATCTTGCTGCAGCACGTAGGAGGCGGTATCTTTCACGCCAGTCTCCGGCCCGCGGTAGGCAATCAGCTTAAAACCGAAAGCCGTTTGGTAGTAATGAGCCGCCTGCTTGGCATTGCCTACGTAAAATTCTATGTAGTCCGTCCCGTTGATGGGGAAGGTGTCCTGAATCGTCTCAGTGGTTGGTTTGGTTAGTGCATCCATGAATTTCAGTTTTTTGTTAAAATACTTTTTTGTCGTTTGTCATGATAAGGCGGCGGTGCTGGGGCTCCTCTCCAAAGTTCAGTAGTAACCCCACCTCTATTTTAGTGGCTCTCAAGTAGTTTAAGAGCTGAGCTTCATGTTCGGGGGCTAGGGTTTTGCAAGCTTTTAGCTCAACAATGACTTTATTTTCAACCAGCAAATCTGCATAATATTTACCGATTACCTGCTCTTCGTAAAACACCTTGATGGGCTGCTGCTGGACTGTATGAAAAAATAGGTTGTCAAGCTCGATCATCATAGCATTTTCATATACCTTTTCCAGAAAACCATAGCCCAGGGTATTGTAAACCTTGTAGAAGGCTCCGAGAATAGCTCCTGTCAGGGCGGAATGGAGATAGCTTTCATCGATCATTACTTTTGTTTTTTGGGTGTTGAATTAGTTGGCAAAGTTATTTCCTGTAGATAGTACACTGATGCCACTGATCTGACTGATGCCGCTGATCTTGGCAATCCGGTGCCGCCACACTAGCATGCTACCGCTCGCAATCAGTGAAAATCTGCGCAATCAGTCCAATCTGTGTTCCCCTCTCTCCACATACGGCAATAGTACACTGATGACGCTGATCTGACTGATGACGCTGATCCTGGCAATCCGGTGCCGCCACACTAGCATGCCCACGCTCGAAATCTGCGAAAATCTGCGCAATCAGTCTAACCAGTGTCCCCTACCCTCCACGCACGATAATAGTACACTGATGACGCTGATCTGACTGATGACGATGATCCTGTCAATCCGGTGCCGCCACACTAGCATGCTACCGCTCGCAATCAGTGAAAATCTGCG
>CAZNHN010000080.1:13101-18987 GCA_964572415.1 uncultured Phaeodactylibacter sp.
CACGCACGATAATAGTACACTGATGACGCTGATCTGACTGATGACGATGATCCTGGCAATCCGGTGCCGCCGCACAAGCATGCCCACGCTCGAAATCAGTGGAAATCTGCGCAATCAGTGGAAATCTGCGCAATCAGTCCAATCTGTGTTCCCCTCTCTCCACATACGGCAATAGTACACTGATGACGCTGATCTGACTGATGACGCTGATCCTGGCAATCCGGTGCCGCCACACTAGCATGCCACCGCTCGCAATCAGTTTCCCACCTACTGGCTCTTCACCTCTTCCGGCAGCCAACTCTTATAATAATCCCGGTCCTCAATACCCACCGCATGTTCTGTCAATTGTAGCGGCTTAAAAGTGTCCACCATCACCGCTAACTCATGGGTGCCCTGCTTGCCGATGCTCTTCTCGACAGTACCCGGGTGTGGCCCGTGCGGAATGCCACCGGGGTGGAGGGTGATCATGCCTTTCTCCACATGCTTACGGCTCATAAAGTCCCCATCTACGTAGTAGAGCACCTCATCGCTGTCAATATTGCTATGGTTGTAAGGCGCAGGGATGGCCAGCGGGTGATAGTCATACAACCGGGGCACAAAAGAACAAATGACGAAATTGCGGGCTGCGAAAGTCTGATGCACGGGCGGTGGCTGATGTACCCGGCCCGTGATAGGCTCAAAGTTGTGAATACTGAAGGCATAGGGATACACATAGCCATCCCAGCCAACCAGGTCGAACGGATGATTGAGGTAGGTGTACGGATAAACCTGATCCTGCTTTTTGATGTAAAACAGGAACTCGCCCTGCTCATCGTGGGTTTCCAGCAATTCTGGTTTGCGGATGTCCCGCTCGCAGAAGGGGGCATGCTCCATCAGTTGCCCGTAGTCATTGCGGTATCGCTTGGGCGTAATGATGGGGCTGTAGGACTCTACAATAAAGAGGCGGTTGTCCTCCTGATCAAATTCGAGTTGGTAAACGGTGCCCCTTGGAACCATCACGTAGTCGCCATACTCAAATTCCACCACGCCGTACATGGTCTTGAGCCGGCCTGTACCTTTGTGGATGAAAATACACTCGTCTGCATCCGCATTTTTGAAAAAGTAATCCGTCATGCTTTTGCGGGGCGCAGCCAGGATGATCTTGCAATCGTTATTGACGAGCACCGGCTTGCGGCTCTTGAGGTAGTCCTCTTCCGGCGCTACTTCAAACCCCTTCAGGCTGCGGTGCTTGAGCTGCTTGTCCGCCACCACTTTAGGCGCTACGGAGTAAGGCTCGCCCACCTGAACGATTTGGGTAGGCGCATTCACATGGTAGAGCAAAGAGTGCAGGTCACTAAAGCCTTCGGTGGAGAAAAGCTCCTCATGGTAGAGCTCCCCGTTAGGCTTCCGGAACTGCGTATGCCGCTTGGGCGGTACTTGTCCTAAGCTGTGGTAATGCATAAAATTCAGTTTTTCTGGTTTTGGCAAAAGTGGGCAAAGCCGGGCGGGCAAACTGCCGCACCCGCTTTGCTGAGCTACAATTGGTTCTATTTGGTATCCTCAGAGCTGAGGTTGTTGAATACGGTATTGAGCATGTCCATCAACTGATCGATCTGCCCGTTATCCATGTTGGCCCAGGCTTTGCCCCGGGCACGGTGGATGATAGGCAGCACCTCATCGATTTTTTGATAACCACCATCGGTAAGCTGAATGCGGAACCGCCGCCGGTCATCCGGGTCCGTGATGCGCTCGGTAAGCCCTTTCTGGCACAGCAAGTCGATAATCCGTGTGATGGTGGGCGGGTCCTTGAAGGTCGCCCGGGCAATCTCCAGCTGGCTCAGGCCATTTTGCTGGTTGAGCGTCTGCAGCACCACCCATTGGTCAATGGTGATTTCAGTACCGGCAGCAGCCAGCGTTTGCTGGAAGAACTGCTTCATCCGCTTGGCAGTGCGCTCCAGCGTAAAGCCAGGCATGTCCGGACGCTCAGTGATAGAATTTGGCTGTGTTTGTGTCTCTGGCACGGCTGTGAAATTAGTTTCTGTAAAAATAATTGTTGTACGAACTAATTCAAAGCTTTCTGCTCTTTTTCTGTTCCGGTTGGCATAGTTTGACCGGTAATTTACCGAAGCGCCGCCTCCAGTTGCTTCTGCCTAAGCCGGACAATCAACTGACCGCCAAGCAGCAGCAGTTCCTGCTCAGCGGGCTCGATCGTATACTTTGTGCCGATGTAGGTAAGTAATTCATACAGGATTTGCTTATCGCGGTCGGATACTTCCGCGCCTGACTTCAAGACCCGGATCATCCGCTCCTGCTCGTCCTGGATTTTGATAACAGTGGGTGGCTCTGCTTCATTGCCTTCAAGAAGCACATTGAAACCAAAGAAAACCGGCTCAATTTTAGCGGGCATACAGGCATCCATAATATCCCGGACAAGCGTGGCACGGCGGGCATCAAGCCCACTGGAGGGCAGACGGGCAGCCACGCCGAGAGAGAACAAGGCACCTTCTTTGTCCGAAAAGGTATATCGGTTGCCCACTGCATCGGCATCGATTACGATCAATACTTTGTGCGGGGTTGTCTCCTGTTTAAGTACCTGCAGGGCTGTATAGTAGCCGGTGTTGTCGGTCATCGCTCCGTCAAAGAGGTGCAAAAAGGGGCGCTCTGAGCTGTAGCTGCTGACCAGAGTGGTATTGGAAATCAAAACCGGAAAACTGCCACTCGACTTAATGCCGACCGATAAAGGCACGATGTAAGAAGCCGGAAATTCATTGACCTGCTTTTGCATCCGGTGCGTGTAGCCCACCACACCGTATTCCTCCAGCACATCAGGCGTGAAGGGGAAAATCTGCATGGTATTGACGGTAGAACTATTGGTGATGTGCATGGGCAGGCGTACGGGCAAGTCTGAATCTTTAGGAACAAACATATCCCCCAGCCGAATACTCGGTGCATCAGCGCCCATATCTTTCCGGCGGCTTTTATAGCCCAGCACCTGATCGTCAATGGCGCGCTCCAGTGCATCGCCGTCATCTACATGCGTAAACCAGAGGCGGGGGTTGAAATTGGCGCGTACCAGAGTGCCCACGTAGGAATAAGCCAGGGCTTCCCGAACACGCCTGTTCACATAATCCTCAAAAACAAATGGGGCATCGGGGCGCAACCGGTTGTGGTCATAGAGGGCGGCGACATAAGACCCTCCGGCAAAGCCCCCTCCGGAAACCGTAGACAGGTAATCGACTTCCTTAAGCAGGTTCTGATAGCGCATGCCCTCAAAGTCCTCGAGCCCAAGCATGATGCCCACTCCAAAATTTGCGGCTCTTGACCCTCCGCCGGAGATGGCCACCGCTATGCAAAGGCCTGAGTTTTGCCCTGGCCTTTCCTGCACGCTTTTGTAGTTGCTTAGGTCTACAGTGGGGGCGAGTTCTCCATCTCGAAGGAAGTGGCTGCGGTCGGGATAGAGGGCTTTGCTGCAGCTGCTGAGCAAAAGGCTGCCTAATAATAGTAAAAGGAATATTCGCATGAGGTTTTAGTTTATCTGCTATTTGTTTGCTTCCAGATTATCTGGAAATCGTCTAGCAATATACGATCCGGCGACCTTTTCCAAAAATAGGTGGCAACGGTATCAGCGGGAAAGTATCCAGGCAAGTTCATGTTGGCTTGATACTGGCTCCAGTCCCCACGGGTTTGCCCGGTAGGATAGAGCTGCAAAGCGTGGTGGAAAGCATCCGCATCAGGTGCTGAGACGACAATGCCAGGCAGGCCTTCTTCCGCTTTAGCCCAAACTGAAAATTGCAGCTCTTCGTACGGGCTTACCGGAAAAAGCCGGTGGGCGAGCCCGTATTCCTGGTTGGTGTCCATAATGTAGGCATGTGTATCATCGTAACTTCCCGGCATCGCCTTGTTTTGTTCAGAGGCCCGCAGGTTAGCGTATGGGGCATAATAGGGCCATTGCCGGGGCTCCATAGGGTAGAAAAGTGTATCGATTTTGGTCCATGCCGGACGGCGGAGGAGAAACAAGGTATCTGTCCCGGGTAGCAGATATCTTTGGAAAATGAATGCCTCTTCAATCCGGTAGTTTTCGTAGGGACCAAAACTAACAGCATAGGTATCTTCTGCTACAAACCACCAGCTATTTGAAAAGGGAGCCCTTTGCCTCAGTGGGCCAGTACGGTACCAGCCATTAAATTCTACTCCCCCGTCAATCTCAGTGGGTGGTATGCCCTGATCCATTGCTGCGTGCAGGGCTGCCCACCGTGCCCGGTTCCATGCGAAATAATCATGAGTGCCGGCGATGGAAAAAGAAGCCATTAACAACAGGAAAACACCGGAAGCGCTTAATGCCCACTTTGAAGGAGCCTTTACAGGCCGCAGCACCAGCAAACCGCTCAAAAGCACCGGCAGCAGATACCGGTCAAAGTGCACGAAATTGACGAGCAGGAACATACCGTAGGGTAAAAGGAACCCTGCCAGGCCCAATCGCAGGGTTTGTGCCGCGCTTAGGCGAGTCAGGCGTAAATGCCGGACATACATTCTGGCAACTGGCACAACCCGCAAAAAAGTGTGCCCGATGAGCAGCAGCAACCCTAAAGTACCTGATACTTTGCCCCCCCACCCTAATATTGGAGGAAGTACAGGCCAATGCGAATCCTGGCGCTCGCCCGGCAAGGGGATAGTGCCAAGCCCTCTTGTATGTAATGTGTTGCCCAGTGGCTCCGAACCCCAGATCAGGCTGATGAGATAAAGGCTGATGGCTGTAGTAAGCGTCGCCAGTGCCCACCCTGCTTTCGTGCGGGGGCGGACCGGGCAGAGCAGCAATACCGGCAAAAGCATAAATCCAATATACAACAGGTATAGTCCACCCAGGGATTTGATGCTGTATATCAAATTGCCAGGCGTAAGCATGTGCCGTATGCTGCCGGGTTGACTGAAAGCACCGGGAAGACCGGAAGGCGTACTCTGCTGCCAGAGGATATAGCCCTGCAGGCACAGGTACACAATAGTGGTGCTCAGGAATCCAAGTCCAAGTCTCCGCCAACCAGGCCTGCCCAGAAATCCGGCAATGCCCATCGTGAGGGGGAGTAGCAATGCGGGCTGCCGTAACAGGATAGCAAGGCTGCTGAACAGCGTGGCGGCGCCCCACCATCGCCAATGGTCTTTTTCAAAGGCCCGCAGATAGGCATAAAGGCTCATCGCCATCAGGCTCAGAAATGGAGTATCTGTCATGAAAGTAAGGGAGAGCTGAAAAAAGACAGGATTGAAAACCAGGGTGAGCAGCGCAACTAATTGCCACCAACCGGGCAACTCCAGCCGGGCCATGGTTTTCCGAAAGGCAAGAATGCCTAATGCGGCGAGGACCAGCGTAGATAAGCGCAGGGTGTAAAACGAAAAACCAAAAACTTTGGCAAACAGCCCACCCCATAACACCTGTGTGAATAGCGTCATGGCCGGCCAGTCGCTGACCCGGTATTCGCCAGTATCTATCCAATGCTTTACTGCTTCGCCGTAGGACCAGTCGTCATCAAGCGGGAAATCACCAACGGGCCAAACCACAAGTACAGCCAACAGCCAAAGGAAAGCAAGAACCTGCAAAGGCTTTTCTGTGAGATTAGGCATGGCAGTAAAGATAAGTCATAATAAACGTCTGAGTAAAGAAAGGGAATTGTAAAATCCGCCTAAAGTGTCAGCCGCCTTTCAACAAAATCAGATTTGAATTGTCCTCAAACCGTATTCTCCGCAGTATATTTCCTGCCATTCCAACTTTTTACATTTTAACCTTGTGATTGTATGAAAAACACATATTGGCTCATATTAACGTGGGTCTGCTTACTAAGCACCGCACTGACCGCCCAGGTAGCAGAGCCTGACCAAATTGCCGCACGCTACCTTGCGGAGTCGCGGGAAGACCTA
>CAZNHN010000080.1:18997-21353 GCA_964572415.1 uncultured Phaeodactylibacter sp.
GTAGTGACCCGCCACAACAAAGTGACGCACGTTTACCTGCAGCAGCAGCATGCCGGCATCCCCGTCCGTAACGCTATCCTGAATATGAACATTAAGGAAAATGGTGAGGTGTTTAGTGTAGGCAACCGCTTCATATCCGATTTGTCCAGCCAGGTGAATACCATTCAGCCGCAGATCAGTATGGAGACCGCGGTAAGAAAACTGATGGCACATGCCAACGTGAACAGCAGTGCGCCACTGAGTATTGACCGGCAGCCTGGCGAACACCACGCTATTTTCAATCCCGCTGGCCTGGCGTTGGAGCCCATTGAGGTTCATTTGGCGTATCAGCCCGTTCGGGGTGCCGTCCGCCTGGCCTGGAACGTAACCTTTTACGAACTAAGCGGTCAGCATTGGTGGGATGCCCGGATTGATGCCCTTACCGGTGAAGTGCTGGACGACTTCGATCAGGTATTGCACTGTCAGTTTGGGCCACACCTCTCTACAGAAGAGCATCAGGCATTGCACTTAGAGCACCAGCATGCTGAAATGGCCAGTTCGCTTTCGCCCCTGCCGCCTTCCACCCCTCAGGATGGCAGCCGGTACCGTGTTTTTCCGCTCACCGTGGAAAGCCCTAACCATGGCGCCCGCATCCTGAAGACCAACCCTGCTGATTCCATGGCCTCGCCTTTTGGCTGGCACGATGAGGATGGCATACCGGGTCCGGAATATACCATTACCCGGGGCAACAACGTGCACGCTTACCATGATATCTTCGACCTGAACAGCTCGAATGGCGATGAGCCCGATGGCGGGGATAGCCTTAATTTCGACTTTCCCCTGGACCTGTCTACCAATCAGCCCTACACGCAGATCGACCCCCTGGTGACCAACCTCTTTTACTGGAATAACATCATGCACGATGTATGGTATTACTATGGCTTTGACGAAGCAGCAGGCAACTTCCAAACAACGAATTACACCGGTTTAGGAGAAAGCGGTGATTATGTACGTGCGGAAGCACTTGACGGCAGCGGCACCAATAATGCCAATTTCGCCACACCTGCTGACGGCAGCCGGCCCCGTATGCAGATGTACCTTTGGGGCGGCAGTCTACCCAACCTGAACACGGATGCCCGCCTGATTGTGACAGATACTGCCGGGAATAATGTGAACTACACCTTCGTTCAGGCAGGATTTGGGGGAGCACTACCGGAAGCCGACGAGCCACTCACCGGTGAATTAGTGTTGGTGGAAGATGAGGCAGAACCAACTACAGATGCCTGTGAAGATTTAGTCAATACAAGTGACCTCGCTGGCAGGATCGCCGTAATTGATCGGGGAAGCTGTGAATTCGGGTTCAAAATACTCAGTGCGGAGAATGCAGGCGCAATCGGAGCCATAATTTGTAATAATGTCGCTGGTGACCCCATTGTGATGGGTGCCGGTGCTGTAGGTAATCAGGTGACGATACCTGCTGTCATGATTTCGCAGGGTGACTGTGCTGTGCTTAAAGAGCTGTTACCTGGTGCAACCGTGACCCTCTCTGCTCCTGAGCTTCAGGTGCCTGATCCAGGGCCGACTGGCTTGAGCAGTGATTTGGATAATGGCGTAATCGTACACGAGTACACCCACGGTATTTCCATCCGCCTTACCGGTGGCGCGGGCAACAGCGGCTGCCTGAGCAACTTTGAGCAGGCCGGCGAGGGCTGGAGCGACTGGTACGCCCTGGCAATGACCACCACTTCCGAAAATACGGCAGACCAGGTACGGGGCATCGGAACCTACGTAGTTAACGAACCCACCAACGGGGGTGGTATCAGAACTTATCCCTACACTCGCAATATGAACATCAACCCCCATACCTATTCAAATATCAACGGAGAATCCGTTCCACACGGTGTTGGCTCGGTATGGTGTGCTATGATTTGGGATATGTACTGGAACCTGGTCGATGAGTATGGCTTTGACGACGACCTCTATACGGGTACAGGAGGGAACAACATAGCGATGCAACTGGTCACCGATGGCCTGAAATTGCAGCCTTGCAGCCCGACTTTCATCGATGCACGTGATGCCATTCTGGAGGCGGATATGATCAACTATGATGGCGCCAACCAATGCCTCATCTGGGAGACCTTCGCCCGCCGTGGGCTGGGCGCGAGTGCAATAGCCGGTGGTGTGGAAGCCTTTGATATTCCGGATGCCTGCAACTTCACTTTCCGGGTGAATAAAACCGGGGTGACGGAAGCCGATGCCGGTGATATCATCACTTACGATCTCGAAATCATTAACGGCCGCACCGTAGCGGTGGAGGATGGTGTTGTTACGGATCTTCTGCCGGAAGGCACTACTTTCGTGGAAGGCAGCTCTTCCT
>CAZNHN010000081.1:0-1393 GCA_964572415.1 uncultured Phaeodactylibacter sp.
GAAGGAGGCCATCTTGTCGAGGAACTCTCGGATATGTTTGGGCTTGAGGGTGGTTTTGACCTCTACGACCACCACTTCTGTGCCATTTCGGGCAACGATGTCAAACTCATAGCTTAGCCCTTCGTGACTGCCTTTGACCCTTCGGGCGGTCTGCTCCACTTCGATGCCGCGCCTTTGTAATATAGGCACGAGGTCACCTTCTACCAGACTTTCCACCAAACGCCCCCACTGGGAGGAGAACAACCTATAGAGTTCGTTGAAGCGCTTATCCAGCTTTCTATCCGTGTCTTGGAACTTGCGGTCTGTGTCTTGGAACTTGCGGTCCGTCTCCTTAAACTGCCGGTCTGTCTCTTGAAACTTTTCAGTCAATAAACGGTCTGTTTCTTGAAACTTGCGGTTAGTCTCTGCGAACAATTCTTTGATTTCGTCCCAGCTGATATCGTTGTTTCCTGCCATGATTGGTACAATGGTTATTATGTGAAACCGGTTAGCCGTGAGTTTGGTTCCATGAAGGTGTCCTTTGGGAAGAGATTAAAAAAAGCGGAAAGCCTAATGAGGCCAAACAACGAGAATTAGGTAAAATATGTAATGGTTATACGCACCCATGAAAGCCCCCTTAGCCTGTATTCTGTCCATAAGTTTGAACTAATCAACCGTTAAATTTGTACCTTTGTGTGTTGATTTTGAAGGCAGTTAGCCAGAATCAAAACTGTATTTTTTTCATGAGTAAGCACGGAAGAGTATTGGTAGCCATGAGCGGGGGCATTGACAGCACAGTCACGGCTATGATGATGCACGATATGGGCTATGAAGTTGTTGGGATCACCATGAAAACCTGGGATTACGCCAATTCCGGTGGGTCTTCCAAGGAAACGGGCTGCTGTAGCCTGGATTCCATCAACGATGCCCGGGAGGTGGCTGTAAAAGTGGGCTTCCATCACTTTATTATCGATATACGCGATGAGTTCGGTGATTATGTTATCGACAATTTTGTGGACGAGTACCTGGCGGGGCGCACCCCCAATCCCTGTGTCCTTTGCAATACCCACATCAAATGGAGTGCCCTGCTAAAGCGGGCGGATGCGCTGGACTGCGAATTCATTGCTACCGGGCACTACGCCCAACTCAATGAACTCAACGGGCGGCACTATGTAAGCAAGGCAGTGGATGCGCACAAGGATCAATCTTACGTCCTCTGGGGGCTGAGCCAGGAATGTATGGCGCGCAGCCGCTTCCCCCTGGGGCCCTATACAAAACCTGAAGTCCGGCAAATGGCTGCCGACTGGGGGTATGAAGCCTTGTCTAAAAAGGCGGAAAGCTATGAAATTTGTTTTGTGCCCGACAACGACTACCGGGGCTTCCTCAAGCGGCGGGTCGACGGGCTGGAAGCGCG
>CAZNHN010000081.1:1403-21060 GCA_964572415.1 uncultured Phaeodactylibacter sp.
GTGTGGATGGGGGGCAGTTTGTCAATACCGCAGGGGACGTAATTGGTACTCATAAAGGCTATCCTTTCTACACCATCGGTCAGCGGAAGGGGCTGGGCGTGGCATTCGGGGAGCCGATGTATGTGACGGAAATCCGCCCGGATACGAATACCGTTGTGCTGGGCCGGCAGGAAGAACTTGTCCGTAACGGCATGATGGTCGGCAAGGTCAACCGGATGAAGTACGACCAAATCCCCGACGGCACAGAAGCCGTTACCATGATCCGCTATAATGATCAGGGCACGCTAAGCCAGTTAAGCAATATGGGCGAAAACATCCATGTTGACTTT
This sequence comes from uncultured Phaeodactylibacter sp., assembly GCA_964572415.1. Classification (GTDB taxonomy): domain Bacteria; phylum Bacteroidota; class Bacteroidia; order Chitinophagales; family Saprospiraceae; genus Phaeodactylibacter. Next base: position 1,733 of record CAZNHN010000081.1, read on the forward strand.
TACGCTAATGTGAAGGGCGTGGCCCCCGGTCAGTCGGCTGTGTTTTATGAAGGAGATGATGTGCTGGGCGGTGGTATTATTCACGGCAGCTTTTTGGACGAGGGGCGGCAGAATTGATGGGGTAGCTGTTCTCAGAGCCGCGTAAATAAAACTATGGCAAAAGAATCCTATACCAAGGTCGGCCGGTTCGGCAAAACGCATGGGCTAAACGGAGGCATCCGCATCTTAGTGGAGGATGCTTTTCTTGATGCGGCCCTTGAAGCAGAAGTGCTGTTCGCTCCGGTTGATGGCAGCCCGGTGCCCTATTTTAATGAGGGCGTCCTTCTGGAAAGCCCGCTGGTCATTAAGCTGGAAGATGTGGACACGAAAGAGGCCGCCAAAGCACTAACGGGTCTGGATATCCTGTTGCCCGCTGAGGAGGTGGAGGCGGAGGAACTGGGTATTGAGGATTTCCGCCTGCTGGAGGGCTTTACTGTGGTGACGGAAACGGAAGGCGAAATCGGCCCCATCCTATCGGTGGAAGCCTATCCGGAGCAAATTCTGGCACTGGTCAGTTATCAGGGGCGGGAAATTTTGATTCCCCTGAATGAAACCTTCCTTCAGGTCATTGACCCGGAAGCAGAACGGGTGGAAATGCAACTGCCGGAAGGGCTGCTCGACCTATAGCCTTACCACCTTTGTACTCCAAAGCTCCCCTTCTTCCGCCCGGAAGCGGATGTAGTAAATGCCTTTGTCGAGTTTCGATAAATCAACCCGGGTCACGTTTTCCCCTTTTTTAATGGTCTGCGGCTGTTCAAAAACAACCGTACCGCCAGCATCATAAATAGCAAGTGCCCCCTGCCCGCTGTAATTGCTTCTCATTTTGAAGGCGCAGGTGTGCTGCTCCGGTGCTTTTATTAATTCAAACTTCAGGTTACGCTGTGAAGGCCGGGTTTCGGCAACCGGGCTGAATTGATGTTTGCCTTCCTGATCAATCAGCTTTACGCGGTAGCGCAGTTCCTCTTCGGGAAAAATATCCTTATCCAGGAACAGGAAAGACGCCGGTTCATTTTCATTGGAAAGCGGTGGGAGCTGTCCGATCGGCTCAAAAGCTCCGCCATTGACCGAGCGTTCAATCTGGTATCCCAGCACTTTACGTTCGTAAGCGACCTCCCAGTTCAGCTCAATGTAGTCCGGATAGGGATGGGCGGTAAGTTGAATACGGCTGGGCCTGACCTTTTGAGCTCTGCCCTGCACCCATATAGCGTAAGACCGGGGAGGTACCTCGAGCGCTACTGCCGAGGGCGAGGCATCCAGGGAATCGAAATGGACAAGGGTGGCTTTCGGCGTAATGGCATGATCGGTGACATCTGTGAAGTAATCGCCGTTTTTGATATTAGAGGTGTTGAGCTCTTGCTTAATGGACAGCGTGTCCCATCCAAAATTGATGACTGCCAGCACGTCCCGGGGGCCCTGTGTGCTGCTCTTTAGTCCCGCCGGCGTATTACTGCCTTCCAGCTGGAAAACTAATGCCCGGGTAGAATCTCCGCTGTAGTAGGCCGAACGCTTGTCACTGCCTGCTGCATTCAGGTATTCCACCATGGAAGAGTTGAAGATAAACTGCCGGTGGATGGCCAGCAGTTGGTCGATTTGAGCCCGCAGGGGCTTTTTGTCTGCATACTCTGCCAGCTCCGAGTCGCCACCAAAGTAGTCACCATAAAAAACCGTAGGCAGGCCAAGTTGATTATTGGTCAGTAGATAGGCATAGGCCAGTAAGGGGCTGGGAATGGGGTCATCGTAGTCGCCGGGCGTTGCATTTTGGTTTTTATAGGCCGGATGGTTGGCCATGGTCACAATATTGTACCCCGATAGCGCGGAAGCATCCCGGATGCTGGCCTGATAAATTTTTCGTACATCGTAGGTGGAGTCAGAACAGGCCTGGCGGAGCACCTCCCGTAGTTGGTAATCGTAAATGCGCGGTTTAGGGCTGGCATCCTGCCCCAGTGCTTTGAGGATATTACGTATCCATTGCACCTGTCCTTTCTTACGGTCAAAGCCCGGCACGCCCCGAATGACAAACTTAGGAGCAAGGCCGGCCGCAGCAAGGGTTTTAAAATCAGCAGCAAACGCCTCGGCAGGGGAGAGGGGGAGGTCGGTAATGCTAAAAGCTTCCACACCCAGCGCTTCCCGGAGCGCTATGCCCTGTTCCGCCAACGAGCCAAGGGAGTCCTGGCTCAGGTCGATTTCTGCAATGACGGTCAGGCCCTGTGCTTCGAGGCGCTGAATGAGGGTGCGGACCTGCGGTGGTGCCTGTGCCGTGAGGTTGGGCAGCCAGATGGCGGTAAAGCCGGCATGGGCAAATTCCGGGGATTGCTCCGTCAGGTGGTCTACCCAAAAACGAAGGGTGGCACTATCAGGCAGGCTGCCGGGCGCATCTTCCGGGCAGCTCCAGTAGCAGCCTTGCAGGATGAAGTCCTGGGCATGCAGGCCGCTGATCAGGCCGTAGCATAGTATTATGGCGAGCAATCGTTTTCTCATTGCGGGTACCGGATTGTATGCGCTTAACAAAGTGGTTTGCGATATCGTAGCAGGCCACTTTCCAGCGTTTATGCCGGCATCAAGTTGGTTTGCTGTGGCAAACCACTTTATCGTCGGTATAGTGATAGCAAGTGACCCCGTTTAAAGTTACAAAATATTATGGCGATCCGGGAAAAGGAGTTGGTTTAAAAAATACCTAAGTTTGAGCGACCATAACCCAATGTTCCTATGCCAGCTTCCGGGCTTTCTATACTGATTCCTGTTTACAACTATGACGTGCGGCCGTTGGTGGAGGCTTTGCGCCAACAGGCTGATGCCTTGGAATGGGCCGTGGAAATCCTTTGTTGGGACGATGCGTCCCTTCCTGAATTTCAAAACATAAACGCTCCCCTTGGGCAGTTGCCGGGCGTCACTTATCGGCTGATGCCTGAAAACCTGGGGCGCTCCCGTATCCGAAACCGCCTGGCGGAAGCGGCGCGGTACGACTATTTGTTGTTTATGGATGGCGACTCTGAGGTCGCCCGGGCAGATTACCTGGAGCAGTACCAGTCGCACTGCACCCCTGGCCGTTTGCTCTACGGTGGGCGGATTTACCAGCCGGAGCCTCCGGAATCACCTCGGCTCAGATTTCATTGGCACTATGGCAGGTCACGGGAAGTGCAGCGCGCAGAAGCGCGGCAAAAACAGCCCTACCACAGCTTTATGACCAATAATTTTCTCATCCCCAAAGCTTTGTTTGCCCCGATACAGTTCGATGAGCGCTTGTTGCAGTACGGGCATGAGGATACACTCTTTGGCCTGGAGCTGCAGCGGCGGGGCATTCCTATTTTGCACCTCGATAACCCGCTGATCCATGCCGGGCTGGAGGCGGCAGAGACATTTCTGCGCAAATCCGAACAGGCCATTGAGAACCTGGCATTTCTGTATCAGGAGGGCAGCCTGAGGGAGACCCGCCTGCTCCGCGCTTACGAACGTCTTGATGCCTGGAAAGCTGCGAGACCGGCCTGCTATCTGCTGGATCAGGCCCGGCCCCTGCTCAAGCAGCACCTTCTAAACGCCAAAACCCCCAACCTGCGGGCTTTCGACCTTTACAAGCTGGGGGTGCTGCTTAACTATTTGTGCAATTAATTTATTGCTGTTTGCCGGATTTAGGGGTATTGGATTTTCCCTTGCTTTGGGTACCGGCATCAGAAGCGGGAGCCGCCTCCTTAGTAGTAGCGCTTTCCTCCGCCTCCTTTTCCTCTTCCAGGTTGTCGTAGATTTTTTTGTTGAACTCTGCGCTAATGACCTCCTCGTCATTACGTACCTGTTCCAGCATCTGATCCGGCGTGATAGTCTCATCATTGTAGGAGAAAATCCAGTACCCGGTATCGTTGAGAGACCGCAGGAAAGTCATGTCGGTCTGTGTGTACTTTTTCGCCCATTCTTCCGGGTCCGTCTCTTCGCCCAGTTCGACCAGCAGTTGATCAGGGATGAGGAAGTCCGGCACTTGTTCTTCCGGCGCTTCTTTAAGGATCCATCCTTCTCTTTGCGCAATTTGGTCGAGTTGGGACTCCAGCCACTTGACCGCATTGGGCCGGATTTCCTTTCCGGTCACCGTTTTCTTTTTGCCATTCTGATGGTAGGAGATGGTGACGCTCTGCATATCCGGGATACGCCCCCGGTAGCTGTCACGGAACTGCCAGAAGTTGGCCCGGTCAAATTCGCCCAGGATGCGTTCCATTTCAGATTTTTCCAGTTTTCTGACGAAGGTGCCCAGCCGGTCGGTATAGCGTTCTCCCTTGTAACTGGCAATGCCGTTTTCGTAGATGGTCAGGGTGAATACCGGACAGCGCCCGTAGCAGGGCCCTTTGCTCATTTCAATGAGGGGGTCAAGCTTGCTCAGTGTGGCAGAGGCAGGAGAGCCGCAGCTGTGGAGTAAGGTCATGACCATACCGAAAAAAAGCAGAAAGCCCAGATTCCTGGGGGGAACGAGAGGATTGATGCTCATCAGGAAACGAAGGTTTGGTTTAAGCAGTGGAAAATGGCAGCACAGCTCCGCTTGCGGGGTGTGCCGGTGGATAGAGACCGGGGTAGCCGGGCGGGTACAACTTCTTGTAGAGAATGCTCGCTACCCATTTTTTTAATCCCATCACACGGATTCACTGCCATAATACAACAATTCTGGTTGGTTACAGCTACTGGCCGCCGCCATCGTTCTCACCGGGCAATAATAAGCTTTTTGACGTGCATTTTATTCTCATACCAGATTTTTATATAATAATTTCCGGCATGAAAGCCCGTTACACTGAGCTCCGCTTCGGGGCCTATGGCATTAACCTGCTGTACTAAACGGCCGGCAAGGTCAAAAATTGCAAGCTGTACCGGTTCATTTCCGGGCAGGCGGATCCGGAGATGGTCTCTGGCGGGATTTCCAATTATGGAGACCTCTGACGAATAAGTGCCTGTTGTTTGGATGGAAACGGGCGTGCAGGAGCCTTGCAGCAGCCCGGGCCGGTAGGACTGAAGGGTGCTCAGTACACGCGCTTTTTGGCCGGGTGTAAACAGGGCCATACAGGCATCCTGCGTGAAATTCATGAAGTTCATAAACATATCCGGGGAGCCGCAGGAAAACGAGGGCAGGGTAGGGCAGGTGCCTTGGTAGGTGTCGGACTGAAGTGGGGTATCGGCAACCCCATCGTCCTGATCGCAGTTGAAATTGTCAGCATTAGGGCCCCAGAGGTGCTGCAGATTGAAATAGTGGCCGAGCTCATGCGTACAGGTTCGCCCCAGGTGAAAAGGGGGGCTGACAGTGCCGGTCGTGCCAAAGGCATCAGGCCGAATATACAGTCCGTCTTCGGCAGGTGTTTCCTGCCCTTCCTCCGGGAAGGTGGCTGAGCCTAGTGCGCCATCGTTCCGGCCGGCCACCCAAATATTCAGGTAGCGCTCGGGGTCGAAGCCGTCTCTGCCGCCCAGGTCTGTGTAGCAAAGGCGCCGCTTGCCGCTGGAAAAGGTATTGGTGATGCCGGCCACCGCTGTGGAAGTGCGCGTGATGGCAACGAGGCAGAACTCAAGCTCCAGGTCACTGACGAGCTCATCAAAGAGGGGGTGGACAAATGGGACTTCCACATTCAGGCTTCGGAAGTCCTGATTCAGGACCTCAATTTGTGACTCGACCTGTTCGTCGGAAATATTTTCTTCAGCGGTATGCCAGACCACGTGCACGGCTACCGGGATGATAATTGGCTCCCGGATTGGCGCGATAGCTCCGTTATTTCTCACCGGGCTGGCGTGAGTGTTCAGGGCACAACGTGTTTGGGCTTGAGCTAGCGCAACCACGCTCAACAGAGCGTAAATCAGTAAAAAACGCGCAGTGACAGGAAACATAGTTTTAATTGCTCAACAGCTCGTATACCTCGTCAAGCTTTGGCGAAATGACGATTTCTGTACGGCGGTTTTGTGCTTTTCCGGCAGCAGTATTATTGGTCGCCACCGGCATGTTTTCGCCCCGGCCGGCAGCGGTAAGCCGCTGTGGGGATACCCCAAACTGAGTCAGAATTTGGGTGACGGCAACAGCCCGGTCCACGCTGAGGTTCCAGTTCGCCAGTTCACTGCCATCTGAATCGGTATGCCCTTCGACGAGGATGTCAATGTCCGGGTTGTTCTTTAGTGCCCCGGCCAGTTGGCGCAGGGCTTCCTTGCCAGAGGGGTCAATACGGGTACTGCCGCTTGGGAAGAGCAGCTCAGCGCTAAGAGATACATAAAGCTTGCCACCCCGTTCTTCCACACTAAGCCCGCGGGAAGAGAATTGCCGGACAAGGTCCTCAAGACTGGCCCGTACACCCTGCATATTATCTTCCTTGAGGTTGAGCATGTCTTCCAGCTCCTGAATACGGATGTTCCGGTCCTGCAGGGTGCCCTTCATCGCCGAGTAGTCATACTCCATGGTATTCAGTCGGTTGGCTTTTTGGTAAAGCTCATATTCGAGCCCTTCGAGGCGCTCTCTGTCCCGGTCCAGGTTTTGTTGCTGCTGGGTGAGCTGCCGCTGCAGGGCGACTTTCTCATAGGAAGCGGTTTCATCAAGCTCATTGCGCTCTTCGAGGATGCGGTCTATACGCTGAAGCAGGTCCTGATAGCTTCGGTTCAGGCTTTTGTTGGTCACGACGTACTCCTCCAGCTCCAGGCGGGTGTTACGGACCTCAATTTCCAGTTGCCTGGTTTCTTCAGCGAGTTTGTTGTACTCATTTTGGAGAGAATCCGTGGCCTGTGCTTCCTGCTCGTAGAAGGCTTTGAGCTCTTCCATTTCCTGATACTCCTTCTTGGTCACACAGCTGGACAGCAGCGCAACAAATAAAATGGCAATTGGAAAAAGGGGCTTCATGCTGCAAATTTTTTGTGCAATGTACCAAATTTTGTGAAATCACAGAAACACCTGACCTTAACGTAGCGCCTCCCTGATCTAGTTTATCGCCGGTAATTTATTTCAGCCGGATTGAATAGCGATTTTTTTGCAATACAAAAGGTAACCCCATTAACTTTGCAGAAAAAATAATCCAATGACAATCCGTTTGTTCTTTTTTCTGTCTGCCCTTTTCTTATGCTGGAGTTGCCAAAGTGATGCCTCCGGTTCCACCGCAGATCAATCCTCCGAAAAAACTCCGCCGGAAACTCCATCCGCAGCAGCTCCTGATCCGGTAAAAGCTCGTCCGCAGCCCTCGCTCAACCAGCCCCCGAAGAGTGGGGAAGTACTCTTTTTAAGCATTGACAACCAAACTGCGGCCGCCGGTGAAACAGTGTGCACGCCAGTACGTGCCAAAGGCTTTAACAGTCTTTTGTCTATGCAGTATACCGTTGCCTGGAACCCGGATGTGCTCACCTTCAAAGGGCTGAAAGACTTTGGGCTGCCTTACCTGTCCATCCAAAACTTTGGAACGACCCGCGTACAGGAAGGTGTCATGCCGGTAGCCTGGATCGATAACGCACTCAAGGGCGTAACCGTAAGTGCCGGGAACCCGCTCTACACCATTTGCTTTGAGGCCAAAGCAAGTGGGCAATCGAGCCCCGTACAGATCATTGATCAGCCAACCGCTATCGAAGTGGTCAATCTGGGCGAAAAACTGGTGGGCCTGGACAGTGAACCGGGTAGGATTACTGTTAAGTAACCCTGGCTTTTGAGCACTGGTATCACTTATTTGGTAAATGTGATTGTTTCTCTACTCATTTTATGGACAGAAATTTTATTTTTGTTGGAAATCATAACTTATGAGTAATATCGTTACCCAGCGTTTCGTCAAGTGCCATGATAAACTGAAGGCTGATAATCAGGTAAGGTCGAGCCGTCAGTTTGCCTTGTCGCTTGAGTATTTGCCCCAGAGCCTTAGTGAAATTCTGAAGGGGCGGCGCGACGTGACGATAGAGCTGCTGCGCAAAGCCGTAGAGAAGTACAAAATTAATCCAGTCTATATCTATACCGGTGAGGGGCCCATGTTCATGAGTGAGGAAGGCGATAAAAGCTTCCGGGTGCTTACCATCGTGACCAATTCTAATGAGGACGAGCGCATCGTACATGTGCCTGTGCCCGCCCAGGCTGGCTACGCTGCCGAGATGACAGACCCTACTTTTATACAGGAACTGCCGCACTTCACGCTGCCGGATTATAAGTACAAAATCGGCACCCACCGGTCTTTTGATGTGTCAGGGGATAGCATGGAGCCGACGTTGTTTGAAGGGGACAAGGTTATTTGCAGCTACCTGGAGCCCACCCTTTGGGAGTCCGGAGTCAAGGACAGCTACGTTTATGTAGTCGTCACCCGGGGCGATGTTGTGGTGAAGCGGGCGTTCAACCACCTGAAAGATAAGCAAAGCCTGGAGTTGCATTCCGATAACAACTTCTATGAACCCTATTTCCTCAATCTTGGTGATATTCGGGAAATCTGGTATGTACGGGCCAAAATCAGCCCTTTCCTGCCTTCCCCGCAAAATATCAAGCGCTACCTCCACGATGAGATGAAGGACCTCAAACAGACCATTCAAAACCAATCCAGACTGATCAACAATCTCAACGAAACCGTAGAGCAGTTGTTAGATAAGAAATCAATCACCCAACCACATGAAAAACATCAGGATTAAAGGAACCATCAGGCACGTGAAGCTGGAGGGTGGTTTTTGGGGCATCGTAGCCAATGATGGCCAGGAATACCGGCCCGTCCAAATGCCCGAACAACTTAAGCACGATGGGGAATCAGTTGAAGTTACCCTCAAGCCGGTGGAGGAGGAGATGTCCATCCATATGTGGGGGCAACCGGTTAAGGTCATCTCCTTTCATACGCTTGCCCCGTAAATCAATAAAAGAACCCGCCAGGACTGTGAGCTACGGAGAAAAAGATAAATGATGCAATCACCTTTATTTCCGTCAAACTACTAAGTCAGGGCGGGCACTTTAGTCCCGGTATAATATTCCGGGTAACGTGATGAACGATTATCACTTTCTGGTCTGACACGTTTTAATCAGAACTTATCTTTTCTGCCATTCTGAATGCTCCATCTGCGGAACATTAAGTTGAATTTTGTTGCGCTCGAACAGATAGGCAGACAGTTTCGCCGCTACCTTCGCTGCACCTTCGTTCCCTTTCTCCAGGGCTTCCGGCGTGAAGTAATGCTTGACAAAATGGGTATCAAACTTACCGCTTGTGAAGGCTTCGTGTTCACAGACAAACTTGCCGAATGGCAAGGTCGTCTCCACGCCATCAATTTCGTACATCTCAATAGCCTCAATCATGCGCTGAATAGCCGCATCGCGGTTGACACCGTAAGTGACCAACTTTGCAATCATTGGATCATAATAGATTGGGATTTCCATGCCTTCTTCGTACCCATCGTCAAGGCGGATATTCTCTCCCTCAGGTCGGCGATAAGTGGATAAGGTACCCACACTTGGCAGGAAGTTCTCCGCCGGGTCTTCGGCATATACCCTGAGTTCCAGGGCGTGGCCGGTAATACTAAGGTCTTCCTGTTTGATCTGCAAAGGCTCGCCCCGTGCGATAAGAATCTGCTGTTCCACCAGATCTACACCGGTAATGAGTTCCGTGACCGGGTGTTCTACCTGCAGGCGGGTATTCATTTCAAGGAAGTAGTAGTTCATGTCGGCATCCATCAGGAATTCCACCGTGCCGGCTCCGGTGTAGTTGCAGGAACGGGCCACGTTGAGGGCGTCATTACCAATCTTCTCCCGCAGCTCCGGAGTCAGGATAGCGGAAGGTGCTTCTTCCACCACTTTTTGGTGGCGGCGCTGAATGCTGCATTCCCGCTCAAAGAAGTGGAGGTAGTTACCGTGCTCGTCGGCCAGCACCTGAATCTCGATGTGGCGGGGCGAAGTCACATATTTTTCTACAAATACCGAGCCGTCGCCAAAAGCAGAAGTCGCTTCGCTAATGGCCCGCTTCATCTGATCTTCGAACTCATCCGGGTTTTCAACGATCCGCATCCCTTTTCCACCGCCACCGGCGGAGGCTTTGATCAGCACCGGGAATCCAATTTCTTTAGCCACTTTTTTGGCTTCGTCAATATCCGTAATGGCGTGGTCAAGACCAGGTACCATAGGAATGTCGTAAGCTTTTACCGCATCTTTAGCCGCCAGTTTACTACCCATCACTTCAATAGCGTGGGGGCCCGGGCCTATGAATTTGATGCCGGCGTCTTCGGCAGCCTGAGAGAACTTCGCGTTTTCACTCAGGAAGCCATAGCCAGGGTGTATGCCATCTACATTCAGGGACTTGGCAACATCAAGGATTTTATCGATCAGGAGGTAAGATTGAGCGGACGCCGGAGGGCCGATGCATACCGCTTCGTCAGCGAATTTGACATGAGGCGCGTGCCGGTCTGCTTCAGAGTAAACAGCAACGGTACGGATGCCCATTTTCTTTGCGGTCCGCATGACACGTAATGCGATTTCGCCCCGGTTGGCGACAAGGATTTTCTTCATTGGTTTTAGCTTTTTTGTTGGACAGCTCATAGAATTGCGAGCTGCTCGTTCTGTTTTCCTGCGGGAAAATAGTTAATTTCCCGGCCATTACACAACCAACAGCGCGGAACGGCGCGATGATTTTTCGCACTTTCTCTCTGATTGGGCGGAATCCAGCCGTAGCGCGGCAAAACCAAATTTATGATTGATCAACCCCGGCAGCTGTGGGCACCTACCGAGGCCTTCCGGGCGCAATCCCGCCTGGCCCACTACCGGCAATGGCTTAGCAGGCACCACCAACTAGACTTTAACGACTACAAAGCACTTTGGTCTTGGTCGGTAGCCGAACCAGCCGACTTCTGGGCAACCCTCTGGGATTATTTTGACATTATCGCGCATCAACCGTATACTCAGGTCATGTCAGATGACCCTATGCCGGATACCAAATGGTTTGAAGGGAGCACGCTGAATTACGCAGAGCATATTTTTCGCAACCGGACTACTGCGCACCCTGCCCTGATGGCACAGTCCGAAACCCGGCCCCTGCATAGCCTCAGTTGGGTAGAGCTGGAAGAACAGGTGGCGGCTTTTGCGGCTTTCCTCAAAGCGCAGGGCGTGGAAAAAGGCGACCGGGTTGTTGGGTTTTTGGCCAATACCGAAGAGGCAAGCATTGCTTTCCTGGCTGCCTGCTCGCTGGGCGCTGTCTGGTCGAGTTGCTCGCCGGACTTCGGGACCAGCAGCGTAACGGACCGTTTCCAGCAAATCGAGCCTAAGGTGCTGGTCGCTGTGGATGGCTATACTTATAATGGTAAGCCCTACGATAAAATTGATGTGGTACAGGAGATTGTAGCGGCACTGCCCACTTTGAAGCGGGTCGTTCTTGTACCTTTCCTGGATGAAAAAGCAAAGGCAGCAGCCATTCCCAAAGCCGTAAGCTGGGCAGATGCCCTCGGTACTCCCCACGATGGGTTAGCGTTTGAGCCGGTTCCGTTTGCTCATCCTATCTGGGTGCTGTACTCCTCAGGCACCACAGGTATCCCCAAAGCGATCACACATAGTCACGGCGGCGTATTGCTGGAACATCTGAAGTACCTGGCTTTTCACAATGACGTACATCCTGGCGAGCGCTTCTTTTGGTTCTCCACTACAGGGTGGATGATGTGGAACTTCGTGCAGGCGGCTATGCTGGCGGGGGCCACGCCGGTACTATACGATGGCAGCCCCGCCTACCCGGATATGAACGTCATGTGGGCATTTGCCGAAAAGGCGAAGATCAACCACTTCGGTACGAGTGCGCCTTTTCTGGTGGCGAGTATGAAGCGCGGCATCAATCCTTCCAAAGATTTTGACCTCAGCGCACTGCGATCTATCGGCTCATCGGGCGCGCCCCTGCCACCGGAAGCTTTCGATTATGTGTATCAGCATATTAAGGAAGACCTTTGGCTTTGTTCGATGAGTGGCGGCACGGATGTCTGTACCGCATTCGTGGGCGGTTGTCCGGAACGCCCGGTCTATATGGGAGAAATTCAGTGCCGCGCCCTGGGCTGCGCTCTGTATGCCTACGATGAGGACGGGCAGCCGCTGGACGATGAAGTTGGAGAAATGGTGATCACAAAACCGATGCCCAGCATGCCGGTCTGCTTTTGGAATGATGCCGGCAAGGCCCGTTACCGGGAAAGTTATTTTGAACTGTTCCCGGGCATTTGGCGGCGGCGGGTGTTGCGGATCCTTCTCTGTCTGACATTTGGCGGCACGGCGACTGGGTGAAAATTACCAGTCGGGATTCCCTGGTGATTCTCGGCCGCTCAGACGCAACGCTCAACCGGCACGGCGTCCGCATCGGCACTGCGGAAATCTACCGGGCGGTTAATAAGGTGAAAGCCATAAAGGACAGCCTGATCGTGAACCTGGAGCTGGAAGGCGGGCGGCACTACATGCCCTTGTTTGTACTGATGAATGAAGGGCAAATGTTAACGGATGAGGTGAAAGCAGAGCTGAAGACCACCCTCCGACAAACGTATTCGCCCCGTCATGTGCCAGATGACATCATTGAGGTGGCCGATATCCCCTATACCATCAGCGGCAAAAAGCTGGAGGCACCGGTGAAGAAAATCCTGCTCGGGCACCCGGTGGAAAAAGCGGCTAACCGTGATGCCATGCGCAATCCGGAGACCCTGGATTTCTTTATCGACTTTGCAAAACGGGTTAATGGCTAATAAAAACTGGCCCGGTGCAGCCCTGGCCGGTAGGGCCGGTTGATGAGGTCAAGGATTTTCTGATAATCCTCCGGGTTGTTCAGGAAGTCCAGGTCTTCAATATCGATGATGAGGATGGGCAATTGTTCGTTGGAGCGGAAAAATTCGAAATAGGACTGCTGGATTTCCCGCAGGTAGGAAGGCTCGATTTCCTGCTCAAAGGATCGTCCCCGCCTGCGGATGTTGTCCATGAGGCGGTCTACAGAACGGTGGAGGTACACGAGCAGGTCCGGCTTTGGGAAAGCTGCATTCAGAATGTTGAATAAACGCTGGAACAATCGGTATTCTTCGGTATTGAGGTTGTTGCGGGCAAAAAGCAGGGTTTTGAAAAAGATATAATCCGCAACGATACCTTCCTGAAAAAGGTCGCGCTGTGCCAGTTCCTGCTGCAATTGCTTGTGGCGCTCGGTCATAAAGAAGAGCTCCACCGGGAAGGCATAGCGGTCCGGGTTCTGGTAGAAATGTGGCAGAAAGGGATTGTCAGCAAACTCTTCGAGCAGGAGTTTAAAGCCAAAGTCTTCGGCCAGCATTTGAGAAAGGGTCGTCTTGCCCGCTCCGATATTTCCCTCGATGATCAGGAACTGATGTTGCATGGATGGGTTGTTGTTCATGATTCTCGTCTCGGTTTACAGCACATTGACTTCCGGTTGGAGGGTAATGCCGAACTGCCGCTCCACATCCTCCATAATCTGTTGCGCCAGCGCCCAAACTTCCGCCCCGGTGGCTTCCCCGTGGTTGACCAGGACGAGCGCCTGTTTGTGATAGGTGCCTACGCTACCGATCCGTTTGCCCTTCCACCCGGCCTGCTCAATCAGCCACCCGGCAGGAACTTTGGTATGGTTGACCCCCTGTGGATACCCGGGAATGGCCGGGTGCTGGTCCCGTAGGGCTTTGAAGCGGGCATTGGCAATCACCGGGTTTTTAAAAAAGCTGCCGCTGTTACCCAGTTCTGCGGGGTCCGGCAGTTTGCTTTGACGGATATGGATGACCGCCCGGCTGATGTCTTTAGGCTCCGGCTGTTGAATGCCCCACTGCTCCAGCATTTCGGGTATGGCACCATAGCTGGTGTTGAGGTGGTGTTGCCGAAGCGTGAGCCTGAGGTGGATATGAGTGATAAAGATTTGCCCTTTCAGAGACCGCTTGAACAGGCTGTCCCGGTAGCCAAAAGCAGCGTCCCCCTTTGTAAACTCCAGCACTTTGCCTGTACTCAGGTCAATCGCTTCCAGCCGTTCGAAAACATCCGATAATTCCACCCCGTAAGCCCCGATATTTTGAATGGGAGCAGCTCCGGCGGTGCCGGGTATGAGCGACAGGTTTTCCAGCCCTCCCAGGTTTTGTTCCAGTGCCCAAAGTACGGTTTCATGCCAGTTTTCACCCCCGCCGATGCGCACCAAAGTGGTGTCTGTATCTTCAGCAAGGATAGATTTTCCCATAATCCGGTTGTGCAGTACCCATTGGTCGAGGTCTTGGGTCAGGAGAAGATTGCTGCCCCCGCCCAGGACAAATACAGGGCGCTCCGGGTGCTGTCTGAGTAAATCCTGTAGCACTACAGGGCTTTCTATATCCGAAAAGAAAGCCGCTTTGGCGTTGATGCCAAATGTGTTATAAGCCTGCAGTGATTTGTATTTCTGAATCATTGTGCTGCTGCTTTCTTTTGAATAACCTCGTACCCCCACAGCCCCGGTTTGATGTTAATCAGGACGGTATCCCCTCGTTGCAGCGTATTGGGGTAAGGGGCCGGGCTGGTGATTTCCCGAATTTTCTGCCGGTAGTAGAATTCGATCTCAAAGACATTCGGTGCTGATTTTTCACCAACTATAGGTCCGCTGCGGCTGGCGTAACGGGCACTTTGGGATACGAACTCTACGGCTAGCGGTTTTCCGGGAGGACCAAGCAACCGGTTGCTCAGGCTACCGGCCAGCGGCCCAAAAATAGTGCAGGAAAGCCCAAAAAAAATATAAATCTGGATTTTTTCAGTCAGCCCATTTTCATACCGGGCGGTGTAATGCCCCAGAGCAAGGCCAATGCAGCCACCCACGACCATACTGTAAAACGCCAGGCTGGACATATCCAGCGTGCGGCTGAACCATGAAAATTCCAGCGCGTAGACGACGACCAGCCCGAGCATAGCCAGACCAGCCAGGGTATACGTCAGCCGCTCTTTCAGCGTGTAGGCCATGTTTAGATCGGTTCGAATTGCAGCTTGGCCAGGGTGTTGTAGGCTCCTTCTTCCCGCTGGGAAAGCTCGGCATGTGTGCCCTGCTCGATGATTTGTCCATTGTCAATAACGAAAATCTGGTCCACATCGCGAATCGTAGCCAGCCGGTGTGCGATGATGATGGACGTCCGACCCTCCATCAGGGTGGCCAGCGCATCCTGAACGACTTTTTCGGATTCGGCATCGAGGCTGGAAGTCGCTTCGTCCAGCAGGAGTATGGCGGGGTCTTTGAGGATGGCCCGCGCAATTGCAATACGCTGCCGCTGTCCCCCCGAGAGCTTTACGCCCCGCTCGCCCACCAGGGTGTCCAGCCCTTCCGGGAAGGTTTGGATGCAATCCCAGGCGTTTGCTTTCCTGGCGGCGTCAATGATTTCCTCCTCACCAGCCTTCGGATTGCCGTAGAGAATGTTCTCGCGGATGGAGCCTCCGAAGAGGATGACCTCCTGAGGTACGATGGCAATATTCCGCCGGTAGGCAGTGGTGTTAAAGGTGGAAACCGACTGCCCATCCACCAGGATATCGCCCTCATCAATATTGTAGAAGCGCAGCAGCAGTTGCACAATAGTAGACTTTCCAGCCCCGCTTGTACCTACAAGTGCCACCTTCTGACCCGGCTCCACCCGGAAGCTCATGTTTTTCAGCACCTCAATATCCGGGCGGGTAGGGTAGCGGAAGCGCACATTTCTGTACTCAATATGCCCCTTGACGGGGGTGACAGGAATATGGGCTGCGTTCTGAATATCAATTTCTTCCTGTTCCAGCAGAATTTCGCGGATGCGCTCTGTAGCCCCAATCGCGCCCAGCAGCTCCGTATAGAAATTCCCGAGACCGGCAATAGAGGCACCAATAATAGCGGTGTAAGCCACGAATTCAATGAGAACGCCTACGCTCATGGTTCCATCCTGAACCATCATAGCCCCCTGCCAGATGATAAAGAAAAGCGCCCCAAACAGGAAAGTAACGATGAAGACAGAAAATAAAGCCCGCCATCGTGCGTACTTCAGTGACATACCTACCACACGGTTGATCCGTTTGCTGTAGCGAACCGACTCAAACAACTCATTGGTGAATGCCTTTACCGCCTGAATGGCCTGCATGGTTTCGTTGAGGATGTTATTGGACTCCGCCAGTTCCTCCTGCCGCTCCTTGGAAAGCTTGCGGATGAAGCGCCCAAAGAACATGGCTCCAATAATCACAACCGGGAAGGTGGCCAGCATGATGAGCGAAAGCTGAGGCGCCCGGAAAGCGAGGAAGATGATGCCTGCCAGCAGGATGATAATTTGACGAAGGAATTCCGCAAGGGTGATCGAAAAGGCATTGTAAAGTTTCTCCACATCTGCCGTAAGCCGGCTCACCAACTCGCCCACGCGGGCGTGCTCAAAGAAAGACATGGGCATGGAAATGAGCTTTTCGTACAGTGCCCTCCTTACATCCGCAATCCCTTTCTCACTGACGATGGAAAACAGGTAGATGCGGAAATAGGATACCGCCCCCTGTACCACCAGAATAATAGCAAGTATCCAGCCTACATCGACCAGGGAATAGGGCATTTCCTTTTCGCCGGAAGCAATATCGACCATTAGCCCGGAGAGGTAGGGGAACACCATGAAAGTGATCGAAGAAACAAACAGCAACACCAGCCCAAAGCCAAATGCGAAGCGGTAGGGGCGGATAAATCTGAAAATTTTAGCGGCAGCAGCCAGCTTTTCCCGGGTGAGGCGGACTTTAGGCGCATCATCGGCGCCTGACTTGCGTCTGGACATTATTGGACTTGGTTTTTATTCCACGATCATAAACAAACCGATTGGCTTTAAGTTAAAGAACATTTCCAATTATAGAGAAATTCCTTAACGCCCACGGATCGAATTAAGCTGGGCACTGCACTTGCGGAGTTATTTCTGGTGTTTACTGCCTGTATGTCATTGATATAATTTTTACTAATATAATAGATCACTTTTTTGGGAGAGTGTTGGAAAAAAATTAAATTTGTGAATGTGACTTACACCGTTACGATCTCAAGCCTACACCCTTACCGTTAGGCTTTCGTTTATCCGAATTGACCCCTTACGCTTGCTTGTTCAGAATATGTTTTTCCGGCAGAAACCAAGTCATTTAACTACAACTGCTGAAAGTTAACAAGCAGGCTTCCGAGTCATTCGGTTTAAAATCCCATTAACTATGCAAAAGCAACTGATTGTATTACTTTTCTGCCTGGTTACGCAAGTAGCGCTCACTGCTCAGTTTGTAGATCTGGGTTTTACGTTGGGGGGCATGTTTTACAGTGGTGACGTTTCTCCCAGCGATCCACGTACGATGATACAAGACACGCGCCCGGCAGGTGGTATTTTCTGCAGGCTCTCACCGGCTAAAAGTATTTCCACCCGGTTTTCTTTAAATTTTGGAAGTATCCAGGGCGATGATTCCAGATCCAGCGCTCCGGATAGAGAATTTGCTTTCCGAACCAATATCACAGAGTTTACAGCCATTGCGGAGTGGCATGCCTGGCGGATTCGGCATACCGAACACAGTTCCACCTATCCCTACTTATTTGGTGGAGTCGGGCTCTTTCGTTTCAATCCTCAGGGGCGGCTAAACGGCGAATGGATAGACCTACAGCCATTAGGTACGGAAGGGCAGGGAATACCTGGTTATGAGGAGCCTTATGCCAGAACGCAGTTTTGTGTCCCTTTTGGTGCCGGTATAAAGTTTGTTGTTCGTGAGTTTACCGTCGGATTTGAGTTCGGCTCCAGGCTGCTGAGAACGGATTTCCTGGATGATATTTCTTCGGCTGTTGTCAGCCATAGAGAGGTTTTTGAAAACAATGGACCTGTAGCGGCTTATTTTAACTGGCCTCCGTATGAGTTTGGCACAACAGGGAATCGGAACCGGTTTCGTGGCACCGATAATAACGACTGGTATTATATGATGAATATTACGGTATCGTATAATTTTGGAACGGCAATAAATAAGATGCTATCTAATCCCGTTCCCAGTCCGAGCTGGTAAAAGCGAAGAAAATGGAAACGATGACCACATTCCGGTGAATTGGCCATTCCGGCTTAGAGGCGGTTCTGGCTACAGAGATACTTAGTTTGCTTTTCGATGATTTTTCTTTTTTATGAACAACGCTATTTACACACATGCCTGACCTTTGCTTTTCTCTCTTTTTCTTAAGGAGTTTATCTTTCTTTCGACTTTTTTACCCCTGATCCAAAAGAAATGATGCGCCCAGGTTGAATTGGGCATTCACGGCATCGCTTTGGAATAATTGATGCGAGCCTTCCCCTGTTATTATCCAACGAGTTCGGCTAGACCGAATTTCTTGATATACTGACGATTAAGTGGTCTCCGATAAATATCGGAGCAGCAAACCTGCTCAATGCCTGTCCGTGTCTCGTCGCCTGTGGGCTTCGGCAACCGGAGACCGTTCTTAATACTAAGGCAGGCGGGTCAGCATTTACGCTGGGAAGTGGCTTGCGACATCGGCCCGTGACGAAGCGTAGCTTGTCAGGACAAGCGCAAGCCACTTCGTATTGCGTATAGTATTTCCACGCTTAAGCCTTCTCTGGTGCCTGGCCTTTAATTGTTAAAAATTTACGGCTCAATCGACTAGCTAAGTAAGCTGAACGCTGAGCTTTTGATTTTCAAATCCCATTAACTATGCAAAGACCATTATCTGTCCTGCTGCTATGCTTTTTTTTGCAAACAGCGTTATCTGCTCAATTTGTCGATATCGGATTTACGTTTGGCAGTATGTTTTATAGCGGAGATATATCGCCCAGTGATCCCAGGGCAATGATTCAGGAAATGCGTCCGGCAGGTGGTGTTTTCTGCAGGCTATCTTCCAGTAATGTATTCTCAACCCGGTTCTCTCTTAATTTTGGAAGCGTACAGGGGGATGACGCCCGCACTCACCGGAAACAGCGCGATCTGGCTTTCCGTACTAATATTACGGAGTTTTCAGTGATTGGTGAGTTGCATGCCTGGCGCATCCGGCATACCGAATACAGCTTCACCTTCCCATACTTGTACGGTGGGGTTGGGCTGTTTCATTTTAATCCCAAGAGGGAAGTGGATGGGGAGTGGATAGAGCTTCAGCCGCTGGGTACGGAAGGGCAGGGCATCCCGGGTTATGCACAACAGTATAATATGACTCAGTTTTTTGCGCCCTTCGGAGCAGGTATTAAATTTATTACCCGGAAGTTTACGTTCGGTTTTGAGTTTGGTCCTCGTTTTTTGCTAACGGATTATCTGGATGATGTAACCGGGGCAGAAGTGAACCACCGGGATGTCTTCCTGAACAACGGTCCGTTGGCTGCACAGCTTAGCCGGCCAGCGCTGGGAGGTGGACAAGGTGTGGATCAGACTTACCGCCGCGGGGTGACTTCCCGGGACTGGT
>CAZNHN010000082.1:0-21047 GCA_964572415.1 uncultured Phaeodactylibacter sp.
CTCGCCGGCTTACTGCTTGCTGAAGAACAGTGGGCCATCCTGATCGCTTACGCGGAGGAGGTACAGTCCCTCGACCTGCTTAGTGAAATAGATGAAACCCTCCTCTCCCGCTTTCCGGAACGAGTAAGGCAACTATACCGCCAACTGCTCCACGAGTACGCCCGGCACTACGTGGGTCCCAAGACTGCCCGGCGCATCGCCCTCGCCCTGCGGCATCTGGAATCCCTCAATGCCCAAAAGTTTGTATCAGCGCTGGCACAGGAACTGCGGGAACAATACCCGGAACGGCATACCCTTACTGCTGAATTATCCGCATTTGAAGAATAATTCCTAATTTCCCGACATGAAAGTAGAACTGTGGGCGATTGGAAAAACCAACGAACGCTACCTTGAAACCGGTATTGAGGTGTACACCAAGCGATTGAAGCACTACCTGAAGTTTGAGTTCAACATCCTGCCGGATGTTAAAAAGGCAGGCAAGCTCAGCCCGGTACAGCTGAAGGACAAAGAAGGCGAAACTGTACTTAAAGCCTTGCAGCCGGGCGACTATCTGATCCTGCTGGATGAGCGCGGCAAACGCATGACCTCAAGCGCCTTTGCCGAATTCATCAACCATAAGTTGCAGCTAAGCCACCGGCGCATCATTTTCCTCATTGGAGGCGCCTTTGGTTTTTCACCAGCCCTCTACGAAAGAGCCGACCATAAAATTTCACTTTCAGATATGACGTTTTCTCATCAGATGATCCGGTTGTTTATGGCAGAGCAAATCTACCGCGCCATGACCATCCTCAACAATGAGCCTTATCATAACGACTAGAAACCACGACTATGAGCATTAGCCTGACGATTATCCTGATTGGTATAACCGCTCTGATTTCCTATCAGGCGTTCAATAACCGGGAGCTGTTTTACAAGTCCGCTTTTCATCCGGCTTCCATTAAAGAATTTGGCCAGATGTCCCGCTTTCTTACCAGCGGGTTTATCCATGCAAGCTGGGGGCACCTGGCCATTAATATGTATGTGCTTTACCTGTTTGGGGATATTCTGGAGCAGATTTTCACACAGTGGCTCTTTTCCCCTTCTATTGGGCGTATCGTCTTTCTGTTTTTCTACCTTTCGGCGATCGTAGTATCAGACATCCCTTCCTATTTCAAGCATCAGGACAACCACGGTTACTCCGCGGTCGGTGCCTCCGGGGCGACTTCGGCACTGGTGATGGCCTATATCCTGTTCGATCCCTGGAACTGGTTCATCTTTCCTCCGGTGCCGGGTGTCATTCTGGCGGTAGGCTACCTTTGGTATTCCTCATATATGTCGAAGCGTGGCAATGATCTTATTGCACACGATGCCCACCTTTGGGGCGCGGTCTACGGAATTACTTTCATGATCCTCCTGGCGGCGCTGACCCAACCGGAGTTGCTCACTATGTTTTGGGAACGATTTATGGAAGGCCCACGGATGCCAAATTTCTAAAGCCATGTTTTTTATCCTGTCCAAAGTGCTAGTTTTCCTCCTCAAGCCCATCACCTGGGTCGCCGGGCTGCTCTTCCTGAGCTGGTTCTCTGCCAGGCCCAAACGAAAGCGCCGGTATGTGATGTTTGCGCTGGTGCTGCTGCTGTTGTTCTCCAACGGGTTCATTTTCAACATGGTAATCAGCGCCTGGGAGCCGGAAACTTTAACGGCTGATAAGATTGAAAAGCCCTACGCCCTGGGCATTTTGCTTGGGGGCTATTCCAACCTCAACATACGCCCTGCCCATGACCGCCATAACCTCAGTGAACGCGCCAACCGTTTTGTCAACGCGCTGGAGCTGTACAAAAAAGGAAAGGTTCAGAAGCTGTTGCTGACCGGCGGGCAGGGCTCCATTACCAAAAGGAACCCGCCGGAAGCCAGCGAGGTGGTTGCTTTTTTAGAAAACCTGGGCGTACCCCGCAGGGATATTATCGTAGAAGACAAAAGCCGAAATACGTATGAAAATGCAGCCTTCTCCAAAGCGCTGATCAAAGAACAGCAACTGCAAGGCCCCTTTCTGCTCCTCACTTCCGCCTGGCATATGCCCCGGGCCAACGCTTGTTTTGAACAGGTAGGGTTGGACGTGACGCCCTTCGCCGTGGATTACCTGACGGAAGAATGGGCACCTTCGCCCGAACAGCTTATACTGCCCAGCGCACGGACCTTTTACCTTTGGGAGCTAATCATCAAGGAGTGGGTGGGCATTCTCGCTTACCGAATTAAAGGCTACAATTAAAAGTACAGGGGCCGCGTCGTAATTTCCTGATTACCAATCCACTACCCTATTCCACCTGAATCAGTACAAAATCTCCGTCGTGAAAGGGAATTTCCAACAGCGGCTCGTAAGACGTGAATTCACCTTCAGGCACCATCAAAAAGCTGCCCGGCTCCAAATCCTTATTAAAATGCACTGTTTTGCCGCGCAGGCGGTTGAGCTCGTAAATGACGGTATAGGAAATCCGGCCATTCTGATACATATACAAAGGCGCATCACCAGCAATAGCTTGTATCTGATGAGCCAGGTCGGTGTTGAACTGCCCGGCGCTGTCTTGCGCCCGCTGCGGAAGAATAGTAAATGCGAAAAGCAGACGACCGGCAACCAGCCCAAACAGCAGCCAGTTAAGCGCCAGGGCCGGCTTTCTGAAGTGCATAAAAGCCAGACCAGCAAATACAAGAGCACCTAGGCCGGTGATCCATAAGCGTCCGGGCAAAAAGTCAAACGCGGGGACAATATTCAGGGCAATAGCACCAAGTGATAACGCCACCAGCAGTACGCCTACGACAATCCGAAAGGTACGTTCCCGCCACCGGGCCAGTTCCTCCCGTTCCTGCCAGGCATAGACCCCCACGGACAACAGTAAAGGGTACAACATATAGATGTAGCGCTGCTTAGCGCCGGGTGCCAGCCAGTAGACCGTAAAATTGACCAGGAAAACCACGACCGAAAAAACCAGTAAAGGCTGTGCCCTGACTTGTCGCCGCATGCCCCGGTGCGTGGCGAAGAGCACCAACAGCAGGCTCATGGGCAGGGTGTCCTTCAGCGTATCGAGCGGAAAAGTAAGCAGGTGCTCCAGTGTCCGCCCCAGGCTGTTTTGAACGGCAGTGCGCCCCACAGATTCGGAAAAGAGGTCCGCCAGGTAATTGTCCAGGCTGTTGTACTGATGGTAAAGGGAAAGATAGCCCCCTGCAATGCCTGCAAAAACCATAATTCCCAGCAGGTGCTGCCAGGAAAAGAGCAGCCGCCAGCGCTTTTGGTAAATCAGCCAGGCTAAAACGGTCAGCCCCAGAAAAGGGATGGAAGGCAGCCCTTTGGTCAGCAACCCCACAGCGGCCAGCCCGTAGCTCACGGTAAACATCAGGCTCCAGCGCTCTTTTTGCTCGTAGTGGAAAAACGCCAGCATACTACCCAACGTAACCAGGCTGTAGAAAATATCAATTTCCCCCAGCATAGAAAAGTAAAAATAGATGGCGCCGCAAAAAACATAGGACAATGCCCAAAGCCGGCCAAAATCTGCACTGAGGTGCCTGCGCCCTACCTGATACAACAGCAGCAGAGTGAGTATCAGGGAAAAAACCGTAGGCAGGCGCAACGCCCACCGGTTGTATTCGCCAAACAGCGTAGCACTGCCAATAATCAGCCAGTTAAATACAGGTGGCTTTTTGTAATAGAAGTCTCCCAATTGCCGTGGGACAA
Source organism: uncultured Phaeodactylibacter sp. (assembly GCA_964572415.1). Lineage (GTDB taxonomy): Bacteria > Bacteroidota > Bacteroidia > Chitinophagales > Saprospiraceae > Phaeodactylibacter. The sequence goes on from CAZNHN010000082.1 coordinate 3,707, forward strand.
TATAGTTGCCATTCTCTTGCATCTCCATAGCAATCAGTGCCCGGCGTGGTTCCTCCAGGTAAACCGGCTGTACGCCCAGGTTCAAAAACAAGCTCAGGAGCATAAGCCCTGCTGCCCATCCCATCAGGCGTCTTTCCAGTGACGATACGGCCATGCTAACGGTTTTGATACGTCCGCAAAGATGCCAATTTTTTCCCGCTAATGTACGCCCGGCTTCTCTTTGACAATAGCAAGATGAAAAAGACTCAACCGGGAGCAGTGTGGAAGCGTTTCAAGATCGGCAGAGAAGTAAGTTGGGCATAAAACTGTGACGGTAATTACAGACCACTTTGCCCAAACTTTTTATTTTTGCCCGGATTGTAAAAAACTACAAAGCAAAACCACGATGGCAGAAGATATCCAACAAGTAAAATGCCTCATTATCGGCTCCGGCCCTGCAGGCTACACCGCTGCTGTTTATGCAGCACGAGCCAATATGTCTCCAGTATTGTATACGGGCTCTGAGCCCGGCGGCCAGCTTATGATAACCACTGACGTGGAAAACTACCCGGGCTATCCGGAAGGCATCATGGGACCGCAAATGATGGAAGACTTCCGCAAGCAGGCGGAGCGGTTTGGCACCGATGTCCGTTATGAGCTGATTAGCAAGGTAGACCTTACCGGTCCCGTACACAAAGCCTGGACAGAATCCGGTCAGGAAATCCACGCCAACAGCATCATCATCTCCACAGGAGCCAGCGCCAAATGGCTGGGCCTGGAATCTGAAAAGCGGCTGACCAACAAAGGCGTATCTGCCTGTGCCGTATGCGACGGGTTCTTCTTCCGCGGTATGGAGACTGCCATCGTTGGTGGTGGAGACACAGCTGCAGAGGAAGCTTTATACCTTTCCAAGCTTAGCCCGAAAGTGCACATGCTCGTGCGCCGGGACGAGCTGCGGGCTTCCAAAATCATGCAGGAGCGTGTGATGAATACTGAGAACATTGAAATTCACTGGAATACAGAAACAGAAGAAATCCTTGGCGAAGAAGAAGTAGAAGGCGTACGCGTAATCAATAACCAAACCAAGGAAACTTCCGTCATTCCGGTTAAAGGCTTCTTCGTAGCCATTGGCCACAAGCCCAATACAGATATCTTCAAAGACTGGCTGGATATGGATGGCACCGGCTATATTGTAACAAAAGGCAAGACCACCAAGACCAACGTCAAAGGCGTCTTTGCCAGCGGTGATGCACAGGATAATGTGTACCGTCAGGCGGTGACTGCAGCGGGCACCGGCTGCATGGCTGCCCTCGATGCAGAGCGCTATTTGACCGAAGAAGGGGTGATTTAAATCAATTCCCGCTCCAAAAGGGGGGCGATACTCGCCCAAAACATAGAAAATGGCTATATTACCGCCCCGGTGATATAGCCATTAATTTTTCAAAACCGAACCCAATAATATGTCAACTGCAACCGCAACCCGCTTTCGCCCGGGTGTACTTCACGGTGACGAGGTTACCGAATTGCTAAACTATGCAAACGAAAACAATTTCGCCCTGCCTGCCGTCAACGTGGTAGGTACCAACTCCATCAATGCCGTTCTTGAAACTGCACGGGAGGTCAACTCCCCGGTTATCATTCAATTCTCTAATGGTGGTGCCAGCTTTGTAGCCGGCAAAGGCCTTTCCAATGACGGGCAGCGTTCTGCCATCCTCGGGGGCATCTCCGGCGCTATGCATGTGCACACGATGGCACAGGCCTATGGCGTGACGGTCATTCTGCACACCGACCACTGTGCTAAAAAACTCCTGCCCTGGATCGACGGGCTGGTGGAAGCCGGTGAGAAATTCTACAAAGACCGGGGTTATCCGCTCTATAGTTCTCATATGCTCGACCTCTCTGAGGAAAGCCTTGAAGAAAACGTTGAGATTTGCGCGAAGTACCACGAGCGCATGAGCAAAATCGGCATGACGCTGGAAATTGAGCTTGGCGTGACCGGTGGAGAAGAAGACGGTGTGGACAACACCGATATCGACAGCTCCCGCCTCTACACACAGCCGGAGGAAGTTGCCTTCGCCTACGAAACGTTAAATAAGATTAGCGAGCGCTTTACTATTGCCGCTGCTTTCGGTAACGTACACGGTGTATACAAGCCTGGCAACGTAGAGCTGAAGCCAATTATCCTTAAGAACTCACAGGAGTATGTGAAGGAGAAATTTGGCACAAGCGATAACCCCATCAACTTCGTATTCCATGGCGGTTCCGGTTCTTCCCGTGAGGAAATCCGAGAAGCTATCGAATACGGAGCCATCAAGATGAATATCGATACCGATTTGCAGTGGGCCTTCTGGGACGGTATCCGCAACTATGATAAGAAGCACCACGACTACCTGCAGGCGCAGATTGGCAACCCGGACGGAGACGATGTGCCCAATAAGAAGTTCTACGATCCCCGGAAATGGCTGCGTGCAGCTGAGGAAAGCTTCAAAACCCGCCTGAAGCAGGCCTTTGAAGACCTGAACTGCATCGATCAGAATAAGTAAGCGAAAGACAACCTTAAACAGGTACATTTGCCGCAGTCCTCACCGGGGCTGCGGTATTTTTTCACATAGGTGGTTTTAATACAACTGTTCCAATTTCTTTTGCTATTTCGTCATGCATTGACTTAAGCTTTTGATGAAGTTTGAGGTGTACCGATATATCTCCTTCTCCTCCCTCGCTAATTTTTTTTATTTCCCTTTGATTTTGTCGAATCATTCGCTCAAGTTTCTGCCGTCTGAAAACCTTAATTGCGTATTTACTGTCATTAGGAAAGTTCTCATCGGGCATTTTCTGGGTGGTGAGGAAAATTTCCCACTTATTAGCCCAGTTTTCACTGTATTCGTAAGGTGAGGTGGACAGGGTAACCGCGAGCTGCTGCACGTCGTCCTCAATATGGTGCAGGAACAGCTTGGGCGTAACCGCTTTGCCCTCAGACAGAGCTTCCATAGCGATTTGGAAAATCCGCTGGTACAGGCTGTTGTCAAATTCATCAAGCACATCCTCTACATTTGCAATGAGGTACTCCGCTACTGTAATACCGTCTTCTTTATCGAACTGAGCATCACCTCCAGTGACCAGAATCCGGACGAGGTCCCGCTCCTGAAAGCCATCGCCCACGGGTTTTTCGCGAACAGGGGCCGGGGGTTCTTCCGGCGGAAGTTCCTCGAACGGCAAGTCCGTAATGCCTCCCGGCTCTTCCGTAGGGAAAGGTGGTTCATCTCCGGCTCCGGGCGGAGGAGGCCCCTGAGGCAGAGATTTTTGGGACGGACGGGAGGATTCTTGCTGCAGGCGGCGGGCGCGTTCCCGCTGACGGGCTTCCCGCTGCCGTTCCTGCTCTTTTTTCCGCAGCCTTGCCTCCACGGCTTTATTGGCCTCATTGACGAGGAGCTGCTCGTCCACGCTCATGAGGTTGGCGCATTCCCGGATGTAAAGGGAACGCTTGATGGGATCGGGTATCTTGGAAATGCTCTCAACGATTTCCTGGATGAGCTTTGATTGTTTCACCGGGTCGCCGGCAGCTTCCTCCTGTAGCAGCCCTGCCTGAAACATGATGAAGTCCTTGGCTTCCTGATCAATGTAGTTCCGGAAAGCATCCGTGCCTACAGATTGTACATAGGAATCAGGATCTTCGCCATCCGGAAGGAGTACGATTTTGACATTCAACCCCTGCTCCAGCACCAGGCCCAGCCCCCGCAGCGCCGCCTTAACACCGGCTTTATCCCCATCGTAGAGGATTTTTATGTTCTCGGTATAGCGCTTAATCAGGCCGATTTGCCCAACGGTAAGCGAGGTGCCGGAAGAAGCTACGACATTTTTCACATCTGCCTGATGCAGGGAAATGACATCCGTGTAACCTTCCACCAAAATGCACTCATCGAGCTTGCGGATGGCTTGTTTGGCATGGAAAGCCCCGTAAAGGACTTTGCTTTTGTTGTAGACTTCCGTCTCCGGCGTATTGACGTATTTCGGAGCCTTGACATCCTTCACCAGGATACGCCCGCCGAAACCTATGACCTTTCCGGAGAGGTTGTGAATGGGGAACATCACCCGGTCCCGGAAAAAATCCCGCCCGTACTGTGAAGTTAGTCCGAGCTGCTTCAGCAAATCTGCGTTATACCCTTTTTGGACGGCGGTCAGGGTGAAGGTGTCTTTACCGGCAGGGGCATAGCCCAGCCCAAACTTTTTGATGACCTCCTCGCGAAAGCCACGTTGTTTGAAGTAGCTCAGAGCCACACTTTTGCCCCGATCCGTTTCAAACATCTGCTCCTGATAAAACTGCTTGGCAAACTCGTTGACCAAAAACAGGCTCTCCTGATGCTGACGCTCGGCGCGGGCTTCATCGCTCACCTCCGTCTCTTCTACTTCAATACCATATTTATTGGCCAGGTAGCGCAAGCCTTCAGGGTAAGAAAGCTGCTCATGCTCCATGACAAACTTAAGAGCATCACCACCTTCCCCGCAGCCAAAACATTTATAAATCCCCTTGGAGGGCGACACAGTGAAAGAAGGCGTCTTCTCATTGTGAAAGGGGCATAAACCGATCAAATTAACACCCCGCCGCTTCAGATTGACGAAGTCTTCGACCACATCCTCCACGCGGGCGGTTTCCATAATTTCATCTATGGTCTTCTGCTTGATCATAGTGCCGAAAATACAATTTTTGCCCCGAACAGTCCATGTGCTATCGGAGCCCGCAAGTCTTTTTTGTGCTTTAACAAGGTATTAACGCCACTCTTCCCCAGGTATTTTAACGTACAACCCAGCGCTTATCAGGGCATTAGGAAATTCAGTTAACGGACGTTAAAAACGCTAACATCCTTCGATATAACAATTGCCCTCCGGCTATCGTATTAAAAGCGAACAAATTAATGGGTGTTCTCATAGTGTGGGCTGCCCCGCCGCCGAAAAGGATGTGCGGGGCAGCGTTTTTTTTCCTCGTCGCTAACTTTTCATTTATTGGGCATTAACGGCATTTTTTAAAAAAAATTTGGTCATGATTAAACAAATAGTGCAAAAAGGCTGTATATTTGAGTATACAGAGAGAGCGCGTTAGTGAGCCCGCTGCACCTTCCTTCAAAATAGCAGCGGGTTTTTTATGCCCTGAACTAAGCATATCCTCCACTACAATTTACTGAGAGCCAGCAAAGAATAAAACCGATTATCTGTTATTGTTTTCCTGAGGTGAAGGTTTGACTGCGGTGGAGTCCGTTGCTTCTATGAAAAAAAAGCGGGCAGACTTTGGTGTAAAAAACATGGATTGGATGTAATCCGGCTGACGGGTAATGAGGATAGGTGCGGTGGTGCCGGACGAGTTGAGGGCCACCCCTTCCAGGTCTACTTCTGCTGTAAAGTCTTTGTAGGTCATTCGGCCGTACTGACTCAGGCCCAATCGGGAGGTCACGGTCACTTTTTCCGGGAAAATCCGGATGCTATCCGGTGCGTTTTTGACAACTACAGGGACGTAAACCGATTTTTCCGTAAAAGATTCAACTTCAATCCGAGCCTCAGTTTGTTCCGGTGAAAGGGCGAGTTCCGGAGGAGGCTTTTTCAACTGAACGGTAGTCAGCAGGCTTTGCTTAAGGTTGCTGAACACGATAGAATCAGAAGGCCAGGATTCAAACTGACTGACCATAGATTGTGGTCCAATGAGCGTTACGGAGTCCGGCGAAAGAGCTATCGGGGTTTTCAGCTGATGGTCAGGAGTAAAGCTTAAAACGGTTATTGGTTCGATGGGCACCCGACGGCTAGCCTGCTCTTCAGCCCGGAGATTCAACTGATCATAATTGATTTCCAGTACGCTAATATCATCCGAATATAACTGCGCCTGAATGTCGCTGCGCAATTGCCCGCGGGAAAGATTCAGCCGGCTGATGCCATCCATATTATAGGTCAGCCCCAACTCGCTGCTGTAGAAGTGATCAAAGAGCAGATCCCAACCTGTTCCTTCAAGGTCCACCACCAGATTATCGGGTGGCAGGGCTGAAAGAGAAATGCCTTTAGGCAGCTCGATATTAAAGTAGACCTCTTTCTGCGCGCGATAAGTTTGAGAGAGCTTAATCAGCAACCAAAAGACAAAGGCTATCCCGATACAAGCTATCAGGATAGCCCGGTCTTCTTTTAATTGAAACTTAAATATTTGTTTACTTATCCTGATCATCGCCTTCTGACACGAAAGACTCCGTCATCTCTTTGGAAATCGCACTGCGCGTCACCCGGATGAAGGTTTTGTTGGAGACTTCCAGAGTGGCTTCCGTTTCGCTCAGCTTATTAATACGGCCGATAATGCCGCTGGCGGTTACCACTTCGTCCCCTTTCTGCAGCCCTTCGTTAAATGTCTTTTGTTCTTTCTGCCGTTTCTGTTGCGGGCGGATCAGAAACAGGTAAAAAATTACAATCATCGCACCGATGAACACAAGGTTCATCATGCCTGCGTTGCCCGCTTGTAGCAGTAAGATAGCGTTTTGAGTCATGTTAAAGATGAATTTCGTTTGTTTTTATTGTTCGGCGCCTTCTTCTTTAACGAAGCCGCGCAGATATACTTTTGTGGTCGCCGGATAGGAATTTGCCGTAATGGTGACCGGCTTTACCTGACGGGCACGTTTATTCTTAGTGTCAAAGCGAACAAAAATCTCGCCCTCCTCTCCTACCGGTATCGGGTCTTTCGGCCATTCAGGCACAGTACAGCCGCAAGTGGAGCGGGCACCCTGAATGACAAGCGGCGCTTTGCCCGTGTTCTTAAACTTGAAAGTATGCTCAACAATTTCCCCCTCCGTCACCTCACCAAATTCGTAGTTTTGGGTTTCAAAAGTCATTTTCGCTACATTAAGCGTATCAATTGGCGTATCGGCAGAAACCGGATTACGGATGATATCAGCATTGCTGATTGGGCCTTCCTTTTTTATCTCCTGAAGGGTCTTTTCTGAACCGCTCTCCGGCTGTTGACTGCTGCTACCGCAAGCGTTGAGTAGAAGCAGGGAAGCGAACAACAGTGCCGGCATTAATTTAATCATAGCATTTCAGTTTTCAGCACAAAGGTAATCAACTCCTAGTATCCAAAGTCAAATAATCAACTAATCCGGGCAGAGATTTGTTTTGTCCCCTGAAAATACACCGCTTAGCATGCACATTTACCTTGTCGGATTTATGGGATCGGGAAAGTCGTATTCCGGTAAACACCTGGCCCAATTGCTAGACCGCCGGTTTATTGACCTCGATGATTGGATAGAGGAACAGGCAGGGCAATCTGTAGCACATATTTTTGAACAAATGGGCGAAGCACATTTTCGAATGAAGGAGGCGGAAGCCATTCGTCAAATGGCAGAGCAGCCTCCCGCCGTGGTCGCTACCGGTGGCGGCACCCCCTGTTTCTATCAAAATATGGAGTGGATGAATGCAAACGGGCTGACGATTTACCTCAAGACCTCACCGGAGGTCTTATTTCACCGCCTGAAGGAGGGGCGGGACCACCGGCCCCTGATCCGCGCCTTACCGGACGATGCCTTAAAGCAATACATCGCAGATAAAATCGAGGAGCGTGCCCCATACTACAGTCAGGCCAGCATTATTTATGATCAAAAGACCGGCAGGGAAAACGTTGCAGAAGAACTTGCTCATCAATTTTCAAATATAATCGGGCACTAAATGAACTGGGCAGGCGTGGATTACGGAAGTAAAATGGCAGGGACTACTGTTGTTGCAAGGGCTGATGGCTCTGCTATTCATTTTGCACAAAGCGAAAATAAAAAAGATGCTGACCGCTGGATCAAGGCCCAGGTAAAACAACATCAGCCAGGCCGGCTTTATTTAGACGCACCGCTTAGCTTGCCAGGAGTTTACCGGAATCCGGAAGCTTATTCGGACTTTTTTTACCGCAGCGCTGACAAAACCGTGCAGGCTATGTCGCCCATGTTCCTGGGTGGGCTTACGGCCCGCGCTATGCGCCTGAGCCGGGAACTGCAAGCCTGTCAGTGCATGACGTTGGAGGTGTATCCGGGGCAATTATCAAAAATTATAAATCTTGACCGCAAGCGGTACAAAAAAGACAAGAGTTACCTGGAAGAGGCGGCCCATGGCATTCTCGCTCATCTGCCAGGTTTTTATCTGGCAGAGGCACCGGCCAACTGGCATCAGGTAGATGCATTGCTCGCCTTTTGCAGCGGCTACCGGCATCAAAATGGAATAGCTGAAGTCTACGGAACCGTTGAAGAGGGACAGATCATCTGTTGACTTTTCAGAACGGGAAAAAAGAACTAGATTTAACGCTTTGAGCGTATTCAGGTTATCCCTGTCCTAAACTGGCGCTAATCTATCAATTCAATTGCCTGCATGGCTTTCGAACTAACCATTCCATTTTACGCCTTCCGGCTCCACCTTAAAACCGGTGGAAGCCTGATCGCCCCTCTCAATGACCGGGAAGTTGTCAGGATCAGGGAGAGGCTCCCGGTTTTAGCCGGTCAATATGCTGAGGCCCTGCAGCGAAAAGTTTTAAATCAGGGACAGATTAGCGAGCTGCTTGATGAGTATCAGCGGGGAAGCTTTATTCCGGCCAGGATCAAAGTGAGCTTTCCTGGTGCCAAAGACCGGTTTTCCTTTCCGGCATTTGATCTTGAGTTTTCCTATTTTTTCAATCAGCTGGAGGCCGGAGGGGGGATATGGGCGATTGTCCCGGCACTGAATCTGGAGGTGTTCGCATCAGTTCCTGAGGAGTTGGAAAAGCAGATTGGCGAGGCTATTCATCTGGATTTTGTAAGGCACCGGCGCCTTCAGGCTGTACAGCATATCGTTAGTGCGATTTGGTATGACCTGGTGGAATTAAAGCAGCACCCGATCACCCTCCATATTCCATCACCAAGAGAACTGGAAGAGCTGGAAAGTGAGCCGGAGGACAGCCTTTTACCCAAGGCGGCGACTGAACTGAAAGTCAATAAACCCGTCAGTTACGGCAGGGCAAAGGAACTGCGCCAACTGGCACAAATCCTAAATAGTGATTTTCATCGAAATACCATTCTGGTTGGCCCTTCAGGTACTGGCAAGACCGCTTTGGTATGGGAATTCGCCCGGCGCCGGGAATCCTTTGGTGTTAAGGCCAGAATTTGGGAAACCACGGCTGCCACACTGATCAAAGAACTAATGAAAGATACAGGATGGCAGGAGAACCTTTCCCTGCTTTGCCGCGAACTTTCCGGGCAGCCCAGTTTCCTTTTTGTACGAAACCTGATGGATTTATTTGAAGTAGGCAAATATGAGGGCAACAGCATGAGTATTGCTGACTACCTCCTGCCTTATCTTACCCGCGGTGAAGTCACTCTGATTTCGGAATGCACGGACGAAGAACTAGCAAGAATTGAAATAAAGCATCCCACCTACCTCAGTGTTTTCCAACGCATCAACTTATCTGAGCCCGAGCCTGAAACCCTGAAAAACATTATAGAGCGCAAAGCAACCGACCTGGCCAAAGGCCAGCGAGTCAGCATTGACCCTGATGCCATACAGGAGACGGTGAGGCTCAGCCGCAGGTTCACGCCTTACGACGGGATGCCGGGGCGCCCGATCCGTTTTTTGGAAAACCTCCTGCTCAACCTTAGGGGCAAATCACTGCCCGGAACGGAAAAGAGGCAAATCGCAATCCGCCGTTCAGAGATCATGGCACAATTTAGCGAAGAAACCGGGATGCCGCAGTTCATGATCGACCCCGACCTGCCGATGAATCCCCAAGAGTTGCTTACGCACTTTAACAACCTTGTTTTCGGACAGGAAAAAGCAGTGGAGCAGATTGTGGGCATCTTATCAGCAGTTAAGACTGCTCTTTCCCGTACAGGCAAGCCAATTGCCTCCCTGCTCTTTGTAGGCCCCACTGGCGTTGGTAAAACTGAGCTTGCCAAACAGCTTGCCAGTTTCATGTTTGGCACTCCGGACCGGATGACACGCTTTGACATGAGCGAGTTTTCCACACCTTATGCAGTACAACGACTTATTGGGCAGAGCTACTTTTCAGAAGGGTTGCTAACTTCCGCCATTCGCAAAGCCCCATTTGGCGTGCTGCTGTTTGATGAAATGGAGAAAGCACACCCTGTGTTTTTTGACCTGTTGCTGCAAATGCTTTCTGAGGGACGGCTTACCGACAGTCAGGGCAGGCTCGTAAATTTTTGCAGTACCATTATAATTATGACATCCAATGTTGGGGCCAGCAGCCTGCAGCTCAACCCAATTGGCTGGCAAAAGGATCAGTCGGTTCAGAGCGTGGAAGATCACTTCCTCAATGCGGTACAGAAATACTTCCGCCCGGAACTTTTCAACCGTATTGATCAGGTCGTCCCCTTTGCCCCCCTGGATCAACTGACGATACGCTACGTTCTGGACCGGGAAATTGAGCAACTCAGGCAACGCGAGGGCATCCGCTTCCGCAGAATGAGCTTTACACTTACGGAGCCGTTCCTGGAGCACCTGGCTACAAAAGGTTATGACAAACAGTACGGCGCCCGGCATTTGCAACGCACGCTGCGTCACGAACTTATTCTACCACTTGCCCGCGCCCTAAATCAGGAAGATATTGATGACCAGGTTGAAATCCTTGTAGACCTGAAAGATGGCCAGCCTCATCTTACTTCCAAAACCGACCCGATGGGGCTTGACCTGTTGCTGGAGGAGTACACCAAAATCACTTACGCAGACCACGCCGGCAGTCTCAGGCGATCAGTGGAAAAGCTAATGGAAGGCAGCTCCTACATCCGAATGCTTTCTGAGCTGGACCTGCTTACTGCTGCCCGTCAGAGGAAAGGTAAAAGCTTTTGGGATGAAAAGGAAAACGGCCATCGGTATGGAGTTCTTTCCGATCAGAAAGCAAGTTTCGAAGCCCTGCTGCAGCATACAGAGCAGCTCGAATTGCAATTATCTCTGGCTAGTCTGGGCCTTCAGGTGTATCTGCCAAAATGGGAAGATGCCCTTGATGAGGTGGAGCAGTTGCTGCAACAGGAAAAACTAAACCTCTATGCAACCCTGCACCCGGATAGTAACGAATGCCTGTTGTACCTTATCGGGGCAGCTCCGGAACCGCTGATCCATTTTTATGAGGCATTGACTCAGGACTTAGCCTTCGAGATTACCTCTACAGCCGCATTATGGCTGCGGGAGGAAGGTTCCGGTGCCAAAATCATCACAACGCCGCATGAATGGTCCGGAGATCAGCCAAAACCAAAAGCGGCATACGATAAACTCGCCGGCGCATGTTTGCGTATTAAAGGCCAGGCTGCCAATGTGTTTTTTCAACCGGAAGATGGTGTGCACGTATGGGAAGAGGAGCAGGAGGTAACCCGGGAATTTTACATTTTCTCCACACCAGGCCACAAACCTGCAGAAAGCCTGCCCGGGGCAGCGCTCCAAAAGCGGTTGCCCGCTGCCCGCCGTATAGTCACCGGAAATACTATCCGGGACACCCAGTACGATTTAAACCGGGAGTACCACAGCGATCAGCTTATGGAGCTCATCCGGGAACAGTTAGACCTCCAATTTCAAGTAAATATTGATACCATAATCGGATAATCCACTATGAAAAAGAGACTTTTTTACAGCACCATTGCCTGTATTTTGTGTTTTGTGCTACCTGCAATTGGCCAGGACGGCAATGCCCCTTCTGACAACCGGCAGTTCTTCTGGGTCGCTTTCAAGGACAAAGCTAACTCCCCCTACGTCACGGAAGCTCCGGAGGTTTTTCTTTCTCCGCGGGCAATTGCCAGGCGGGAAAAGCTTGGCATTCCGGTCACTGCACAGGATTTCCCCCCAAATCCTGACTATTTGCAAAAAATACAGGATGCAGGTGCAGCCGTTCATCACACTTCCCGTTGGTTGAATGCAGCAACTGTGCATGGCTACCCTTCTGATGCCCTGGCCATTGCCCAGCTTCCATTTGTTGATACCGTTTGGTATGCCGGTCCGTACCGGGCAAAAGCAGAAGTCCGTAAAGACAATGGCAAAAAAATGGATAAACTGAAAAGCAAGGCACTGGAGGGGCAATACTATGGCTATGGTACCAAACAGATTAAAGCGATCAACGGGGACAGCCTGCACCAGACCGGCTTTCGGGGCAGAGGCGTTTTGATTGCTGTGATGGATGGTGGCTTCACCGGAGTAGACCGCAGCCCTTTCTTTGATTCACTGCGTGCCGACAACCGCCTGCTGCCCGGGATGGATATGGTGGACAAAGACACGATGGTTTGGGAATCCAGCAGTCATGGTACAAAAGTGTTGTCTACCATGGCAGCAAATCAACCCGGTGTACTTGTGGGTACCGCACCCGATGCTACTTACATCTGTATCAAAACGGAAGACATCCGTGGAGAACATCGTATCGAGGAATGTCACTGGGTCGCCGGGCTGGAATATGCCGATAGTCTTGGCGCAGATGTAGTCAACTCTTCCCTGGGTTACACGCAATTTGATGAAGCTTCGATGAATTATACTGCAGACGACCTGACCGGATTCACTTCCGTAGCCAGTCAGGCAGCGGATATTGCAGCAGATAAGGGAATACTGGTCATTACCAGTGCAGGGAATGAGGGCAACAGCCCCTGGAGAAGAATTGGCATCCCCGCAGACGCTGCGGGTGCTTTTTCCATTGGTGCAACTGCACTGAACGGTGACTTGGCCAGCTTTAGCTCCGTAGGGCCAACTGCTGACCGGAGAATCAAGCCTGATATCGTTGCTCCCGGCGCATGGGTCACGCTTGCAGATGCTTATCAGTACCAGGTGACCATCGGTTCAGGCACATCCTTCGCCAGTCCGATTGTGGCAGGCATGGTGGCTTGTATGCGTGAGGCCTATCCGAATGCATCTGTGGAAGAGCTGCTGAATGCCATTCGCGAGAGCGGTAATCAGTCTGATTTGCCTAATGTAGCTGTAGGCTATGGCATGCCTGACTTTGTTAAGGCCTACCAGTTGCTTCAGGCCCGCCCGTAAAGCAAAAGCCGGGCATCGTCAATTTGTAAAGGCGATACCCGGCTTTTTCTTCCAACCTTACTGGGTGTTTAGATTACCTGATGATTGAAAGGCTGAATGACCATTTCGGAAACGACTCCTGAGGTCGGTTGCTGGCACATGAACCAAACTGCGCGACCTGCCTCCTGGGCAGTTATGAACTTATCCCGGTTTACGGGCATGTCAATGTCATCCCAGAATTCAGAGTCCACACCACCCAGATAGAGGTTGGACAATCGGATTTCAGTACGCTTTAATTCCTCGCGCAGTGACTTCACCATCCCATTTAACCCATACTTCGAAGCAGCGTAAGCGGCAGCAGCAGCCATGGGGGCGCGACCTAGCACGCCGGGGATATTGATAATCATTCCTTTCTTAGATTTCTTCATGGGTGGCAGGAAAGCCTGCATAACCAGAAAAGCACCTTTAAGGTTGATGTCAATCATCCGGCTCATCTGTTCAAATTCGATTTGCTCGAATTTCTTCAGGTAGCCGACGCCAGCTGCATTGACGAGGATATCAATTTGGTTCACCTTTCCGTGGATTTTATCGGCAACCTTTTGAACAGACTCCGGGTCAGTCACTTCCATAGTGAAAACCTGATCTGCCGGAATACTGTTTTCTGAGGCAACCTTATCAAGCTTATCCTGATTTCGTCCGGTGATAAACACATCACCCTGAGATTTTTTGATCATTTTGGTGGCTTCGGCGCCAATGCCACCGGTCGCACCTACAATCAGTACTTTTTTGTTGGCTAATAATTCAACCGCCATAGTTTACTGTGTCTTTTTTAGTCTTTGATAGTCTTCAGAAATTCCGCGCGCACGTTCTCATTCAGGAAACGTCCGCTGTACTCCGTCGTAACGGTACTGCACTGCGTATGTTTAATGCCGCGCATTTCCACGCACATGTGCTTGGCATCCATGTATACTGCCACATCTTCGGTCTTTAGTACCCGCTTCAGCTCCTCGGCAATCTGCACAGTGAGCCGTTCCTGCACCTGTGGACGGCGGGCAAAGTGCTCGACAATACGATTGAGCTTTGAGAGCCCAATTACCTTTCCATTGGCCATGTAGGCGATATGGCACTTTCCGTAAATGGGCAAAAAGTGATGTTCGCAGAAGGATTGCACCTGTATCCCTTTTTCCACCAACATCTGCCGGTAACCAAATTTATTTTCGAACAGGGAGATAGCAGGTTTGGATTCCGGATTCAGGCCGCCAAAGATCTCTTTGACAAACATCTTAGCCACCCGGCGTGGGGTGCCATTGAGCGAATCATCGTTTAGATCCAGCCCCAAGGTTTCCATAATCTGCCTGAAGTGCTGACTGATAATCTCCATTTTCTCTTCGTCAGAGCGGTCAAAGGCATCTTCCCGCATTGGGGTATCAACGGAAGTGGCAGCGTGCATGTCCCCCATTTCTTCCACCAGAGTTTCCCCGTTCACCGGAGCATAGCCGTTTACCTTCCGGGCAATCCCATTGCCGGAATATTTTGAATTCACCATAAAGGATGTATTTTGAAATTTTTTGGGTTATGTAAGCGGTGGCTGTCACCTGCCACCCTCTGTTGTTAAAACCGATAGCCTAACAGCGAGTTATTATTATTGTTTAACCATTGATTACCTGAAATGAAGGGAAGCTTCCCGGGAATAGTATTCATCACCGGACTGACCGCATTGATCAGCCTGAACAGCTGCGCTTCAGACCCACCGCAGCAGGTTGGTTTTGAGGAGTGTTTATATGGCGCCCCTGAGTCCATTTTCAATCCGGGTATCCCGGGTATCTCCCGGCATCAGTTTGAATTACAACCCGACAGAGGTATTGAGCGCTTTGTTCTAAACCAGGAGACTTCGGTGGAAATTGAACAGACCGGCTGCGATCACATCCGGCAAAAATTCACTTTTTCGTGGAAGCCGGAGGCAAGTATCCGGAGCCATAGTGAATGGGCTGCACATGCCATCCGTATCTATCAGGAACTCGGAGAGCTCGGTGCCCCTTATCTTTCTTTTTCTGCCATCAGCGAAGTGCTCCAAACCAAACAGAAAAAGTTATCACCGGAAAGCAAGCCCGTAACTTTACAACCGGGGCTCCAATTCCGGATTATTACTGCTGAGGTGAATCAACAGGCCATACTCATTACTGAGCTGTATCAAAAACCACCGGAAATTGAATAAAACTACCTTTAGCCACCTGACACCCCTAATCCTTGATTTACAATGATTAGCAAAGGGCAACCTTCACCTATTTAAATTTAAAAACATGCGTTAAACCAACAAAAACAGATTCTTAACCAAATACTGAGCACCTTTCACCTTTTTGTTGCTTGACAAATTGTCAGTGGTATTATTTTAGGTTTAAGTGCATTTAACCTACTTTTATAATCCTGAACAATTCAAACGATAACACACTATAGGCACAAAGATTAAGTATCAGCAAGTTAGAATGAACTCCGCTGCGAACCTGTAGTGGAGTTCTTTTTTTGCAACAATTTGACCTTTCCGGGCTCTTCATAGACTTACAATAAGCCGCTTTGTTGTGACAACCGCTTTTTGGTCAGTATATTTGCGCTGGATTTCCGGTGGCCAAATTAACCGGCGACAGGAAGTATTCGCCTGATCCTGCTGTACAGTATAGCAGGCAGACTGAAAATTAAAACCAGAAAAAAGAACATGGATAAGTTTGATCTGATTGTAGTTGGTAGCGGTCCCGGAGGATACGTTGCCGCCATCCGCGCTTCGCAACTTGGTATGAAAGTCGCTGTCGTTGAGCGGGAAACACTTGGAGGCATTTGTCTGAACTGGGGCTGTATTCCCACCAAGGCGCTCCTGAAGAGTGCTCAGGTTTTTGAATACATTAACCACGCAGAAGACTACGGTATCAAAGTGGATAAGGCGAGCGTTGACTTCACCGGGATGGTGAAACGCAGCCGAAATGTAGCGGATGGCATGAGCAAAGGCATTAATTTCCTGTTCCGCAAAAATAAAATCACCGTACTTGACGGCCACGGCAAGCTCCTCCGCGGTAAAAAAGTAGAGGTAACAGATAAGGACGGTAAAAAGAAAGAATACAGTGCAGAGCATATTATCATAGCCACAGGTGGACGTGCCAAAGAGCTGCCCACTGTTCCTATTGACGGCAAGAAGGTGATTGAGTACCGCAAAGCTATGACCCTGGAGAAACAGCCAAAAAAGATGGTTGTGGTAGGCGCAGGCGCGATTGGTACTGAATTTGCCTATTTCTACAGCTCCATCGGCACAGAAGTGACGGTGGTGGAATTCATGGAGCAGGGACTGGTACCTCGTGAAGATGCTGACGTGAGCAAAGAGATGAATAAAATTTAGAAAAAGGGCATCAATATCCTGAGCAACACCTCTGTAGAGTCTGTCGACACGAAAGGCCGTGGCTGTACCGTCACGGTGAAAAACCGGAAAACCGAAAAGACGGAAGAAATCAAATGTGATATTGTTCTATCTGCAGCCGGCGTAGCGCCAAACACAGAAAATATCGGCCTGGAAGCACTGGGCATTAAAACAGAACGTGGCCTGGTTCAGGTGGACGAGTTCTACCGTACCAACGTAGCAGGCATTTATGCAATCGGCGACGTGACCCCTGGTGCGGCACTGGCCCACGTGGCGAGTGCGGAAGGGATTATCTGCGTGGAGAAAATCGCAGGTGAAAACCCACAGCCTATGGATTACAACAACATCCCATCCTGTACTTACTGCGTACCTGAAGTGGCCTCCGTAGGCTACACAGAGCAGGCCGCCAAGGAAGCTGGCTACGAAATCAAGGTGGGCAAATTCCCATTCTCAGCCTCCGGTAAAGCCAGCGCAGCCGGTGCAAAGGAGGGCTTTGTGAAAGTCATTTTCGACGCGAAATACGGGGAGTTCCTGGGAGCGCACATGGTTGGCGCAAACGTTACCGAAATGATTGCCGAAGTAGTAGCTGCCCGCAAGCTGGAAACCACCGGCCATGAGATCATCAAGACGGTACACCCGCACCCCACGATGAGCGAGGCCGTGATGGAAGCAGCAGCAGCGGCTTACGACGAGGTCATTCACCTGTAAACTGAAAGAGAACTACGCTTTTGGCTATCCTGCCAATTGCCCGGCAGAGGCGCGCCTCAAGGCCTTCCGCGACCGGTTCCGCCCCGGTGCCGAAGGGGCGCTTGCCGAGGCCGATCTTTCCCTGTCCGATCTTGACGGGATCGCGGTCACCTCGGGTCCCGGTCTGATCGGCGGGCTTCTTTCCGGCGTGATGTTCGCACGCGGACTTGCCGCCGGGGCGGGGTTGCCGCTTTACCCGGTGAACCACCTTGCCGGACATGCGCTGACCCCCCGCCTGACGGA
>CAZNHN010000083.1:0-7128 GCA_964572415.1 uncultured Phaeodactylibacter sp.
AGGTATGGCGGCAGGTGGAAAGCTTTTCCGGGTATTCCTTCTGCAAGGCTCACTCTGCCAGTTTTGCGGTCGAGAGTTTTCAAAGCCTGTACCTGAAAGCCTACTTTCCGCTGGAGTTCATTGTGGCGGTGATCAATAATTTCGGAGGCTTCTACCGCTCGGAGTACTACTTCCACGAAGCGCGGCGCTGTGGCGGGCAGGTGCATGCCCCCTGCGTCAACCACAGTCAGTACCTGACCACGCTGAACGGGGAGGACATCTACATCGGTTTCGTCCACCTCCACCAAATGGAGCAGCAGGTGGCGCATCGCATCGTGTATCAGCGGGCGCAGGGTGGTGCCTTCCGCAGCCTGTCTGACTTTCTCAATCGGGTGGAAATTGGTAAGGAGCAGGTCGACTTGCTCATCCGCATCGGTGCCTTCCGTTTTACCGGGCAAACCAAGCAGGAGCTGATGTGGGAACGGGTAGCGCTGTTTCAGCCACCGGGGCAGGGCCGCCATACCATGAGCCTGTTCCCACAGGAAGACGAAGAGTTGGAAACTACCGCCCGTCGGTTCCTGTCCGGGGGCGAAGCAGATGCCCCCGGGCCTTATGCCGATGCAATAGACGAGCTGGAGCTGCTTGGTTTCCCTCTGTGCCCCCCCTTCGACTTGCTGGATAAACAGGTTTTCACAGATACCATTTCCCAGTCGGCCCGCCTGGGGGAGCTGGAAGGGCGGATCATCCGGATACTCGGGTACTACGTTTGCAAAAAAGACGTACGCACCAGCAAGGGTAAACTGATGGCTTTCGGATGCTGGATTGGGCAGGACGGGAACTTCTTTGATACCGTCCACTTTCCACCCACCCTCAAACGATCGCCCTTTCGGGGCAAAGGTGTCTACAAAATCGAGGGCAGGGTAGTCCTTGAATTTGGTTTTCCCAGCCTGGAGGTGGTAAGGATGTCCTTCCTGGGCTGGGGCAATGTGCAGCCGGATTAGGCTTTAACCCAAAGGCTGTCTACGAAATAGCCCTGATCATCGGTGAAGTGTTGTTCAATCCGGAACCCTGCTTCCCGGGCCAGGCTTTCGATTTCCGGCAGGCTGTACTTCTGGCTCAGCTCGACGTTAATGGCCTCCCAGGCATCAAAGCGAAAAGACTGGTTGAGCGCTTTGATGAAAACATGCTGTGCCTTCTCACTCACCAAAAAGCTGCGCGTGGCTCCGGTCACCGGATTGTACGATTCCCAGTGGCGGAAGTCCTGCACATTGAAATTGGCACCCAGTTCCCGGTTCATACGCTCCAGAAGATTGAGGTTGAATGCGGCAGTGATCCCTGCCGGGTCATTGTAGGCACTGAGGATGACATCGGGGTCTTTCTTCAGGTCAAAGCCAATGAGCAGCTTGTCGCCGGTATTGAGTTCGTCTTGCAGGTGGCGCAGGAAGGCGGCAGCCCTTTCTTGCGGATAGTTGCCAATATTAGCCCCCAGGAAAAGGACGACCTTGGACGTGGCATCGGTCTCTTTTACTTCGTGCAGTACTTTGAAGTAGTCGCCGGGTAAGGAGTGGACTTTTAGCTCAGGGAGTTCCTCGCGGAGGCGCTGTTCGAGATCCAGCAGTACATTTGGTGAAATATCCACCGGCTGGTATTCGAAGTCGACTGATTGTTCCATAAAGTAACGGAGCAGCACCCTGGTTTTGTACCCGTCGCCGGCCCCCAGCTCCAGCAGATGGAAGTGTTCCAGCCCAATGGCATTAAGGATTTGTGCTTTCTGCTGCTCAAAGATATCCAGCTCGCAGTTCATCAGGTAGTATTCCGGCATATGCATGATATCCTGGAATAACTGATCGCCCCGCTCATCGTAAAAATACATGGAGGGCAGCTGTTTAGGTGTTTTCGACAGCCCGTGAAGCACATCTCGGGCGAATGCAGAAAGTTTAGCCGTAGTGATTGCTGTGGAAGCAGTATTAGAAGACATAAATTCAGGTTCTAGAGGTTTTGGTGTTACTTAGCCAGGCGCAGCCCGGTGAATTGCCAGCGTTCCTGCGGGTAGAAAAAGTTGCGGTAGCTCATACGGATGTGCGAACGAGGTGTGGCGCAGGACCCGCCCCGGAGTACCATCTGGTTAACCATAAACTTACCGTTGTACTCGCCCAGCGCGCCTTTAAAGCGCGGGTAGTTGGGGTAGGGGAGATAGGCGCTGCCGGTCCATTCCCAGGTATTGCCCAGCATTTGAAAATCCTGGCTGTTGACCGGGGCTGTAGGGTGGAAGCGCTCTGATTCCACGAAGTTTGCTCCCTCCGGAATACCCTGGCAGAGTATGCGGCAGGCGGCTTCCCACTCTTGCTCAGTAGGCAGGCGCATGCCTTTCCAGTTGGCGAAGGCATCCGCTTCGTAGTAGTTGATATGCGTGACTGGTGCATTTGGGTCCACCGGTTGCAGCCCCTGCATGGTGTAATGCCACCAATCGCCTGCTTGTTCGTACCAGTAGAGGGGAGCTTTGACTTCCTGCTCCTGTACCCAGCTCCAGCCATCGTCCAGCCAGTACCCAAAGTGTTCGTAGCCGCCATCGGCCATGAAAGCCATGTACTCTCCATTGGTGATCAGCCGGTTAGCGATGGCGAAGTCGTGCAGGTAGGTTTTGTGCGCGCCCTGCTCATTGTCCCACGAGAATCCTCCTCCCTGATGCCCAATGGTGTAGACGCCTTCCTTCACCTGAGTGAAAGACAGTGTTGCAGGCTCAGGAGATTTTACCGGCGTATGGTCTGTCTGATAAGGCTCATGCATGGGGTTGTGCCCCAGGATGTACTTGATGTCCGTTACGAGCAGTTCCTGGTGCTGTTGTTCGTGTTGCAGGCCGACCTCCAGCAGTAGCGCCAGGTCTTCCGGCAGGCCATCTTGTGCATACTGTTCCAGAAAGCGGGACATATGCTCGTCCACATACTCGCGGTAAGCCCTGACCGTCTCCAGAGACGGGCGGGTCAGGTTGCCGCGCTTATCGCGCAAAATCCGTGGGCCCTGGCTTTGGTAATAACTGTTGAAGCAATAGTTCAGCGCTTCATTGAACCGTTGGTAGCCTTCCATTTGCTCCGCCAGGATGAAGTTTTCAAAAAACCAGGTGGTGTGCCCGAGGTGCCACTTGGGCGGGCTGACAAATGGTACGGGTTGTGCTACATAGTCCTCTGTCTGTAGAGGAGCGCAGATATTAAAGCTTTGCCGGCGAATAGAATGATACCGGTCGAGGAGGGTGCCTGCTGAGGCAGGTGTCGCATGCAAGGTCATAGAATTGTTAAGTTGGGTACGCATTTGTAAATGCGAAAAGCGGCGGTTTGTTTGCAAGTGCTGGCTGCAGATTGGTACGAAAACAGGGATAAATGGTAAATATCGCTGTGCAGGCTGGAAAAGAAAAAGGCCCACCACTCCGAAGAGGTGCGAACCTTCTTTCCGTCTCGGGGAAAAAATCAGCTGTAATTTAAGCTTTTACAGCGGTTTCTTCAAGTATTTCTAAGGATGCTTCGATACCGCCCTTCAAAAACTGATCCGTAAGTTCGTACTGTGCAGTGCCTTCCTTGAGCTTAGCAATAGCAGATGCTTTCAGAATAGCTCCTTTCCAGTCCGTATCGGTCTTCCACACGCCACCGTCAGGAAGGCTGGGCAGGTTATCATAGCTGATGTTGCTCTTCTTTGTCCAGTGATTGACATAAAAATAGGGCTCGTCGCACAGGTTATCCGCAGGTGCGAAGCCAATGCCTACCGTTTTCTCCGGATTGCTGGTGTCATCGAATTTTACAGTAATCAGGCTGGCCGTATCAAAATGGTGAGGCCAGGTTGCCACTTCACTGGCGTATTCGTACATCTTGGCGATTTCGCGGAGCACCAGGCTGGCGTTATGCCGGTATTTGATAAGTTCTCTGTGCTCTTCGGGCGCTGTCATTAGAAATGGAGCCCCTTTGTCGAGGTCATGTTCTGGCAATTGATAGTGGTCAATAGGCTGTACATCTTCCCCGCTCAGTCCCATGGCTCGTGCCTGGGTGCGTACAAAGCTAAGCGCGGTGCTTTTGGTTTGTCCGGACAGCGGAAAAACACCCATGGTATTTTCATTTTCATTGATCATGCGCAGCTCGAATTTGTCGTAGACGAGCGCCAAACGGACACGCCGCTTCAGGTTAACTTCCTGTGAAGTCAATGCCCGGATATCCGGCACCCAGTTCAGGCTGGATTGGGAGTCATCAGAAGCTTTGGGGATCAGACTGTTGCCAAATGATGCAACACATTGCGAAGCGTGGTGGAGCTGCTGCATCGCATTCACGAGATTTTTTGGTGTCTCATTCGTTAGTTTTTTCCAATTGTTAATCAATGCCATATAATTTATTTTTTCTACTATTTTTAACATAGAGAAAGGGCTTTGGGTTTATTTTATGCACAAAATGAATCAGAATGGTCTGTTTTTTGGCAAATCGGTGTGCTTTTTATTGGCAGAGGTGGGTTGAAAAACACAATTGGGAGGGTTGGATAATGCTTCGATGAGGAAAACCACACCTTAATAAGACTATTTGCTTAACGCTTGACCCCAGCCCTTTCACTGGGAGGGCCTTCCCTGTGCGTGCGGCTGATGCCCGTAATCATATACGTATAGGTGTGCTCCGGCTCTGCAGTGGTATCCATAAACTTATACCGACGCTTGCCCGTCCCAAAACGGGTAAGGTGCAAAATGTGCCCGGGTTGGTCTAAGTCTGCTGGCTGATTGTTCTTGAAACGATACACTACATAGTAGTACGGCCGGTTTTTGCGGTCTCCTTTGCCAAATTTCCACTTGAGCAGCGTGCCGTCCCGCCGGGCTTTGGCCTTCCGGAACCGGGGAGCAGCGGGTACCGCGCCTTCTTCATGCTGGTGTGTGGGGAGCAGGGCAGGGGTGGAAAAAGCCGCCCGCAGGCTGTCGCGCACACCCAGGTCACCGTAAAGCGTCGACGCAGCACGGAAGAAAATCCCACCATCGATATCGGGGTTGCCTCGGCCGAGTTGTATTTGCCGGGGCAATTCATCAGGCAACAGCCACTGTTCCATATTATCACGCCCCACTTTGTAGGCTGCATAGCCAATGTAAAGCTTAGCCTTTCCTTTGTGCCGGCTCCACCAGCGCTGCAGCTCAGCGTGGTCTGCGACCTCAAAGCCAATATGCCAGTAGAGCTGCGGCACCAGATAATCGATCCAGCCTTCCTTTGCCCAGCGCAGCGCATCTGCATAAAGTGCATCATAGGCACTGATGCTGGCCTGAGTGGCAGAGCCTCTGGGGTCTTCTGCCTGATTGCGCCATACACCAAACGGGCTGACCCCAAATTCTGCATGGGGAGCATGTTGTTCGAGTGTGGAGTCGGCCATTTCAATCAGCCGGTTCACATTGTAGCGCCGCCAGTCAGCGATCGTGTCGAATTGAGTTTTACCATATTGCTCAAAAGTAAGGCTGTCGGGGAATGGCGTACCCGCCACCGGGTAGGGATAGAAGTAATCATCAAAGTGGATGCCGTCAATATCATACCGGCTGGCGATTTCAGCAACCACGGCACTCAGATGCTGCCTTACCTGCGGCAGTCCCGGATTGAGATAGTAGCGGTTGCCGTAAGGCACCACCCAGTCGCGGTGCTGATAGAACACCTGATTGGGCGACAGTTGGGCCGTGTCCAGGTTCATGCTTACCCGGTAGGGGTTGAGCCAGGCGTGGAAGTCCATACCCCGCTTGTGCGCTTCGTCTATCATGAACTTCAGGACATCGTACTCCGGGCTGGGCGGCAGGCCCTGCTTTCCCGTCAGGTAGGCCGACCAGGGAGCGTATTCAGAAGGGTAAAAGGCATCTGCTGCCGGGCGCACCTGAGCAATAACGGCATTGAAGCCGGTTGCTTTGAGTTTGTCCAGCAAATTCCGCCACTCCTCCTTATGAGCGGTGGGCCAGGTAGAGGGAGACTTGGGATAGTCGAGGTTGAGGACGGTAGCCACCCAAACACCGCGGAATTCACGCTTTAGGGGGCGCCCTTCCTGCCCGTATAGCGTACTGGCCACTACCAACAGCGGCAAGAGAAGAAATGAGTTAAGCCGTTGCTTTAGCGCCGGTATGGCATTCTTCAAGGAGCCAGTATTTATTGATGACATTTTCGCTGGTTTCTATTTTGTCGCGAAGTTCGTCAATTTCTTTTTCAAAATCCTTACGGGAGTAGGTCGAAGCGCTATGCTTGATAAGGACCAGCTTCTTGGCAAAGCGGAGGAAGTTGGTATAGCCCCGCTTTTGCTCCACGGTCATCTTACGGTTGCGAATGACATAAATGCGGAATGTTTCAATGAGGGAAAGCAGGGCTTCGGTATCCTGCAGGGCATAGTAGGTGCGTAAGAGCAGGAACGTTGTGCTTAGGTGGTACTTAACGTCTGTAAATTGGACAAGAAGGAGGGCCGAAAGGGCTTCTTCGTACAGGCCTTTATTGTAGTACAAGTTACCGAGGTTGTAATTATAGGCGTTCTCCTGCCGGTGGGTGGGCAGCTTTTCCTGGTATTCCTGCAGAAAGTTTTCGGTCCAGGTAAATTCCTTAAGCCGGGCGCCCAGGGTCGCAATGTTCTTATAGTCCCATTCTGAAATCAGGCCTTTATCCAGCAGGAGGTCCTGTTTGAGGCCTTGCTTATACAATTGGAATAATTCTACCTGATAGTCCCGGTGGCCGGCATTGATCATCCGGATACAATAATTATAGGAGAAGCTATAGAGGTCACGCCCTTCGGTTTCGGAAAAGGATTTCATATTCTCCGCCAGCATCCGCTTCATGTGCTGGTAATGCTCGGGGTTGTCTTCTTCCAGCATGCTCATAAGGGCCGTGTAGTACATCGCGATTGAGTATTCACCCTCGAAGTCAGGCCAGTTGTTCCGTAAGTGCTCCAGCAACTCGTCCAGCATTCGGAAATTGTAAGAAGTGTTAAGGATAAGCGAGTTGGCGGTCAGGTGGCAACAGTTGCGGAGCTTTTCGAGTATGTAGTACTTATCAAGCTCGTCGAGCATACTTTGAAAAGTGTTGGTTTCGGCCCGGTCAAAATAGGTGCCGCTGTAGTAGCCCAATGCATGATTGAGCCGGTAACTGGCCTGGAAGTACTCCGAATTGTGTACCGGGTCTT
>CAZNHN010000083.1:7138-13703 GCA_964572415.1 uncultured Phaeodactylibacter sp.
CGGCCGCATTTCTGATCGAGACCATTCAGGCAGAAGGTGGTGTCAAAGTCGCCGATAAGAACTGGATTGAAGATCTGGGGCGTCTGGCAAAAGAAGTCGGCGCGCTGCTGATTATCGACGATATCCAGGTGGGCGTAGGGCGTACCGGGTCTTTCTTCAGCTTTTTCATCAGCTGCTTGCCCCGGTTGGTCATGATGTCGAACTGGTGGTTTTCAAAGGCTTCTTCAAGTGTGAAGACGGACTCGAGATATCTCTGTTTTTCTGTGTATTCCGCTGCCATAAAACGGTAGTACAGCTTATTCAGATAGGACATCACATTATACAGTTGCTGCTCATTGAAGTCCTCGCCCGGGAACAGTGCTTTGTAGGCGCGTTCTTTGGATAACCCGCTGGGCCGCCCATCGAGTTTCTTAAGAATGAATTCAAGCAGGGCGGTAGTCCGGTCGTGCTGATTGAAGTAGGGGGAATTGATAAATTGACGAAAGCGTTCCCGCTTCTTGGCAGGTAGTTCCCGGATGTGCTGTACTAGGCGGCTTTGATACATGGGATTGAATTAAAAAAAAATACAGAATTGGTTTTAGAATTGCGTGGTAAAGTGTTGCTAATCAGTTTTTTGATAGGTATTCACTTGTCTTTTCCGGTCAGAAATATACGAAATTGTACTTATTTTACACATAAAATGATATCATATTTGTGGCGTACTCACAATGAAACACTATTTTAAATTAATGCCAGTTCGACGTAAACAAGAATGGCACAACTGATGGAAAAGGAGCGCAAATGCATTCGTTTGCCTTTGTATACCGGCATCATCAACCTCCCCCCCCTTTTGTCCCTTTCAGATCGCTATGTTCAGTACGCTTCTACCCAAGCTCTTTGGCTACTTTATTGCCAGAACTGACAAGCATGTTCCTTTAAAGATTTGGAGCGCGCTTCGGCCGCCCTGTCTATGCCGTTCTTTACTAACGGTACAAAAATGTTGACTACGCAAGGATGGAAGTCAGCATGTACTTCAACAACAGCAGTTCTTAAAAGCTGCTGAAATTGAGTATAAAAGCCAGTAAACCATTACTCATTAAGTCGAACGAATGCCTCAGGCCCCCTATCCGGGGGCCTTTTTTGTTAGCCCGGAAGGCTGTTTCCGAAAAAAATCTCAGAAAAAATGAAGTGGAATGCAGGTTTAAAACCGATATTTATAAGAATAATGGCTTGTTTTTTTATGATATTGATCTGTAAATCAGATTTTTATAGTTCGTGCTGATTTAATTCCTAATCCAGTAATATTTAAAAATGTACTTAGCATCTCCCGAAATTTAGTTCACCTTTGTAATGTGATCGGAAAGCAATGGCTTTCAATGCAAGATCCAAAATCCTGATAACGACCTATAATCTCATGAACACGACCTGTTTTTTGAGCTAATGACAAATCATAATCTTTTTTTCAGGAGCCTTCTTGCTGATGACAAATCATAATCAAACGACGACACTCAAGTATTCGGCTAACTACTAACAAATTATAATCCACAACTTTTTAGTAGCCGAATCACTACAAGCAATTGTAGTTCCACGAATAATGCAATTATAATCTCATGAATTTTTTGAGGGTGCCAATGGGCACCCTCCTTTTGGTATGTAGATAGCCTCTCAAAGCTCTTTTGGAACCGGTCCGTTGTGGCCGGTTTTCTTTTTTGTACTCTCCTGAAATAATCTTATCTTGGAGTAAAGCTCGAAAATACATGTCATCTGTTCGTATTAGTTCTCAAATTACAGTGAAAGACCTTTTACAGGGAGTCGCTCAGCTAAGTTCTGAGGAGTTGGATTATTTCATTGAAAGGGCAATAGAAATCAGATCATCAAAGGAAGGTATTTCCGAAGAGGCTCAAATAAAGACATTGATTGAAGCTGTAGGGAAAGGGCCGGAGCAATCATGGTTACAAAGGCTGGAAGAACTGGATCAAAAGCGGATTAATAATGCCCTTTCGGATCAGGAACTTAAGGAGTTTCAGCAGATGGGAGAAGAACTCGAGGAGTGGAGCGCCCAGCGGCTTAAGCATTTAGTTCAACTTGCTGCACTAAAGAAAACAGATTTGCCTGCTCTGGTCAAAGAACTGGAACTGGACAATGGCTAAGTTTTCCAGTGAAATCCGGGCAGCCGTCAAAGAAAGAGCAAAAGGGTACTGTGAGTACTGCCGTTGTCATGTCAGTTATTCTGTAGCTTCCTTTTCTATAGAGCATATACAGCCAGTTAGCCGGGGCGGAGGGGATGAACTGGAAAACCTGGCTTTTTCCTGCTTAGGTTGCAATGGGTTTAAGTACAATAGGCTGGATTGTATTGATCCGGTAACCCTGGATAGAGTACTGCTTTACAATCCGCGAGCAGATAAATGGAAGCAGCATTTCACCTGGAGTGCTGATTGCAGTACCATGATAGGGCTCACTTCAAAAGGAAGGGCTACTGTAAGTTGCCTGAAGTTAAATCGGCCTGCCCTGCTAAATATTAGAAGCTTGCTGACTGTTTTTGGTGAACATCCGCCAAAGGAATAGGCAATACCGAATCCGATCTCCCCCAAATTGCCACATTTCCCCTATTCGTCCCTATATTCGCCTTTCTCAATCGTACAACCAATGAACCACATAATAGCACCCTCGCTTTTGGCGGCCGATTTTACCCGCCTGGCTGATGAAATTCAAATGGTCAATGATAGCCAGGCAGACTGGCTCCACCTCGATGTAATGGACGGCCGCTTTGTGCCCAATATTACTTTCGGGATGCTGCTCATTGA
This sequence comes from uncultured Phaeodactylibacter sp., assembly GCA_964572415.1. GTDB lineage: Bacteria > Bacteroidota > Bacteroidia > Chitinophagales > Saprospiraceae > Phaeodactylibacter. Next base: position 9,922 of record CAZNHN010000083.1, read on the forward strand.
CGCGGCGAAGCAACTCTGCACCAAGCCCCTCGACGTCCACCTCATGATCGTGGAGCCGGAAAAGTACGTGGAGCAGTTCCGCGAAGCCGGTGCAGACACCATCACTGTGCACCTCGAAGCCTCCCCCCATTTACACCGCACGCTGCAACAGATCAAGGCAACCGGTGCCAAAGCAGGTGTAGCTATCAACCCGCACACACCGGCAAGCAGCCTGGAAGATATCATCGAGCTGGCTGACCTGGTCTGTGTCATGTCAGTCAACCCTGGCTTCGGCGGGCAGAAATTCATATACAACACCATCCCCAAGATCCGGCGGATCAAAGACCTCATCACCGTGCGCAACACCGAAACCCTTATCGAAGTGGACGGTGGGGTGGGGTTACACAATGCCGAGAAAATCCTGCAGGCTGGCGCTGATGTACTGGTTGCGGGCAGCAGTGTCTTCAAAGCTGATGACCCTGCGGATGCTGTAGCGCGCCTGAAAGACATAGGGGGCGAAATACAGCGGTTCGCCTAAATAAAAAATGCCATCCGGCGTTCCCTTTTCGAATGCCTGATTTGACGATCCTGCAGGGGAAATCCTGCTCCACAACTGTATTATGAAGCATACTCAACTGTCACTTTTTGCCCTTTTTTTCATTTCTATCTTTCCCCTTTCTGCACAGGAAGCCAATTTCGCTAAGGTCACCGGCCTGGTCACGGATGCCGTTAGTGAAACACCGGTAGATTTGGTAACGGTGTATATCGAGGGGACGAATAAAGCAGTGGAAACCAGCACCACCGGGCGTTACAGTATCACTGTGCCGGCCAATGAGGATTTCGTTCTGGTCTTCAGCCGTATTGGCTATCAGAAGGTCGAAGCTAAAATTGCTAATATGCCGCCCCGGACCACCCGTCAGGTGGATGTGGAAATGCCGCCCATTAATTCTGATGTGGAAGTCATCGTGCGGGAAAGCAAAATCAAGGATGCGGGTATTATCACTGAAGATGTGGAGCAGCTCCGCCTCCTGCCTACCACCACCGGGAACCTCGAAAGCCTCCTGCCGTACATCGCGCTGGGCGCAAGCAGCGGCACCGGTGGTGAGTTAAGCTCACAGTACAACGTGCGTGGAGGCAACTACGACGAAAACCTGGTCTATATCAATGACTTCGAAGTGTACCGGCCGCAGCTCATCCGCGCCGGGCAGCAGGAGGGCCTGACCTTTGCTAACATGGACCTGATCCGGAGTCTTTCCTTTTCTTCCGGTGGCTTCGAGGCCAAATATGGAGATAAGCTGTCCTCTGTACTCGACATCAAGTACAAACGGCCGGATAGCCTGAGGGCTTCTATGGAGCTTAGTTTCCTGGGGGGCTCTGCGCATGTGGAGGGCAGCGTGGACGTTGGGAAAGACAGCTACCGGAAACTCCGCTATCTTTTTGGAGCTCGTTACAAAACCACCCGATACCTGCTCGGCACATTGGATGTGCAGGGTGAGTATATTCCCAATTTCACCGACTTCCAGACCTACATTACCTACGATATCAACCGCAACTGGCAGCTCGGCCTGCTGGCCAATTATAACCGTTCAGAATACAACTTCACGCCCACGGAGCGTAGCACGGCTCTGGGCCTGATCAACTTTGCCCTGGAGCTGTTCAGCGTATTTGATGGGCAGGAGGTCGACGACTTTACCACCTCAATGGGCGGATTATCGCTGACTTATCTGCCCGATCGCAGCCGTAATCCCTTCTTCCTGAAATTCCTCGCTTCTTCCTTCCGCAGTGATGAGAATGAGCGGTTCGACATCATTGGCCGGTACAGCCTGCGCCAAATTGAGACCGGGCTGGGTAGCGATAACTTCGGGGAGGTGATTGCCGAGCTGGGCACGGGTACGCAGCAACAGTTTGTCCGCAATTTCCTGGACATTCAGCTCTACAATTTCCAGCATAAAGGGGGCATTGAGCTGCAGCTCGATCCTGACAAGGATGATGTAACAGCCAGCCACTTCATACAATGGAGTGCCAAGGTGCAAAACGAGCTCATCGACGATCGTATCAACGAGTGGGAACGCCTGGATTCGGCGGGCTATTCACTGCCCTACGATACTTCGGATGTCCAGTTGTTCAATGTGCTCAAGACCCGAAATGAGCTGGTGAGCACTCGTTTCACTGCCTTCGTGCAGGATACTTACACCTATCGCGACGAAGAGCGCGGAGAGTGGCGGGTTTCCGCCGGCGTGCGGGCTTCCTACTGGGATTTGAACCAGGAATTGCTCATCTCGCCCCGTGCCCAGCTGCTGTATAAACCGTTGGCAGGCAAACGCGATATTTCCTATCGCCTGGCGGGCGGCTTGTACTATCAGCCCCCGTTTTACCGGGAAATGCGGGGCTTTGACGGTAGTGTGAATACTGATCTTAGGGCACAAAAGTCCGCACATATTGTTGGAGGCTTCACCTATGATTTCTACCTGGGTAAAAGAAACCCCAAGAAATTTCGCTTCATCACCGAAGCCTATTATAAGAGCCTGTGGGATGTTGTTTCCTATGAGATTGAGAATGTCCGCATCCGGTACTCTGGCCAGAATGATGCCACGGGCTACGTGACCGGCATCGACCTGCGCCTGAATGGCGAATTTGTGCCCGGGGCTGAGTCCTGGATCAACCTTTCCTTCCTGCGGGCGCGCGAGAGCCTCAATGGCGTGCAGCACCTCATCCGGGAAGTCGGGCAGACAGAGGGGCAGCCGGTAGATGACGTACCCCGCCCCACCGATCAGTTTATGAACCTGTCGATGCTCTTCCAGGACTACCTGCCCAATAGCGAGAACTTCCGCATGCACCTCAACCTGACCGTAGGCACCGGCCTGCCTTTTGGCCTGCAGGGCAACAACGAAGTATTCCGCAATACCTACCGCTTTTCGCCCTATCACCGGGTGGATATTGGCTTTAGCCTGCAGCTGTTTGATGAGGAGAGGCGCCGGAAAAATCCCAGCCACTTCCTTAGCTTTACACGCAACACCTGGCTGAGCCTGGAAGTCTTCAACCTCATGCAGGTCCGAAATCAGGCCGGCAATACCTGGATAAAAACTATCTTTAACCAGCAATACGCTATACCGAATTACCTCACTTCCCGGCGGATCAACCTCCGCCTGCGGATGGAATTCTGATTCGATTATGTCTGAAGAACAACCTAAAAAACGACGTTTACTGTCCCGCTGGGACTGGCTATGGCTCATCATTGTTGCCGCTATCATCCTGTACGTACTGGCAGACCGCCTGGGCATGCCCGTGGTCACTAAAACAGAGCAGGAAGAACTGATTGAGCATCCACACCGGGACTAATATCTAAACCACCGCCACCTATGAAAAAATCATATCTATTGGCCGCACTAAGCACTTTACTCGCACTGGCAGCCTGTCAAACCGAAAACGCACCGGCAGGTGCAGAACAAAATCCCACACAGCCGGCCGCCGAAGCCCATCCTTTCCTGCCGCCCGCAGAGCGCTGGGGGCAATTGTTTGTCGACGTTCAAATGGCAAAGGTCTTCCCTGATGGAAAAACCTTTGTGGACTGTACGCCTAAGCAGCCTGCGGAAGAGATCCTTGCCGCCTACGAAGCAATGAAAGGTGAACCAGAGTTTCATCTAAAGGCTTTTGTACTGGAGCATTTCGAATTGCCAAAGGACTACGCCTCCGGTTTTACCTCAGACCCTTCCCGCAGCCCGGCAGCGCACATCAATGCCCTTTGGCCGGTGCTGACCCGTGAGCCCGATAATCAAAGCACGATGGGGTCGCTCATCCCGCCG
>CAZNHN010000083.1:13713-20868 GCA_964572415.1 uncultured Phaeodactylibacter sp.
CAAGGCGAGGGCCATTACTATTTTTTCTTCTACTGGGACAGCTACTTCACGATGCTGGGGCTGGAAGTTGCCGGCAAAACCGATATGATCCGCAATATGCTGGACAACTTTGCCTACCTCATTGATACGGTGGGCTTCATTCCCAATGGCAACCGCGATTACTTCCTGACCCGGTCCCAACCGCCTTTCTTTGCTGCTATGGTTGACCTGCTGGCACAGTCTGAACTGGAGTCCACGGATCAGCAGGCGGTCTACCTGCGTTACCTCCCTCAGCTGGAAAAAGAATATGCCTTCTGGATGAATGGGGAGGAGCAGGTGAGTGCCGAAACCCCGGCCGCGAAGCACGTCGTCCGTTTGCCGGAAGGCGAAATCCTCAACCGTTACTGGGATGAAGGCGATTACCCCCGGGAGGAGATGCACCGTGATGATATCGAAACCGCCGAAAAAGCAGAAGACCGCCCTGCCGAACAAGTCTACCGGGACCTTCGATCTGCCTGCGAATCCGGCTGGGACTTCAGCAGCCGCTGGTTTGCTGACCCTGAGCGCCTGGAGACCGTTCAGACCACGCAAATCATCCCGGTAGACCTGAATGCGCTGCTTTACAACCTGGAGCTCATCCTGTCCAAAGCCAACGCCCTGAACGGCATGACGGATCGGGCAGCGCTGTACGAGGAAAAAGCAGATCAGCGCCGCGCCGCTATTCAAAAGTACCTCTGGGATGAGCAGGAAAGCTTCTATCAGGACTACAATTTTGTGGAGAAAGCCTTCACCGGGCAGCGGTCCCTGGCCGCCGTGTACCCACTATTTTTCAATATTGCTTCGCCTCAGCAGGCCGCGAATGTAGCCGGTGTGCTGGAGCGGGACTTCCTCAGCGATGGTGGCCTCGTTTCCACCCTTACCCACAACGGGCAGCAGTGGGATGCCCCCAACGGCTGGGCTCCCCTGCAGTGGATGAGCATTAAGGGCCTGCGCAATTACGGAGAGGACGAACTGGCGCAGCGCGTACGCGACAACTGGGTCGCCCTGAATGTCAAAGTGTACGAAAATACCGGCAAGATGGTGGAAAAATACAATGTGGAAGACATGGGACTGGAAGCTGGTGGTGGAGAGTACCCGGTACAGGACGGCTTTGGCTGGACCAACGGGGTGTTGCTGCGCCTGCTAAGTGAAACAGAAGGGGAGTAATCGATAAAAAACAGGAAGCATGTTTCAAATTAAGACCGAAGCCTTTGGGGAATACGAAGCGTACCTGCTTTCGGATACTACCGGAGCTCATCAGCTCAAGCTTGTACCGGCATTTGGTGCCTGTGTTATTGACCTGCAACTGAATGGGCAGGCTGTGCTGGATACCTACAAAACGCCCCGTGAGATGGATATCAACCGCTGGGCAAAAAATGTACTGCTTTACCCTTTTCCAAACCGCCTCAAAAACGGGCAGTACGAATGGGACGGGCAGGCCTATGCGTTTCCGGTCAATGATGTGCCCACTGACAACGCGCTGCATGGCTTCGGTACCGAGCAGGAGATGGAAGTGGCAGGCTCGGAAGCCACGGCAGATTATGCTCAGGTCCGTTGCCGGTTCGACTATGACGGTGCATTGGAGTACTACCCTTTCCCCTTCCGGTTTGAAGCTGCTTTTACTCTTCGGTCCGGCGCTCTGGAAGTGGAGTTATCTGTAGAAAATACAGGCGCTTCTGCATTGCCCTTCGGCATGGGGTGGCACCCTTACTTCCGGCTTTCGGATGACCTTGCCAATCATCACCTGCACCTTCCTCCCTGTGAAATGATTGGTGTGAATGCGGCGATGATCCCCACGGGCAAACGCTACGAATACACCACTTTCTCGCAACCCCGGCGTATCGGCAGCGAAGTGCTGGATAACTGCTTCGCCCTGCAGCAGCAGGAAGGGCGTATTGAGATTGTGCTCACGCATGCCGATCAGGAGCTCCGTTACTGGCAGGAGGTGGGGGAGAGCGGGTTCCCTTACGTTCAGCTTTTCACGCCTCCACACCGCACCTGCCTGGCCATTGAGCCTATGACCTGCAATATCGATGCTTTCAATAACGGGGAAGGACTGATACGTGTCGAATCAGGGGAGCGCCGCGCTGCGGTATTCGGGGTAGATAAAAAGGCGTAGTGTTGATTTTGTTTTTTATTGATGTTTTTAAAAATATTTTGTATATTTAAGGGCGTACACACACTCTGTATGATTATGCCCCTAAACTTGAACATCCACCAGCCAGACGACCGCTTTTTCAAGTCGGCAATGAGCGACCCGGAGGTGGTTAAAGCCTACCTTGAGCATTTCTATCCTAAAATTGCAGCTATTGCTGACCTCAGTACGCTGCAGCAGCAGAATACGCAGTCTATGCGCCCCAATTTAAAGCTGTTCAGCGCTGATGTCGTGTACCGGTGCCGGCTGAGGGGTGGAAGTGGGCAGCATTTTCATTTTTGCCTGCTGTTCGAGCACAAATCGGAGCCAGACGAGTATGTAGCGGTACAAATAGGACTGTACATTTTCCTGCTCCTGCGCGAGCAAGTAAAAGCCCAAAATCAGCCGTTAGAACCGGTGCTGCCCCTGCTGTTTTACAATGGGAAAGCAACCTGGCGGCCCAAGCGCATCAGAGAAATCTTTAAGGGGCATCCTAGCTATGAAGTCCTGAAACCCTATCTGCCGGATTTTCGTTTCCTGTTTGAAGATGCGCACCGATTACCCCCGGAAGAATTGCTAAAGCTGGATCTTAGCTACTTCCGCTCCACGGTACTGTCGATGGCGCTGCGGCATAAGCCGGACTTGATCTTTGAGTATATTGAAGTTATCTTTGAAGGGGCAGAAGACAGCGATCAGGTGCTTTCCATTATTACGTATATTTTGGGCGTAGCCGAGCGCTCTCCCAAGCGATTTCTGGAGGAATTGGAAAACACCGAATTCACAACAAAACCGAATGTGATGAGTACATTAGAGCAATTATTGGAAATGGGCAGGGAGGAAGGCCTGGAAAAAGGTATCTACAAGAAGAGCATCTTCAACCTGCTCAAAACTGCGGTACATTTCCCGGACTGGCCCGCTGCAAAATTAGCAGACTTCACGGAGCTTAGCGTGGAGGTCGTCACTAATTTCCTGTCTGTCAAATCGCAGGGGGATTCGGCAGCGCTAAGCAGGTACGTCCGTCAGGATCTGCTTGCCAATATCCCACTGAGCGCCGAGGATGAGGAAAAGCTGGACCGGCTGATTGGGCAGTTGGCGGATGGGTAGTTTAGACTAAAGCAAACACTTTTATATGGTATAAAACCCTGCTTGTCGTGCGCGCTGCTTAAGATACTTGTTGCATAAGGATTTTTTCCACACCATCTCTGTACCATGCCCCAGAACCTAAACATCCACCAGCCAGACGACCGCTTTTTCAAGTCGGCCATGAGCGACCCGGAAGTGGTTAAAGCCTACCTTGAGCATTTCTATCCTAAAATTGCAGCTATTGCTGACCTCAGTACGCTGCAGCAGCAGAATACGCAGTCTATGCGCCCCAATTTAAAGCTGTTCAGCGCTGATGTCGTGTACCGGTGCCGGCTGAGGGGTGGAAGTGGGCAGCATTTTCATTTTTGCCTGCTGTTCGAGCACAAATCGGAGCCAGACGAGTATGTAGCGGTACAAATAGGACTGTACATTTTCCTGCTCCTGCGCGAGCAAGTAAAAGCCCAAAATCAGCCGTTAGAACCGGTGCTGCCCCTGCTGTTTTACAATGGGAAAGCAACCTGGCGGCCCAAGCGCATCAGAGAAATCTTTAAGGGGCATCCTAGCTATGAAGTCCTGAAACCCTATCTGCCGGATTTTCGTTTCCTGTTTGAAGATGCGCACCGATTACCCCCGGAAGAATTGCTAAAGCTGGATCTTAGCTACTTCCGCTCCACGGTACTGTCGATGGCGCTGCGGCATAAGCCGGACTTGATCTTTGAGTATATTGAAGTTATCTTTGAAGGGGCAGAAGACAGCGATCAGGTGCTTTCCATCATTACGTATATCCTGGGCGTAGCCGAGCGCTCCCCAAAGAGATTTCTGGAGGAACTGGAAAACACCGAATTCACGACAAAACCGAATGTGATGAGTACATTAGAACAACTATTGGAAATGGGCCGGGAGCAAGGCTTGGAGAAAGGTCGGGAAGAAGGCATCTATAAAAAGAGTATCTTCAATCTGCTCAAAACCGTAGTTCGTTTCCCGGAATGGCCAGCCAGTGAACTATCCGACTTTACAGAACTGGATCTGAAGACCGTCCGAACTTTCCTGTCCTTACAATCCCAGGGTGATGCCGCGGCGTTGAGAAGGTACGTCCTTCAGGACTTGCTGGCTGATATCCCGCTGAACACCGAAGATGAGGAGAAGCTAGACCGGTTGATCGGGGAGTTGACCGGATGGTAGTGGTACTAAAAGCTGATCTCAAAATGACCTACCTCAACACCATCCCCACATGCGGAATATCGTCTTCCAGATACTCCGCACCCACTTTTTCAAATCCAAAAGATTCATAGAAACGGGTCAGGTAAACCTGTGCAGAGATTTTTACAGGGACTGCACCATAAAGGCGGGAACACCAGGCGATGCTTTCACGCATTAATACTTTCCCGGCACCGGTGCGCCGGACGAGAGGGGAAGTGACGACCCGCCCGATGGAGGCGTAGTCCGGATAAGAAATACCCGGGGGCAACAATCGGGTGTAAGCCATAAGCTTGCCATCTGCATTGTACCCCAGCAGGTGTTGCCCCGCTTCATCCTTACCATCTGCATCGAGGTAAGGGCAGTCCTGCTCGACGACAAAAACCTCCTGCCGCAACGCCATGCTGTCGTACAGTTCCTTCAGTGATAGCTTCTCAAAGGGCAGGCAATTAAAACTAAGCGGGTCGGTCATCATTTCAGAACCATTTAAGGGTAAAAAAGTGCAAAAATGTGCGGCCCAAAGATAATCACCCCGATAATAGCCGCACAAATGGCACAAACTAATACCCCTCCTGCGGCTACATCTTTCACTCGGCCGGCAAGCGGGTGGTATTCCGGGGAGGCCAGATCTGTCAGCGATTCAACAGCAGTATTGATTACTTCTGTACCGATCACCAGTCCAATAGCTACAAAAATGAGACACCACTCAGTGCCTGTGAGCCCGACGTAAGCCCCAAAGCTCAGGGTGAGTACGGTGATCATCAGGTGAATCTGGGCATTCTGCTGAGTACGTATGGTATACCACAGCCCGCGGAATGCATCTCTGAAACTCTTAATTCGCCCTGTCCACATTTTAGTCTAATTGTCCGGCAAGCACGACTGCGCGCTTGTCTTTTTCCACAGCGCCATCGGGCCTGAAAAGTTCAAAATAAAGGATATAGATGCCGATCCGTGCAGGACTGCCATCGGCAGCGATACCGTCCCACTTGAAAGTGCCGGTATTCTGAAGGGTTTCATTATTGACGAGACGGAGCATTTCCCGCCCCTGCGCATCAAAAATCCAGACGTTGGCGGTATAGCCCGGCTGATCGGTAGTGTAATCAATCAGCAGCACATCTTCAAAGCCATCCTCATCGGGAGAAAAGCGGGCGCGGGGAATGTTGATGATCTCGTCAAACACTCCTTCGCGCTCAAAAAACTGGGAATTGGGCCCGGTGGGTGTGGCAAATCCTGCGGTGGAGGCGGCAGAGTGCCAGTTGCCATCGTCCTGCGTGCCGGCCATTGGGGATATCCGCTCCAGGCTGACGCCATTCTCATCATCGAGCAATGGATAATGTAGGTCTTCCGAGTAATCGAAGGCATCAAGGGTCACCCCATTCAGCACGAGGGTCAGATTGCCTTCATCATTGTCCAGGCCAGGCAAGTCGTTCTCCAGCAGGCGGTCGGGGCGAGGGACGGTGTACCGGGTGAGAATGTCAGTGGGGTCTTCAGAAAAGACCAGATAATCACCTGGAAAAATTAACAGGTTATCGTCGACTGAAGCTTCTACACTGCCGCTCATTTTTATGCGGTTGAGCATTTGAAGGCCTGCTAAATCGATGATTTTATCACTTTGATTGTACAACTCAATAAAGTCAGAACCGCCGGTTTCAGGATTGAAGAGAATTTCATTGATGATGATATCCATGGGCTCGGCGGGCTGCGGGAGCCCAATCGCAAAGGACTGCTGCTCAAGCGGGTTGCCTATGCAATCTGTAAGCGTTGTGGAAAAGCTGAGCGTGTAGGCCTGATCCGGGGACAATTCACCATCCAGCAGGAGCAAAGCGGTCAGCCCATCCGGTTGCAGGATTACATCAAGTATGGTTATTGCTGGCTCTAAAGTGTATGCGCCAGGGTCTGTTGCGGTCTCTATGTCCATGATTTCACTGAACTGCACGCGGATTTCCATATTGCTTTCCGGCACCACTTTGACCACAGAAGGGGGCGTAGCGTCGAGTGCTGCACCCAGCAGGCTGTTTTCAAGGCCAGGCGTACCGCCGGTGGTGCTTTGGGAGGCCCGCCAGTTGCCCGGGCAGGCGTAAGGGCCCTCCAGGCGGATCAGTTCCAGGCTGTAGCCACCATCCGAACGCGCTTCGTCCTGATACCAGGCATCTGTGTAAGTGACTTCAAACAGGGTCGTCCCATTTTCATCAAGGAGGGTAGCGACATCCCCGCCGTTGGAAAGTGCCGGGAAGTCCCCCACGCTAACGGCAGGCCCCAATTCAGCAAAAGCCGGTAGAAAGGCTTCATCACAAACCGCAACATACTGGCCGGGTTGCAAAAGGAATGAAGATAGGGCCTCCGGTGCACTGCCTGAAGTGATTTGCAGGGTGCCAAGATCAATGACTTTATTGCTGGCATTATACAATTCCAGGTATTCGGCTTCCGGTAATGCCACGGATGGCGTGGGGTCGGGCATTAGCTCTGTGATAATAAGGTCGCCGGGGAGGGCGGGCTGAATATTGAAGTAGGTGAACGCAGCCTGCAGGGGAGCTGCTGCATTTCCCGCTTCATCCTGAATGTTGTTGGCAGTGAGGGTGTAAGAGGCGGTATTCTCCAAAGCGGTGCCTAACGATAACAGCACCCGGGTTGGATCTGCCTGCAATTCTGCGGAGACCGGTGTGCCAATTCCATTGCTAATGTCATAATTTGCCGCATTATTGGCAGACGGTTCGCTTATCGGC
>CAZNHN010000084.1:0-4774 GCA_964572415.1 uncultured Phaeodactylibacter sp.
TAGAGCGACGGTCTCCAAAACCGTAGGCTGGGGGTTCAAGTCCTCCTGCCCGTGCAAATGCTAAGCCGGAGGACGCAGAAATTGACCTGCTGACAAATTGCAAGAGCTTATTGCAAAAGACGCAGAAAAGAATCTGCCACCGGTGAGGCTAAATTTATTGGGCAAATTCATTTTTGAATCCCATAGATGCAACGGCTGGTTGTGCTATGGGACATCCCTTTAAATTGAAGAAATAATTTAAGACTTCAACTTAACAAGCGAAGTAAGATGGAAAGGTTGAAATTGTATATTCTAGAAAGCTATAATGAGCTTGTTACTAAGGTAACCTGGCCATCTTGGTCAAACCTTCAAAGCAGTACGGTTGTCGTTGTGGTAGCCTCAATTCTGCTCGCCCTGGTTATTTTCCTCATGGACGTAGTGTCCAAAGGGGTATTGGACCAGATCTACAGCCTTTAATTTTTCAGGATAATCCGTAATGATGTCTGAGGACAACGAAAAGCATATTGAAGAGGAAGAGGTCACCAATGAGCCCCTGGAGTCTACAGGGCCTGATAAAAAGTGGTACTCTCTCCGTGTCATTAGTGGTAAAGAGCGTAAAATTAAAGAGCGTATTGAGCTTGAAATTGATCGCTCTAAGTGGGGAGACTTCATTACGCAGGTATTAGTTCCTACGGAAAAGGTATACAAAATCCGTGCTGGCAAGAAAGTGATTTCTGAACGGAACATTCTGCCGGGATACATCCTGATAGAAGCTATACCAACGAAGTTGTCTGGTGAAATCATTCAAACTATCGCGAATATCCCTAATGTGATTCATTTTCTGGGAAAGAGCAATCCGATCCCAATGCGTCCTTCCGAAGCTAACCGGATGTTAGGCAAAGTGGATGAATCTCAGGAAGCCGGAGAAGCGATGATCGAACCGTTTATCGTAGGAGAGACGGTCAAAATCATTGATGGACCGTTCAGCGAATTTGTTGGCGACATTCAGGAAGTCAACGATGAGAAGAAGAAGCTGAAGGTAATCGTTAAAATTTTCGGCAGAGGTACTGAGGTAGAGCTCAACTTTATGCAGGTAGAGAAGAACTCATAAGCAAACATGTTTTTTAGCTACAAGCTTTTGTCCCTGCGTTTTGGCTGATGCAACCGAAATGCAGGAGCTTCCCCTAAGCAACGTAGCCCCAAATATTTTTAAAGCGAGATACAATGGCTAAGGAAATAGATACTTTTATCAAGCTGCAGGTTCGTGGTGGCGCTGCTAACCCCGCTCCTCCGGTAGGTCCGGCTCTTGGTGCTAAGGGGGTTAACATCATGGAGTTCTGTAAGCGTTTCAACGCGGAAACACAGGACAAGCAGGGGCAGGTATTGCCGGTTGTAATTACAGTATTTAAGGACAAGTCTTTTTCTTTTGTAATTAAGACACCTCCCGCTGCTGTACAGCTTCTCAATGCTGCCAAACTTAAGAAAGGTTCTTCAGAGCCTAACCGCGACAAGGTAGGTACGGTAACCTGGGACGATTGCAAAGCAATTGCCGAGAACAAAATGGCTGACCTTAACTGCTTTACAGTAGAGTCTGCCATGAAGATGGTTGCAGGTACTGCGCGCAGCATGGGTATCGTTGTCAAGGGAACACCTCCCTGGATGACGCCCGAAGAAGCAGCAGCAGCTGCAGAAAGCTAGAAAATCATTATTAAGCAGGGAGTTCAGGTAAGACCTGGACGCTATTCACCTCAAAATATTTCACAATGGCAAAAGTTGGAAAAAAGCGAGCTGCTGCCGAAGCTAAGGTTGACCGTAGCAAAAGCTACACCCTTGATGAAGCAGCTGCACTCGTAAAAGAAGTCAACACGACTAAGTTTGACGCTTCCGTTGACTTGCACATCCGCCTGGGCGTAGACCCCCGAAAAGCAGATCAGGCCATCCGTGGCACTGTTGTTCTGCCGCACGGTACAGGTAAGACCAAGCGTGTTCTGGTATTCTGTACACCTGATAAGGAAGAGGAAGCTAAAGCAGCTGGTGCTGACTACGCTGGTCTTGACGAACTGGTTCAAAAGGTACAGGGTGGCTGGACAGACTTTGACGTTGTTGTGGCGATGCCACAGACAATGGCTCAGGTCGGTCGGCTTGGTCGTATTCTTGGTCCCCGTGGTTTGATGCCAAACCCAAAGACCGGAACCGTTACCCCTGATGTTGCCTCGGCAGTGTCGGATGTTAAAGGCGGTAAGATTTCTTTCCGTGTAGACAAATATGGTATTATCCACGCTTCCGTTGGCCGCGTGTCCTTTGAGCCACAAAAGCTGGCTGAAAATGCAAAGGAACTGCTCGGAACACTGAGCCGTATGCGCCCTGCATCTGCGAAAGGTACATACATGCGCAGCGTTACAATGGCAAGTACGATGAGCCCCGGTATTCGGGTAGACGCCAAAAACATTGGTTAAGTAAACTTTTCAAAACCGAAGAGCAATGACTAGAGCAGAAAAGACAGCTACCATTGAGGCGTTGAAGGAAAAGCTATCCGGGGTAGAATACTTTTACCTCGCAGATTCTTCTACGCTTACGGTAGAACAAATCAATAAATTCCGCGGCATGTGCTTCGAAAAAGGCGTGGAGATGAAGGTGGTGAAAAACACCCTCATCAAAAAAGCCCTCGAAGCGGCACCCGAGGAAAAGAATTACGAAGAACTTCATCAGGCACTGAAGGGGCATACTGCAATCCTTTTCACAGAGACTGCGAATGCACCGGCTAAACTGATCAAGGAGTTCCGCAAAGATAGTGAGAAGCCTACGCTAAAAGCAGCTTATATCGAATCCGATGTTTACATCGGCGACGATCAGCTTGAAGCCCTGGCTAGCCTCAAATCGAAGGAAGACTTGTTGGCAGAAGTTATTACGCTCCTGCAGTCTCCTGCGAAGAACGTTATCAGCTCTCTCAAGTCGGGAGGTCAGACCATTTCCGGTCTCCTCAAGGCACTCGAAGAGCGCGCGGCGTAATTCAACCCGGCAGCCCTCTGTTTGGCTGCCCAATCAATACGGCTTCCAAGCTGTACGCACAATATATTTTTAAACGTACACTACTTCAAAAATTATCTTACAATGGCAGATCTGAAAGAATTTGCAGAACAGCTGGTCAACCTCACTGTAAAGGAGGTCAACGAACTGGCAACTATCCTGAAAGAGGAATACGGCATTGAGCCTGCTGCTGCAGCTGTTGCAGTTGCTGCAGGTGGTGGCGCAGCCGAAGGCGGTGCAGCTGCTGAAGAAAAGACTGAGTTCGATGTTATCCTGAAGTCTGCAGGTGCAGGCAAACTGAAAGTCGTTAAGGAAGTGAAAGGCTTGCTTGGCGTTGGTCTGAAAGAAGCCAAAGAACTGGTTGACGGCGCTCCCGGCACTATCAAAGAAGGTGTGCCTAAGGAAGAAGCTGAGAAAATCAAGGAAGCACTGGAAGGCGCCGGTGCTGAGGTTGAGCTGAAGTAATCAGCAGATACAACGGAAGGGGAGTGTGTGGAATTCATTGAAAACCACTCATTTCCCTCCCCACAAGGCTTAGCGAGTTGGTCTCCAACTGGCTAAGCCTATCGTCGTATAGATAAGTTCACGAAAATTGAACTTTTTCCATAATTTTGGGTATTATTACAGCGGCTGCTTTTGAGAGAAAGCTCTTGAATGCCAAGAACACAAACAATATTGCCAATGACGTCAAACGGTAAGGTATTGACCGCCGAAGAGAAGAGAGTGAACTTCGGCAAAATAAAGCTTCCCTCACCATACCCCGATCTTCTCGAAATCCAGTTAAAGTCCTTTCAGGAGTTTTTCCAGTTGGAAACAACACCTGAAAATCGTATGAACGAAGGACTCTATAAGGTTTTTCAGGAGAACTTCCCTATCACAGATGCCAGAAACATCTTTGTTCTGGAATTCCTCGATTACTTCGTTGACCCTCCCCGCTACACTATCGATGAGTGTATGCAGCGAGGGCTTACTTATAGTGTGCCGCTGAAAGCAAAGCTGCGCCTGTCCTGTAATGACGAAGAGCACGTGGATTTTCAAACCATCGTGCAGGATGTGTTTCTCGGGAACATCCCCTACATGACACCTAAGGGTACCTTTGTGATCAATGGTGCTGAACGGATCATAGTGTCACAGCTTCACCGTTCACCTGGGGTATTCTTTGGGCAAAGCTTCCATCCCAATGGAACCAAAATCTACTCTGCCCGTGTGATCCCCTTCAAGGGCGCATGGATGGAATTCGCTACAGACATTAATACGGTGATGTATGCTTACATCGACCGTAAGAAGAAGTTCCCGGTAACGACCCTGATGCGGGCCATCGGGTATGATACGGATAAAGCCATTCTCGATATTTTCGATCTTGCAGACGAAGTGCCTGCTACCCGTGATGGGCTCGAAAAAGCCATCGGGCGCAAGCTTGCTGCACGGGTGCTGCGTAGCTGGTCTGAAGATTTCGTGGATGAGGATACTGGTGAAGTGGTCACCATTGAACGGAATGAAATTATTCTGGAACGGGATATTGTACTCGATGAGGACAATATCGAGCTTATCCTCAACGCAGAAACCGAAACGGTTATCCTGCAAAAAGATGAGATTGACCAGGATTACTCCATTATATACAATACACTGCAAAAAGACCCTTCCAGCTCTGAGATGGAAGCGGTGCAGTATATCTACCGACAGCTGCGCGGAACAGATCCACCCGATGAAGAAACCGCCCGCGGTATCATCGATAAGCTGTTCTTCTCCGATAAGCGTTACAACCTTG